>DUCT01000194.1 GCA_012959665.1 Myxococcales bacterium | reverse complement strand
ACGAAGGTCTTCATGGCATCGATCCCTTCGTCTCATCCATCCACATCCCCGCCTTCTGGAAACTCTTGCCTGTTGTGGTGCACACAACGAACATTAGGGCAACTCGCTTTCCGGGGGGGTCAACGACTGGGAGCGGCCGAACCGAGAACACTCTTGTGGGCCGCACGAGGCAGGCCGCTCACTGCCAGCCACATCTTCGCCGCCTCGGGGTCGGCTTGGATCCACACCTGACCAATCTTCACCATGACTCGCTCCCGAGTGCCCGGGTCATGAATGCGTCGTGCCCATTGGAGCCCGGCGGCGGGATCCTTTGCCCCCCTGGCCAGGGCCACGGCACGCACCGCTGGGTCCAGGGCCTCGGCCGATTCGGCGGCCTTAAGCCAGGCGGCGGCTTTTCCCGGTTGCGTCTTCAGCCAGTAGGCAAAGACGAAACCCACTGCCTGATTTTTTTCCTCGCCCGGGGGCAGGGACGCCAGCCACTCGAATGCTGCATCGGGATCCGATTCCGCCCAGTTCAAGGCAACGAGCCTTGCGCTCCCCTCGGCATGGGGCTGGCCGTACTGTTCGGTCACCCAAGCAATGGCCTGGGGACGGTGGTATTCGGCGAGGGCGCCCGAGGCCTTGCTGAATACGGTTTTTTTGAAACCCAGCTCATGGGAATCGACCCCCTCGGCCCAATCGATGACAACCCCGGCCCCCTGGCGAGCCAGGGCCTGGGCGATCTGGCTGACGAGCAGTTCCCGCCGCTTTGAGGCGGGCAGCGCCTCCACGTAGGCATGGGCCTCCCCAAGCCCTCCCCCACTGATCCAGCCCAGCACAAAGCGCTCCTCGAGCCACTGCTCGAGATCGGTATTCTGAATCCCGAGCAGCGCCCCCCGGGCGGCCAGGGGATCACCCTGGGCCCAACCGTAGATGACCGCGCCCGCCATTCGCCGCTTTTCTGCTTCCGGGGCAAAGAGCGCGTACTCGAAGGCTGCTTCGGGATCAAAGCGCGTCCAGGCGTGCATCAAGAGGCGCATCTCGTCGTTGGTCAAATCCGCCGGGCTGCGGTCGATGGTCTCGAGAAAAGCTTCGAGGTTGTTGGGGTTCAGGTGCCGTACCTGTCCACTGAACCCCGTTGTCCTGTTGACCCAATCCCTGTCCGCCAAGGCTTCGTCAAGCGCCACCTGGGAAAAGCCCGATCCGGTCGGCACTTCGGAGGAAGACCTCTGGGCATCCCAACCCCGGCCCAAAGAAAATGCTCCGCCCAGGGCGCCGGCGATCAGGATCGCTATGGAAATTCTCTTCAAACTGGCTCCGATTCGTCTCTTCAGGCCCATTGACCATTTATCCGCTGTCCTGGCGCACCCCGATGGGGAAAAGGGATTGGGCAGGACCGGAATGAATCCGCCGCCTATTATCTCCGTGCAGCCCGGAGGATGCAATCGGTGACCCCGCGACAAATCGGACTACTTTGCGTTGGACTCGTTGTCATCGCTTTCGCCAGCGGCCAATACACGGCACGGCTCTTCTCGAGCGGTGCCCACATCTCCACCGAGGAATTCGCCCGGGCCCTCGAGAGCCGGGATTGGGTCGAGCGGGCCCATGTGATCAGCGGCTACGTGAAGGAACTTGGCCCCGAGAACCTGCCCCCTGCCCTGGCCGCCGTGGAGAAGAGACGGCGCTGGCTCAGCCAGGATGAGCTCCGACTCTTCATGGGCGCGTGGGCGCGCTTCGACCCCCGGGCGGCCTTCGCACGCAGCCTGACCTGGCCCGATCACACCCGCAACAAGGGCGCCGCCGCGGTCATTTACGGCTGGGCGCTCCAGGATCCCGAGGCTGCCCACGCCGCCGCACAAACTGTGGCCGACAGCAACCTGCAAGCTCTTCTCCTGGACCGGTTGGTGGCGGCGTGGGCCCACGGAGAGGATCGCGAAGGCGTTACCCTCTATATCGCCGGGCTCCCCGATGCGCCCTCCAGAACCCGACTCACCAGCATCTTGATTCGCGAAATCCTTGCGGATGGCCACAGCGCGGTCATGACCTGGGCCCAGGGTATTCCCGAAGCGGGCAAGACCGGCTTCAAGGCAATCGCCCTGGAGAGAGCTGCGGGGATCCTCGCCCAGGATGATCATGCAGTGGCGGTGGAGTTCGTCGAACGCAACCGTGAAACAGCCGGGATCGATGGCGCGTTCGCCGCCGTGACCCGGCGTTGGGCAAGCACAGACCCCGAAGCCGCATTGAACTGGGCAAAGGCTTGGGCGCCAGGCGCCGGCCGCGATCGCGCGGTGCAGCTCGCCTTCATTCAATGGCAAAAGAAGAACCCCGCCGTCGCCGAAAAGTGG
>DUCT01000193.1:7417-13884 GCA_012959665.1 Myxococcales bacterium | reverse complement strand
CAGCCAGCACGGGCCCAAGTCCACCTGGGTGGACGTTGCCTTGACGACTTCAAAAGCGGCGTGCGACTCCGAATCGAAGACCGGGGCCTGGGTTGGGTCCCCCAGGCGCCCACCCTCTTTCCCCATCTCAACGTCTCGGAAAACCTGGCCTTCGGAATTCATCGAACCGCAAACGGGGGCCGCTCTTCGATGGCCCGGGCCATCGAAGTCCTTGAACTCGACAACCTCTTGAAGCGGCGCGTAGACGATCTTTCGGGGGGGGAGCGCAGTCGTGTCGCCCTCGGTCGCGCGCTGGCGTCCGGACCCCGGGTTCTTCTCCTCGACGAACCCCTGGCCGCCCTCGATGTCGCATTGCGGGCCCGGGTCCTCCCCTACCTGCTCCGGGTTCGCGACGAAATGAACCTGCCAATCGTCTACATCACTCACGACGCCGACGAGGCCATGCTGATCGGCGAGCGGGTGGCCGTACTCGACCGGGGTCGCCTCGTCGATACCGGGCCTCCCCGGGAAGTTCTTTGGAGTCGGGCCGTTCTCCCCCTCGCCGAAACCCTGGGCATGGAGAATGTCCTCGAAGTCACCGCAATAGCTTCCGACGAGGGCAACCTCGTAGAGACAGAGACCGGGCTGCGTCTGATCGTCCCCTTCTCGCTGGAGCCGGGCACGCGCCTATCCATCGGTTGCCGCGCGCACGAGATCGTACTCGCGACCGAGGAACCCCGGGGCATCTCTGCGCGAAACATTCTGCCGGCGCAGGTGGTCGGTTGCGACGAAGCCGGCGCCCACACCCTCGTTCATCTCGATGCCGGAGAGCCCCTGTGCGCCAAGCTGACGTCCGGTGCCGTTCGTCGACTCGACTTATCACCCGGGCGCGAAGTTTTCGCCATCCTCAAGGCCCATGCCCTGGGACGGGTTCGCTGAGAGATCTACTCCGAGCGCTCTTTCGAATCCTTGCCCCGACCATTTCCGTTTCCCGACGCCATTTCGGCCTGCTCCTGGATGTGAACTCGAGCAATACGGCTTCCGGAAACATCGATACACCGGATCACGAAGCCGGGCACGGCCACTGACTCGCCCTTGGTCGGAGCCCGCTCCAGGGTGTTGAACATCAGACCGCCCAGGGTATCGCCGCGCTCGGCGGGCACCTGCCAACCCGACTCGCGATTGAAATCGAGCACGCTCACCCGGCTGAGCACTTCGTAGCTGCCATCGTTTCGCTGGCGAATCGTAAAGAGTTCCTCAGAATCAAACTCGTCTCGAATTTCACCCACGATCTCCTCAAGAATATCTTCCTGAGTCACCAGGCCTTGGGTCACGCCGAATTCATCCTTCACCAGAGCCATATGACAGTAGGCGCCCTGCATTTGAGCCAGCAAACCGAGAATGGGCTTGCGCTCGGGAACCCTAAGGACCGGCTTGAGCACGGCCTGAATATCTTCATCCCCAGTCTTCACGAGCTTGATCAAGTCCTTGAGGTGGGCCACTCCGAGAACGTCGTCGATATCCTCGCTGTATAGGGGCACCCGGGTATAGCGGCCGGCCAACATTGCATCCAACAACTCGCCGGCCGGTGTCTGCACCGAATACGCCTCGATTTCGGTTCGGGGGACCATGATGTCACTGACATGCATCTCCGCGGCTTCGGACGTAGCGCCTATGATGGCCAGGGGCGATCCCTCACCATCTTCATCGCGAACCTCGCGCGCGAAACGAAGAACCTCTTCGGGCGAAAGTCCGCCGTTGCTATCTACGCCCCCGGTCGCCCGTCGCACGATGGGATCAATCACACGGTCAAGCACCGCGTGAATCGGTCTCAGAAGCTGGTGAAAAATATACAGAGGCAAACCGACAGCAATGGCCACACCCCGGGGATGCCGGGCTGCCACCGCCTTCGGAAGGATTTCGGCGAAGATCAAAACCAGGATCGTCATGATCCCGGTCGCTACTGGCACCCCCATATCAAAGCCAAGAAGACGAACTGCAAGAGCAGCCGCCAGGGAAGCCGCCAGGATGTTCACGATGTTGTTGCCCAGAAGAATCGTGACCAGCAAGCGGGAGGAGGAAGACGTCAGCTCCCGAACGGCCATCGCCGCGGGACCTTTCGAACCCTCCATTTCCTCTTCCATTTCGTGGGTGCGCAGGCGAAAGAGCGCCGTCTCACTGCTCGAAAAAAAAGCGGAGAGCGCGAGACAGACAATGATGGCAATAATGGAGGCGACGATCGTCAAACAGAACCTTTCCAGAACTCATGAAAAAAATCGAACTTCGCGAAACGAAACCGCACGGACACCGCGCCGGTCGGCAACAGGGCCGGCCATGTATTCGAGGTCAAGCGCACCCGGCGCCGCCACGGGCCTGGGAAATAAACATTCGTAGGCCTCGGCCCGGAAACCGCAGCCAGAGGGGGGCGGCTTGTCACAACTCGTTCGGCCGAATCAACGGAGGCCGGGCGTAGGGCGCGTAGGCGGAGTAGGGGGCGTCCGCGAAAACGCGAACCCGAGTTGTGAATGGCAGATAGTCTTGGCTTGTTCATTTCAGGCCACAAAAGGCTATCGCGCACGGATTGACGGGGCAAACCCTTCATCTCGATGATCGCTGAATGTTCGCCTGATTCGTCGATTGAGCCGACCACTGGCCTCCGATTCCAACTTCCGTAGCTGTCCAGTCGATTCGGACGGGTCCCGCCCTGCCCCCGGGCCTCCTCCCCTTTCGCATTAACCACCGACTGGGGAGAACACCCACACGTACTCCATCGACACGGGGCAGGCCCTGAGTTGAGCAAGAAGCACCCGATTTGCCCAGGCGATTACACAGAGGCTGGAATTGGGTACGCCCGAGGCACTATCCGCTGGCCTCGAAGCCCTCCCGGGCCAATTCGTCGCGCAGTTTCGAACCCGGGGCCAGGAGTTCGCGAAATCGCACCACGGCCGGGCGCTCCCAGCGCTGATCGGGGACCGCGAAGTCGTAGCGTTCGGAGCGAAGAGAGCGAAAGTTGAGCCCGGCGGCACGCGCGACGGTCTCGATCGTCACCCCCCAATCGGCGCGACCCTGGGTCACCGCCGCGGCTACCGCGTAGTGGGAACGCGGCTCATAGCCATATCCTGGCGGACGGCGCTCGCCCAGGAGTTGATCGATCAGGATGCGCGTCCCGGCTCCGCGATTCCGATTCACCATGCGAAGCTCGGGGTCGGCAAGCAGACCCTCCACTGCACGCTTCTCGTCGGGCCGCGTCACCACTCCCTGCATGCGCCCGTAGCCCGCCAGAAGCCTCATGCCCTCGCCGACAAAACTCTCGTTGTACTCACCGGTCTCCGGATCTAAAAGATGGATGGGCGCAAGGTCACACTCGCCCCGAGCGGCCGCAGCGAGTCCCGCCTGGCTGCCCACAGCGAGTAACTTCACCGACAATCCTTCCCGGGCGCATGCCGAAGCCAATAGGTCCAGTCCCGAGCAATGACTACCGATCACCACCAGATCCGCCACGGGGACTTCGCGCCCGATCAGGGTGACCTCGAGGGATTCACCTTCATCGACGATTTCGCGGTTTCGTCCGACACGAACAAATCCGTCGGCTCGGCTGAAGGACGTCACGCTTCCGCTGCCTTTGCCCATGGGATAGGCGGCCAATTGGTTACTGCTATCCGCGACCAGGCCGACGAGCAGATACTCGAGGCGACCGCGCACCGAGATCACTTTCTGGGCCAGCTGCGCCTGGACGGTCGACCTCTCCTGTTGCGGAAAGCCCGCCAGCAGACGAATCACTGGGGCGACGAATTCATGAAAGGTAAAGATCGCCGAGGTAGGAAATCCGGGCAGGATCACGACCGGCTTGCGCCCGGCAGCGGCCAGACATATGGGCTTACCGGGTTTGAGCGCGACGCCGTGCACGAGAATTCCCGGATCGAGTTCCGCCACCAACTGGGCGTTGAGATCGCCTTCGCCCTTGGATGTGCCCCCGGAGAGCAGCACCACGTCGGCTTCCTCCAGCGCCTGACCCAAGGCCTGGCGAACAGCATCCAACTCATCGCGAACCGCACCCATGAAGAGGGGAACGCCGCCTAGTTCTCGAACGGCATCCGCGAGAATGCGCCCATTGCTGTCGTACACAAAACCGGGCCTGATTGTCTGTCCGGGCTGAATGATTTCATCTCCAGTGGAGAGAATGGCGACCCGGGGCCGACGAACCACTGGGATTTCCCCGTGGCCCACCGCCGCCAAGACGCCGGTTTCTCGGGACGTGAGCCGGGCACCGGAGAAGAGCACCGTCTCCCCCTGGCCCATATCGGTCCCCGCATAGGAGATTGCGCCACCCGGCGTACGGGGCTGACGAACCAGAAGCTGCCCGCCCTCTATGTCCGTGTGCTCCACGGGAACCACTGCATCGGCGCCCCGAGGCAGCATTCCTCCGGTGGCGATCTGCATCGCGCCCCCGGCCTCGACACTTTGCCCCGGCATCACACCGGTGGGGATTGTTTCGCTGTTGAGTCGAAGCCGCACCGGCTCCTCCTCCGAGGCGCCATAGGTATCCGCCGCCCTAACCGCAAAACCGTCCATATTGGACCGGTCGAAGCCCGGAACGTCTACAGGCGATCGAACATCTTCGGCGAGGATGCGCCCAAGAGCATCGGCCAGCGCTACGGATTCGGCATGGAGCCGAGCCGTCCCGATCACTTCGTGCCAACGCTGCTCGGCCTCGTCCCGATCAAGAACATCGAGGAACTGCTGCTGCTTCACCCCTTGGCTCCCGAGTCGGGAGGCACCGGGCCCCCTGCTTTCCCGGCTCCCGTCCCGGGCGAAGAGGGTTCGGGCTCTTCGTCGTAGAGAAGAATTTCGACTTCCTCACCCTCGGCCATGCCCTCGTGGCCCCTCGCCACGATCACCGCGCCCTGGGCGCGGACCGTGGACGAGAGAATCGAAGCCCCCGATGTCGCCAGGGGATAAGCACGCCCCTCTTCGATCGCCACCCGCACGTAATCCGTCCGGCCGATCGCCGACGAGATCTTTCGCGCCAGGGGAAGCATGACCTTGGGATGGGGCCAGGCTCGGGTTCGCCCACCGAGTTGTCGAATCGTCGGACCCGCGAAAAATTCGTAGGCGGCCAGGCAACTCACGGGGTTGCCGGGCAACAGGAAGACGAAGCGGCTTCCGATCCGGCCCACGCCCGTTGGACTCGAGGGGCGCATGGAAATGCCGTGGTAGTCCAGACTCCCGAGTTCACCAAGCAGCCGGGGGGCATGATCTTCCTGCCCCACTGAACTGCCCCCGGAGACCAAAACGACGTCGGCCTCCGGGTCCGCCATGGCCTCTTTAATCCGGCCGGGAATATCCGGAAGGATCTCGAAAGGCAGAAGCGCCCCGCCATCCCGAGCGACGAGTCCCCGGAGCATGACCGAGTTGCTGTCCACGATCTGTACGCCACTTGGGTGGCTTCCCGCCGGAAGCAGTTCATTGCCCGTGATTACGAGCCGCACCCGGGGGCGGGCCACGCAGGCGACGTCGGGCCGTCCGATCGAAGAGAGAAGTGCGGCGTCCTGGGGACGGACCCTTCGGCCGACCGCCAGCACCGCGTCCCCCCTTCGAATATCCTCACCGACGGAGCCGATATTCTTTTGCGGCGGCACCGCATCGGAGACTTCGACGTGCCGGCCACCCGTAGGCTCGGTGCAAACTTCGGCCATGACAACCGCATCGGCGCCCTCGGGAATCGGCGCGCCCGTCATAATTCGAACCGCTTGGTTCTTGCCCACACTCCCCGCAAAGGCATCTCCGGGCAGCGCGGTGCCAATCAATTCGAAAGAAATAGGCGCGTACTCCGAGGCGCCGAAGCTCTCTTCTCCCCGGAGCGCGTAACCGTCCATGGCCGAGCGGGGAAAGCCCGGCACATCGACCCGGGAACTCACGCCTTCGGCAAGCACCCGCCCTGTGCACTCGAGCAAGCCAACCTTCTCCGCTCCCAGTGCCCGGACCTGTTCCGCGAGAAAGGCCTCGACTTCGGCCACGTCGGCGCGTTCAGCAAAGCCCCGCATACGAACATCGCGCACCATCAAGCAGTCGCCGCCCAAATCCAGTAGCCCCACATTGAAACTGCGAACGGACAGGGGTGTAGTGCCCCTGCCCGTTCGTTGTTACTCAAGCGTGACTGCTGGATCTCAGCCCGTCGCCTTCGCGCCATAGAGTTCATCCCGAGGCTCAAAGCGAACCTTGGCGGCCGCGATGGTTGCTGCATCCACGTCGAATTTGAATTCCCGGTTGGGACCAATGCCCTCTTCCACCAGGCAGTCGGCCAGCTTATCGCCAGCGGCGGTCCAGCCGGCGCCTTCGTTGAACTTCCACTCATCCACCATGCACTGCCAGCCGAGGTCCGCCACCTGCTCCTTGGTGACCTCTTCGCCATAGAAGGAACTGTAGAATACGGCGATATCGGTGATGGTCGGCTGAAGGAATTGGCAGAATCCCGAGGAGTCGCAGAC
>DUCT01000193.1:0-7343 GCA_012959665.1 Myxococcales bacterium | reverse complement strand
CGCCGTATGGTCGGCTCCCATGGCGCTGGTCGCATAGGTGACGCCAGTCGCCTTGAGGGGCCTCGGGTCCCAGGCGGGAATCGCCTGACCACGGCTCTCGGGCACCCGGGCGTGACCCGTCATCTTGCCCACCGCTACGGCACCGTTGCCAATGGCCGTATTCCGTTCGCTCCCATCCGCAATGTTGCGGAGGATTTCCTTGGCTCCTTCGGCGTTTCCCCAATCGAGATTGCCCGAATCCATGAGCACCGCGATCGCCGCCCCCGCCTCGATGGTATCAAGGCCGAGTTCGTCGCAGAGCCGGTCCAGATCCGCCACGTCGTCGATGTTGTCGATGGCGCAACTCGCCCCCAGCAACGTAATGGTCTCGAACTCAAGAGCCGACGTTACGTATTCACCCGCCTCATTGTGAACGATATTGCTGCACTTGACGATGCAGCCAGTCATGCAGTTGTGCATCCCGCCCCCACGCTTCTCGAAACTTTCGACGATTCGCGCCCCGTCGAGGGCTTCGACGTCCGGCGACTGTCCCTCGGTGCGGTTCTTGTAGACGAAGGTGTGAAGCATGTTGGCGACGGGCACAACCGAGCTGGTGCCGTGCTTGAACATCTGGTCGCCGGCGAGATAATCCCTGCTGTAGGTCTTGTTCTTGGCCATGAAGCTCTTGGTATCCTCGGGCCTGCGGGTCTTGGCCTTGCGAGGATCGACCAGCACCCACTTGAGTCCCTTGGAACCCATCACGGCGCCGAGTCCGCCCCGTGCGGCGTGCCGAGCGGGCCGCCTTGCCCTGTCCTGGTCCGTGCAGGCTATCGAGGACCCAGTAAGCAGGCTTTCGCCAGCGGGCCCGATGCTGATCACCGAGGCGTTCTTGTCCTCTTCCGCGAGAAGCTTCTCGCAGAGCGCGTAATTCCACAGGCCCTTGTCACCGTCGGCCTCGACGACCTTCACGCTTTCTTCCTCGACGCGGAGCCCATAGCGCTTACCCGAATCCGCGGGCTGGCCCTTCACGATCAGCGCGCGATAACCGAGCTTCATCAGGTCCTGTCCCGGGTTCCCCCCGGCATTGGCTTCCTTGATCCCGTTGGTCAGAGGGCTCTTGCCCCCCATGGATATGCGACCGGAGGTCGGCGCAGTGGTGCCGGAAAGCACACCCGGAGCCATGACGAGTACGTTGTCCGGACCCAGTGGCTCGCAGGCGGGATCGCATTGCTCGAGCAGGATACGGGCTGAAAGACCCCGGCCTCCGAGCAGCTTCCAGTCCTGAGGGAAGGGTTCAATGGATACGGTTTGATCCGTCATGTTGACATAGATCAGGCGATCGTTTTCTCCGGCCATGCCTCGCACTCCTTTTTGTCTTGATTGGTCTTCGGGGTTCAATGATTTGAACATTCATTCATTAGGACGATCACTCGGACAATCACTCGGACAGTCACTCGGACATTCATTCACTAGGACAATCTTCGTATTCGGGCAGTGTGCTTGGGAACACTCGTCCGCAATCCGTTTTGACCGCTCCGGCTACCCGCCTGCAATTGCCGCGAGGACTCCGAGCCGATCCTTTTCGCCCAAAGGCAGATCGAGGGCTCCGCGGTCGATCTGCTCGTCGTTGACAAAGAGTTTTACAAAACGATGCAGAGCACCGTTCGCATCGAGCACGAGTTCCTTGAAACCCGGGTGGGCGGCTTCCACGGCCAAGAGAGCTCCGAGCACATCGCTTGCGTCGACTTGGATCTCACCCAGACCCCGAGTCGGACCTCGGTAGGGCTCGGGAACAGCGACCAACGGCATTCATACTCCTGGCACGAACTCCTGCGGGCGTGCAGGAAGACTCTGGAAATGGGCGATCAGCTTAGCCTGCCCATGACTACTCTGCGCCTAGACAAAGCAAGATTCCCTCGGGGCCAGGGCGCGCGGGTTTCGCAATTCGGTCGGTCGAGCACCCACTCAGTAGTTGTAGTAGCGACGCCGAGCAGGCACTTGCCAGAGCACCGGGGCCTGCACCTCAAAGGGCGAGCGGCCGGGGGATTCCCCCGGTGCACCCGGGAGCCAGGCGGTCAAAAACCCGTCGCGACCACGGCCATGGTGGACGCATCCCGTATCCAGCCCCCTCAAGCCCGGGGCAAGATGGAGCCCCTGGGTGGCCCAATGCCCGTAGACGACCCCATACCCGTGCTCGCGGCGGCTCCAGGCGCGATGCCATGGCTCTCGGGGCGCTTCTCCGGGATTCTTCGACGACCAGGCGTCCTCGTGGACACTTCGACACGAAACCAGCCGGCCCAAGATGTCCCGATCGGAATCCGCTTCGGTCTCACCCAACCCCTGGCTCAAAAAATCGCGCACGCACTCGAGATTCGCTTCGCCAAGCCGAGCTTGAACCCGGGCGCCGCTCTGGGCGCAGTCGGCCAGAGACCAGTCCGGGTTCACCGAAGCGTGGACAAGCACGTAGGCCTGGTCGGCGATTTCCCCGTGCTCCAGAACCGGGCGCGCGCGCAACCACTCGAGCCAGCCCCCGGCTTCCTCCGAGCCCAACACGTCGCCCAGGGTGTCGCGTTCACCGACGGGCCGGATTCCCAACAGCATGGAGATCAGTCCGATCTCGTGGTTGCCCAGGACGTAGCGACCCCGGCCCGCTTCGACGAGCTCACGCATGCCTTCGAGAACGCGCAAATTGTCGGGCCCCCGGTTCACCAGGTCCCCCACCGAGTGCAGGATAAACTCATCGCCGAATCCGTTGCGCAACCGCCCCAGCAGTTCATCGAACTCGTCGGCGCAGCCCTGAACATCACCGACGAAAACGTGCTGGGGTGAGACTCCGGATTGGGGCATCACTCGGAGTCCTTCGGGCACTCAGCGGTGCGCAAGCGCGCCAGAGTCGCTCCCCAACCGCCACGCTCAGCGGGGGCCTGGGCGAACTCTTCCACCCGGGGATCCTGGGCGAGGAAGCGCCGAAGCTGAGCCCGTTGGACCCCCTTGCCTCGCCCGTGAATCAGCCGCACCTCACGAAAGCCCCGAGCGATCGCCTCGTCCAGGTAAGCATCCACCACGGCCAACACATCGGCGGGCCGAAACGAATGCAGATCGAATGCTTCTTCGATGGGCACCACGATCGGCTCGTCGAAATCTGAATCCGGGGGTTCATCACGGGCAGTCATGGGGGGCCACGATAGCGCCGACGAGCAGAAATCACTTTTAGGATCGGCGGGATAGAATCCCTTCCCCAAATAGCTTCCCGGCCCGCGTCCGGGCCTCAAGCCACCCCCCCCAAAGGAGGCTAGACTCGGCTGCCTTGGACGGATCCCGGGATCGGCGGGGGCATCCTCCATCAGTTCTCGAACCGCCCGGGAAGCCTGGGTAAATGACGAACGGGGGACGTGTGGGACGCCGCATCATCGTTTGCGATGGAGCCGAAACCGCCCGCCTCTGGAACCGAATCGGGGCGGGCCCCGACGAGGAACTCCTGTGGGTCCCTCGTGATAACGAATCACGCGCCCGGCCCCCGGGCTTTCGGGCACTCCAAGGCGGACTCTCCGAGGAGGCCTTTCAGAAACTCGACCCCCTCGACACGGACGAATACGCCCTGGCCAGCGACGATGGGCCCTGGGTCCGCACGGCGGTCCGCAAGATCGCCAAGGTGGATCCCGATGTTCCGATCCTGGTGCTCACCGACCTGCTCACCGACGAAGACCTGCCCCATCACGGATGCGTAAGGCGAACCGGGCTCAAGACCCTGATCCGAGATGACATTGACGACGAGTTCGACCATCTCTCCAATCTCCAGCGGGTTGTCCAATTGCGTTCTCTTCTCGATAGCCGGGAACGCGTGGGGATCCTCTTGCAGCCCGACCCCGACCCCGACGGAATCGCATGCGGCTACGCGCTCCGGGCGATTCTGGGCCGCAAGCGAACCACCGCTCCACTGATTTCTTTCGGCGAAGTCACTCGCCCCGAGAACCGGGCTTTGGTCGAGGCCCTGGGAATCGAGATACGCGTGATCACGCCCGATGAACTCGACGAAATGGACGGACTCGTTCTGGTCGATGTACAACCCAACGTCTTTGGCGAAGATCCCCCCAAGCGGCTCCTTCAAATCGATGCCGTGATCGACCATCACCCCGAGCGCACGGGCTATGACTCCCTGATTCGCGACATCCGTCCGAACTACGGCGCCACAGCGACGATCTTCACCGAGTATCTCCGGGCCAGTAAAATCGAGGTGGGCCCGCGCCTGGCCACCGCGCTCCTTTACGGAATCAAGAGCGACACCCAATACCTCGGCCGCGAAACCAGCCGCAAGGACATGCTGTCCTTCGCGTACCTTCATGCCTCGCACAGCCCCGCGCTGTTGCGCCGCATCGAGCGGCCGGCGCTGCCCCTCGACGGACTGAAAGCACTCGGACGTGCCCTCGCCAAGGCGGACCTGCGTGACGGGATCCACATGCTGGTCCTCGGCCGGGTCCGAGAGGATGTCATTCCCCAAGTGGCGGACATGGCCCTCCAGGCCGAGGGTGCCGAGTGGGCAGTGGCCGTGGGTCAGGTCGGCAGCGATCTAGTTTTTTCAGTCCGCAATGTGGGCTACGTCCAAGCGGCGGGCGAAGTCGTCCGCGCGGTGGTCGAAGGCCTTGGCGTCGGCGGCGGCCATCGTTCCATGGCCAAGGGAATCATCCCGATCAAAGCCTTCCGCGAGGTCTACGGAACCGCGGATCGCGAACAGGTGCGAAGCGCTCTCTTTGATGCCTTTACTCGCGCAATCCGTAGCAAGGAAGACTGAGGGGCAAGCATGTCCAGTCCAAGGCCAACAAAGCTCAGTGACCAAGAAATTTCCGACCGCTTGGAGCGCTCCCCTGGCTGGGCACTTGAGGCGGGAAAGCTTCAGCGGAGCTTTGAGTTCCCGGACTTCAGTGCGGCCTTTGGCTTCATGGCCCGAGCGGCCCTGATCGCCGAAGTCCTCGACCACCATCCCGAGTGGAGCAACGTCTACAACCGCGTAGACATCCACCTCACCACCCACGATGCGGGCGGAATCACCGATCTGGACTTCGAGTTCGCATCCCGGGCCAGCGCGTTGACCGACGAGTTAGCCGGCTAAGAGGCCGTGGGTCGAACGCTCAGCAATTCGTGGGCGCCAACCATCCTCTCCTGGATTTGAATCCCGTAGGGGCACGACCCCGTACACGGGGCGCTGCATCCGGCGCAAACCGAGGCATTGCGCTCGAGACCGGCGTAGAGATCGATGGCCTGACGCTCGGAGCGATAGTCCTCGAAATACATTCGATGCCTGAGTACATCATTGATGGCCACTTGCTCCGGACAACTCGACAAGCACGCCCCGCAGTGCGGAGCACAATAGGTTTCCGCCGTCAGGCTGTCGTACTTATCAAGGACCGCCAAATCGGCGGTATCGGGCGTTTTGCCCGATGCATAGAGGTACTCGTCCACGTGCTGGAGATCGAAGAAGGAGATTACTGCGCACGAGACATTCGGATTGCCGTGCACCCATTTGAGTGCCGCCTGAGCGTAGGAATCCTCTTCGTCGCCAAAACCCTCGAGTCCGTGGTGCTTGGCACCCTTGAGAGTCTTCATCGCCACAATGCCCATATCCTGTTCGCCCTGGGCCCGCTCGATCACCTCGGAAAGTCCGGGCCAGATCCCATGGTGGTAAGCGAGCATCATGACGTCGAATTTTCCCGAATCGATCGCGGCATTGGCCACGTCGAGCAAATTGGGGGTATGCGATGAGAAACCGAGAAAACGGACCTTGCCTTCGGACTTCAGTTGCGCGAAGGCCTCGTGCACGTTGGGATCGAGCAGGCGGTCGACCTGGTCGCAGGAATGCACATGGACCAGATCTACGTAGTCGGTTCCCAGGCGCGCCAGGCTTTCCTCAACCGCTCTCTTGTAGCTCTCCACCGAGGTGCCGGCGGGGAGATGACCAATCGGCGTGCACCATTTTGTGGCGAGAAAAAAAGATTCGCGCGGGACGTCGCGAATCGCCTCGCCCACTGCCCTTTCACTCCCCTCGGCGGAATAGTCCGGAGCGGTATCGATGTAGTTGACGCCCCGATCCAGAGCCAGCCGGACGATCTTCGTGCCCAGTTCTCCGCGAATCGGCCCGGTACCCAGGACCGTATCCGAAACCGGCCAGTCGGTACGACCCAGCCGGCCATACGACTGGATCCGACTTCCCCGCCACTCATCCTTCCACTCGGGATGGGTCTTCTGAACCTTCCCCCCGAAAATCTCGGTCAGGGGGCCCTTCCAGCCACGGCCTTCCTTGTGGCCCAGCCCATAGAAGCTGCGGCCGACCATCGCGCCCCCCCCGGCGATCAGTGTCGCGATCGCCGCGCCGCCCCCAGCCAGACTGCCGCTGAGGAAATTTCTGCGTCCAGGATCGGCCTGTTCGAGTCGGGTCCGGCGTTGGCTGCGCAGAACAAAGAAGGCCACCACGGGCACGATAAGAACCGTTCCCAGGCCCAGCAGCAAACCCGCTAGGGCAACATTCAACCCGGGGAAGAGTATGTCGCCGAGCCTTTGCAGACTCTCGCCGGCGGGAAACGCCGTGGGGTCGAGACCGATCGCCGCGCGCCAGAAAAAATCGGCGCCCACCGTGGCGCCCAGAACAGCAGCGACAAGTACAAGCAAAAGAGTGGTCGCGATCGGACGAATCTTCACAGTAGAACCTCCATGGTCTAGACCTTTCAGCGCACGGTGAAGAGCCCGCACCCCTTGGCCAGCCTGGCATGAGCCGGAATGGGGATGCCGGACACACGCCGGGGCAGTATAGGCATAGCGGACCCCGGGCGTCACTCGGGGGGACTCTCTATGCTGCCTGAACGTATCGGTCCCCACGGAGACTCTTTCCCGACATGCTTGCTCGAATCGTCGTTCCAGACATCGAATCCCTAGCCGACCAGGTCGATGCGGGCTTTGGCCCCGGCGATTGGCTCACCGTTGACCAGGCCCGAATCGACGCCTTTGCCAAGGCAACCGGAGACGATCAATGGATCCATACCGACCCTGAACGCGCCCGACGCGAGTCGCCCTTCGGCCAGACCGTCGCCCATGGGTACCTCACCCTGGCCCTGGCCCCCGCCCTGCTCAGCAAACTTTTCAACGTCGAAAATTGCCGCCAGGTCATTAACTACGGCATAGACGGGCTGCGGCTCCGCGAGCCCGTCCTCGCCGGATCCAAGCTACGCCTTTCGGGCAAAGTCCTCAACGTGCGCAGAGTGCCCGGAGGAGCCGCCCGGGTCAGCTTCGACCTTCGCTGGGAACTTCAAGGCGCCCGGCGCCCGGCTTGCCAAGGCAAAGCCGTCTACATCTACTTCCCCTGAGCTTTTCCATGA
>DUCT01000192.1:2049-2347 GCA_012959665.1 Myxococcales bacterium | reverse complement strand
ACCCGACTCGGCTTCGCCGAGTTCGTTCGACGCCCCAATGAAGATGAAGTTCACCGCGTTCACGCGCCCGCGCAGGGCATCCGGGGTGGAGAGCTGGAGGATCACCGCCCGGGCGGTCATGCTCACCTGATCGGCCATGCCGGCGACGATAAGCGCGAGCATCGAAAGCGTCAGCGAGCGCGAGAGTCCGAAGACAATGGTGGCCACGCCAAAGACGAAGACCGCCACTAGCAGCGCCCGTCCGGGCCTCTCGAAGGGACGCAGGATCATGAGCCCCATCGCCATGGCCAACGTCCCC
>DUCT01000192.1:0-1998 GCA_012959665.1 Myxococcales bacterium | reverse complement strand
AAAATCGGACCTGTGGAGAGGCGGTCACGGGACTGACCCCGTCACGGGCTCCCCTAGGGATTTTACATAACGCCCAGACTCGGACGTTGTGCTGGAAGGCAGCTTGTATGTCCTATCCCCTGAAAGTCGCTGTGTCGCTTTCTCTCACTGTGTACTCGGCACAGCCGAGGATGTACAATGGCCCTTTGGAATTCCTATCCGCTTGAACTTCTAATGCTCGACAGAAAATCCTATCCCCCAGTATCATCCCGTCTACACCCAGGGACCCACCATCATGAAGCTCAGTTCTATTTTCACAGCCCTCGGGCTCCTCGTCGCAACGCCGGCATACGCCACGGTTACGCTGACCTACTCGGGTACTGCCAACATCGACATCGACGGCGTCACCCAGGTGAACGCCAATGTCGCGTGGACCATCTCGTTCGACGAGTCGGGTGTCAGCGACAACGACGTTGACAACAACGAAGGCGACTTCAACGATGTGCCCATCACCGACATGCGGGTTTTGGTGAACGGCACGACCTACATCATCGACATCGGTACCACCGACGCCAACCTGCACACAGGATCAACCAGCCAATACGATTTGCTCCTACTCACCTGGGTCGGCGGGAGCCCTCTGATGGATGGTCGCGCGCGGTTCTACACGACCACGGGCGGGCTCGAATCAAACGGTTTCTTCGGTGATATTGACGAGTTCGACTCCGCACAGAGCGGCGCATCGGGCGGAAACGACAATACATCGTCACACGACTCATCCATTGCGTTTTCGGCGTCCCGCCCGCTCATCACCACAACGGGCGAGCAGCTGGTGATGAACCACGGCTTTCCCAACGGCACCGAGACGATGCAGCTTGCTATCGGCGAGGTGGAGCCGGAGCCCCAGGCGGCCACGTTCAGTGGGCTGGGTGATTTTGCGGGGGGGATTTTCTTTAGTTTCGCAGTAGGCGTTTCGAGTGACGGTTCGACGGTGGTGGGATCGAGCATCTCCGCATCTGGCGAAGAGGCGTTTCGCTGGACTGAGAGCGGCGGGATGGTCGGTCTGGGCGACCTTGCGGGTGGGGACTTCTCCAGCCGGGCGCTTGGCGTCTCCGCCAACGGCTCGACGGTGGTGGGCAGAGGCACCTCTGCCTCGGGCTATGAGCCATTTCGATGGACCCAAAGCGAAGGAATGGTCGGTCTGGGCGACCTCGCGGGTGGGGACTTCTTTGGCCGTGCGTATGACGTCTCCGCCGACGGCTCGACCGTAGTGGGTAGAGGCAGTTCCGCATCGAGCCAGAGTGAGGCGTTTCTCTGGACCCAGAGCGGCGGGATGGTCGGTCTGGGCAACCTTCCCGGCGGGCAGCCGAACAGCAGAGCCTACGGTGTCTCCGCTGACGGCTCGACCGTCTTGGGCGGAAGTGCCTCCGCTGCCGTCCCAATTGGCGAAGAGGCGTTTCTCTGGACACTGAGCGGTGGGATGGTCGCGCTTGGCGACTTAGCGGGCGGAATCTTTGAGAGCGGCGCTCGGAAAATTTCCACGGACGGCTCGACCGTGGTGGGCGTAGGCAGCTCTGCATCGGGCTATGAGGCATTTCGATGGACCCAAAGCGGAGGAATGGTCGGTCTGGGCGACCTCGTGGGTGGGACTTTCAGTAGCTGGGGCGCCGACATCTCCGCCGATGGCTCGACGGTGGTGGGCTGGGGCAACTCTGCGCTGGGCGAGGAGGCATTTGTCTGGAATGAGACGAATGGAATGCAGGTTCTCAAGCAGGTTCTCATCGACCAGGGTATCGACATGACGGGCTGGACGTTATCTCGAGCCTGGAGCGTCTCCGATGATGGCCTGACCATCGTCGGCCAGGGAACCAACCCTTCGGGCAACCTTGAAGCGTGGATCGCCACACTTTCCGCAAGTAGCCCTCCTCCAGTTCCCAGCCTGGGGCCTGTAGGCATGAGTGTGCTCACGGGCCTCCTTCTCGGCATCGGCCTCGCGGCTTCTAGGCTCCGCTCCCGCCC
>DUCT01000191.1:7103-14008 GCA_012959665.1 Myxococcales bacterium | reverse complement strand
GCATTGACGGTTCTGACCGGGTTTACCGGGTTGGTCTACGAGGTGACCTGGCAAAAATACCTGGCCACCCTGCTGGGTTCGCATAGCGAGGCCACAGCAGCGGTTCTCGCCCTCTTCCTGGGTGGCCTTTCCCTGGGCTACGCGCTTTTTGGCCGCGCCACGGCTTGGCTGCTGATCCGGGCCCGGGAGCGCGGAAAGCCTCCCCGGCTTCTGGCTTTCTATGCAGCCATTGAAGGCGCCATCGGGGTCTACGCACTGCTCTTTCCCACGCTTTATGGCGGGGTGCAGGAGTTGTCCCTTGTCCTGCCCGTGTTTGAGTCCGGTACGGGATTTTTCTTCGATGTCCTGCTCTCCGCGGTTTTGATCGCCCCGCCCTCCATCCTGATGGGCGGAACTATTCCGATCCTCACCCTGGTTCTTTCCGAGAGCCTCGATACCGCCACCCGGGTGCATGCCTGGGTCTACGGTTTCAATACCGTGGGTGCCTTTGCGGGGGCGCTGCTCGGGGGTTTCTTCCTGATTCCGGCGCTTGGGCTCGACAAGGTTTCCTACTCAATGGGTTGCATCAATATTTGTGCGGCCTTGGTTTTCCTGATTTTGGACCGGACAACGGTTCAAACCGTTTCCGGTGCGGAAGACGAACCCGAGGCTGTCCCCGGGGCGCGGGTTCCGGGTTATTTCGTGTTGATCGCTGTCGCCGCCCTGTCGGGCTTCGCGATGATGACGATTCAGACGGTTCTAAACCGAATTGGCGGTCTGGCCTTCGGTGCATCGATATTTACTTTCGCCATGGTGGTCGCGGTCTTTGTTTTTTCGATCGCGGTGGGCAGTCTCGTGGTGTCTTTCCTACCGCGAATTTCAAGTCGAACGATCGTTGCCACCCAGTGGAGCCTTGTTCTGTTCGTGGTGCTTCTCTATGGCCTGATCCCGAATGCGCCCTACTACGCGCACGTGGCTCGTTCGCTGTTTCAACCCACCGATGCCGCTTTCTATTCGTACCAGTTTTTTTCGTTTCTCGGCCTGCTTGCCGTGCTGATTATCCCCATCGGTTTGTCCGGGGCGTTGCTGCCTCTGCTCTTCCATCACCTACGGCAGACCGTGGGCGATTTGGGGACGACGGCAGGAAGTCTTTACAGTTGGAATACCGCGGGTTCGCTTTTGGGTGCCTTGCTGGGCGGGTACGCCCTGCTCTTTTTCTTTGATCTTCATGTGGTCTTTCGGATCGCCCTGGGCGCTCTGGTTCTGTGTGCGGGACTCCTGACTGTGTTGTTGCTCCCTATTTCCCGTTTTGCCGCGCTGGTCCTCGTGGTGATTCCAGCCTGTGCCGGGATCTGGAGCCTGCCCGAGTGGGACCCGGAACGCCTGGACTCAGGCCTCTTCCGTACCCGGCAAGCGACAGCTCTGAGTTACTCGGGGGCCGATGCCTTCTTTGGGAATCGGATGCGCCGAATCATCTTTCACCGAGACGGACCCTCGACCACCGCGACCGTGCGTGAGGGCCGCAAGAACGATGAAAGACCCGGGTTTTCCCTGAGTACCAATGGCAAGCCCGATGGAAGTCTCGTCGGCGACTATCCCACCATGGCACTGGCGGCCTTGTTTCCCGCACTGCTGGCCGAGGAAACCCGGCGAAGTTTCGTGATTGGCTACGGCACTGGGGTGACCGCTGGAGAACTGGCGGCGCTGGGCGAAATGCAGGAAGTGCATGTGGCCGAGATCTCCCAGGCGGTCATGGATGCGGCTCCTTATTTCGAGGTGGGCAACCAGGCGCCTTTGGCCAGCCCCAAGGTGATTATCCATCGAAGCGATGCCTACAGGAGCCTGCTTCGGGCGGAAGGTCTCTACGACATCATCGTGTCCGAACCGAGCAACCCCTGGGTGAGCGGCGTCGAAATGCTGTTCAGCCGCGAGTTTCTCGGGGCGGCCAAGGACAAGCTGACTCCGGGAGGCGTCTACGCCCAATGGTTCCACTTGTATGAGGTCGATAATGAGGCGTTGGAACTCGTCTTGAGGACATACCTTTCGGTTTTTGATCAGGTGTCCCTCTGGTTCACCATGCAGGCCGATCTGGTGATCATGGGGATTCAGGACTCTGACCGAGCCCTGGACGTGGAGGCCATGCGCACTCGTTTCCAGCGTCCCGATCTCCAGGCGGGTTTCGAGCGCGTGGGTATCGACAACTTGGCGGCTGTGTTTGCCCACGAGATCATCCCCCTCGGCGTTTTGAATGCCCTCGATCTCGAAGGCCCGGTTCAAACCCTTCGCCACCCGCGCCTCAGCCATCTTGCCGCCAAGGCTTTCTTTCGGGGAAAGCAGGCCACCCTGCCCGAGGTGGTCCGGCCTGAGAGTGTTCGAGTCGGGCTGAAGAATTCGCTTCTTCGCAAGCTCGTTGAGGGGAAACCGCTTCCGCCGGTGGTGCTGGGAGTTGCGGCGACAGAGAACTGTCGTTTTGACCGCGGAAATACTTGCGCGACCTTCATCGCCAAATGGATGCACGAACATCCGTTCTCTGGACAGCTTGCGAGGGTCCTGTCGAAGTTGCGTAAAAATCCGAGGGTCGCTTCGGAATTGCGTGGAGACTTTATCGAAAGCCTCGTTGTGTTCTACAACGCCGAGCAAAAGCGCATGCGATTGGAGCCTGCGCCTCTTGCGAAGACATTGAATAAAACACGCCGCTACCTCAAGAATTTCAACTTGGTGGTGCCTTTTGAGAGGCGGGCTCTCGACCGTATATGGCGGGCCTGCGATACGCCCCCTTGCGAGGAGCCAAGGCTGAACCTGGAGGCTAGGATTGGCCCGCTCGATCTCTCCCCGCCCCGTCTCCCCAATAGTTAGACTCGCTCCGGGAGGCAGGGGGAGGGCCGGCGTTAGGCCTGATGACCCAGGAGAGAAGTACGAACCGAGCCCCCCGGTGACTGTTCGCACGATTGAGGGAGTAGTGAATGGCTGAAGTTGAAGTGCCGACCGATATCGAAATTGCCCAGGGGGCCGAACTTCGGCCTATCGTCGAGATCGCAGCAGGGATTGGCCTCGAAGAGGACGATTTCGAATTTTACGGTCGGAACATCGCGAAACTCTCCAGCGCTTTCTGCAGTGACCTGTTTCGGTCGGACAAGAAGGACGGAAAGTTGATCCTGGTGACCGCCATGAGTCCGACCCCGGCGGGGGAGGGCAAAACGACGACGTCGGTGGGTCTATCCGATGCGCTCAGCGCCATGGGAAAGAAGACGATGGTCTGCCTCCGGGAGCCCTCAATGGGGCCGTGCTTCGGCATGAAGGGGGGAGCTGCCGGAGGCGGTTACGCCCAGGTTCTCCCCATGGAGCAGATCAACCTGCACTTCACCGGTGATTTCCATGCGGTTGGGTTGGCGAACAACCTTCTCTCCGCCGCGATTGACAACCACATCCACCACGGAAACAAGCTGAATATCGACCCGCGCCGGATCATCTGGCCTCGGGTGGTGGACATGAATGATCGGGCGCTTCGCAACGTCGTGGTTGGCCTCGGAGGGGTGAATAACTCGATTCCCAGGCAAGACGAATTCCAGATCAGCGTGGCTTCCGAGGTGATGGCTTGCCTCTGCTTGTGTGACGGGTTGGTGGACTTGAAGCGGCGGCTCGGCAATGTCCGGATCGGCCACACCTACGACCGGAAACCCCTGTGCGCTCGTGATCTCAAGGTCGATGGCTCAATGACGGCTTTGCTCAAGGACGCCATACGGCCGAACCTGGTCCAGACCATCGAACACACACCCGCACTGATTCACGGCGGCCCCTTTGCCAACATCGCTCATGGAGCAAACTCGATCCTGGCTACGCGGACGGCGCTCAAATTGGCGGACTACGTGGTCACCGAGGCCGGCTTCGGCTCCGATCTCGGCGGCGAGAAATTCATGAATATCGTCTGCCGAAAGGCGGGTTTTTCTCCCGATGCGGTCGTCATGGTGGCCACCATTCGGGCGCTGAAGATGAACGGGGGCGCATCGTCCGACGCATTGGGCGAGGAAAACCCGCGCGCGCTTTCCCGGGGCCTGGGTAACCTCAAGCGCCACATAGAGAACATTCGAACCTTTGGACTGCCCGTGGTGGTTGCTTTGAATCGTTTTTCTCAGGACACGAACCAGGAGATCTCGAGTATCAAGGAGAAATGTGCGCATCTCGGCGTCGACGTGGTGGAATGCAATGTCTGGGAGAAGGGCTCGGACGGAGGCATCGACTTGGCCGAAGCGGTCGTGGAGATGATCCAGAGCGTGCCCGCGGATTTTCAGTTGCTTTATCCCGACGAGCTTTCGCTGTGGAAGAAAGTAGAGAACGTCGCCCAGCGAGTGTATGGAGCCCGGGAGGTGAGCGCCGACAAGCGGGTTCGAAAGAAGCTCAAGAATCTCAATGAGTCGGGTTACGGGCATCTCCCGGTCTGTATCGCCAAGACCCAGTACTCGTTCTCATCGGACCCAAAACTTCTGGGGGCTCCGAAGAATTTTGATTTGCTGGTGAGGGACGTTCGACTGGCGGCTGGAGCCGAATTCGTGATCGTTTATTGTGGCAATATCATGACGATGCCAGGTCTTCCGGCCCGCCCGGCCGCGGAGGGGATAGATGTCGATGACGAGGGACGGATTACAGGCCTTTTCTGAAGTGAAAGCCTCCGCCAGCCCTTCAGGGCGAGGCGAAACAGATTTCGGCGGGCTTTGCCTGAGATTGAGAAGGAAGGGATGGGTATGGGAAACCGGTACCAGGCTTTGCTGGATGAAGTGAAGATCGGCCCCGTGGTCGCCCCCAACCGTTTCTATCAGGTGCCTCACTGCACGGGCATGGGTTACGGATCGCCCAATACCCTGGCCGCTATGCGGGAAGTGAAGGCAGAAGGAGGCTGGGGGGTAGTTTGCACTGAGTACTGCTCGATTCACCCCTCTTCCGACGATACCCCCATGCCCTATGCATCGATGTGGGACGACGCCGACATAAAGGCCCAGGCGATGATGGTGGACAAGGTTCACGCCCACGGCTCGTTGGCGGGTATCCAACTCTGGCACGGGGGCTCGGCTATTTCGAACCTGTATTCCCGGGAAATCACGTTGGGCCCCCAGAGTCGGCCGGCCTCGGGAATGGATCCGGTTCAGTCCGCTGCCATGGACAAGCGCGATCTTCGGGCATTGCGCAGCTGGCACAGAGCAGCTGCCGGGCGCGCGGTGGAAGCCGGTTTTGACTTGGTCTACGTCTACGCCACCCACGGTTACCTGCTCTCCCAATTTCTTTCCCCCAGCAACAGGCGGAGCGATGAATACGGTGGGAGCCTGGAGAACAGGGTGCGCTTGGTTCGCGAACTGCTCGAGGAAACCCGGGAAGTCCTGGGGGATCGCTGCGCACTGGCCATTCGCCTCTCCAGCGATGGGGGGCAAACCGACGGCGAGCCCGATTCCGGAGAGCAACGCGAAATTGTCTCACTCCTGGGCGATCTCCCGGATCTGTGGGATATCAACATTCACGATTATTCCTACGAGATGGGAAGCTCACGTTTTGTCAAGGAGGCGGCCCTCGAAGACTACGTCTCCTACGTGAAGTCGATGACGGGAAAGCCGGTGGTGGGGGTGGGGCGCTTTACATCCCCTGATACGATGCTTCGCCAAGTCGAGTCGGGTGTACTCGACTTGATTGGTTGCGCGCGTCCCTCCATCGCGGACCCCTTTCTTCCCAGGAAGGTCAAGGAAGGGCGGATCGACGATATCCGCGAATGCATTGGATGCAATCTCTGTTACGCCGGTGACTCAAAAGGAAATCCAATTTCGTGCACCCAGAATCCGAGCATGGGTGAGGAGTGGCGACGCGGTTGGCACCCGGAGTTCATTTCTCCGCGCGCGTCCGCAAAGCGAATCCTGGTGGTGGGTGGAGGCCCGGCGGGCATGGAAGCCGCTCGGGCCCTTGGGGCTCGCGGGTACGAGGTGGCCCTCGCTGAGCGCAGTTCGGAACTCGGCGGGCGGGTCTCCGAGGAGTCCAAGCTTCCGGGGCTGGCCGAGTGGGGGCGGGTTAGGGATTGGCGAGTTGGTCAGATCCGAAAGATGGACAATGTCAGCGTTTACCTCGAGAGCGATGTGGACTCGGAACAGGTTTCGGAATTTGGAGCCGACGCTGTGGCCATCGCGACCGGTGCAAAGTGGCGTCATGATGGGATCGGCCGCTGGCACGAGACGGAGATCCAAGGCTGGCGCGAAGCCACCGTGGTGACCCCGGATGACCTTTTTACCGGCGTGGAAATCAAGGGCGAGGCCCTGATTTACGACGATGACTTGTACTACATGGGGGGCGTGTTGGCCGAGATGCTCGCGTTAAGGGGTGTTTCGGTGAGCCTCGTCACCTCCGAGTCGCTGGTTTCGCCTTGGACGCGGAACACCGAGGAGCAACCCCGTGTTCAGAAGAGGTTGATCGAACTGGGCGTGCGCATAGAGGTCAATACGGTGGTGGAGGCGCTTTCCGAAGGCGAGGCCCATCTCGCCTGTGCGTTTACTGGGCGCAAGCGAACCGTCGAGGCATCCACTGTGGTGATGGTGACATCGCGCAAGCCGGACGACGCTCTCTACTCGAGTCTCGGCGAGTCGGCACAGACGATTCGCATCGGTGACTGTCTGGCGCCGGGAACAATCGCTGCATCCGTGCGGTCGGGCCATCGCTATGCCCAGGAGATGGACGCAGGGGTAGACGAATCGCAAAGGGGAGCGGTTCCTTTCCTTCGCGAAGAACCCAAGCTCTTCGGCTAGCCGACTAAACCCAAGCAAGCCAAACCCAAGCAAGCCAAACCCAAGCACGCTAAATCCAAGGATGTTCTCCTGTGAGCGCGAATGAAGTAATTTCCCCCGAACGGTATCCGCTCTCTGGGGTAATCTAAGCCCGAAGAGAGATTCCACTTTGAA
>DUCT01000191.1:0-7054 GCA_012959665.1 Myxococcales bacterium | reverse complement strand
GAAAAACTCATGAGTGAAGCCGGTTCAGCATCCAGACGTCAGTTGCGCGATGAGGTGCGCGATGAGGTCCTGGCCCGGGAACTTCAGCGGAGAATCGAAGTTTTCGACGAGATTGATGACGATGAGTTCGGGCGGTTTACCGCGGTCGACTGGACGATTTGCACTGTGTTCTTTTTCGTTCTTCCGATCCTAATTGCTTGGTGGGCTCTATAAGAATTTCCCGAAAGAGGAGCCCGAATGAGCAGGGAAATAGAATCTTCGCCGAACCCGGTCCATGCAGAGATCATCCAAGAGGAGACTCTCTATGGGCGCCTTCCCCTGCTGCCCGAGGAGAGGGAATACGGGGTTCTCGGTGCTAACGCGACGTGCTTTGCCTACGCGATAGCCACTTGGTGTTTCCTCGAGGGCGGCTATATGGCCGATTATCTTGGTGCTGTCGAGGGCATGATTTGCCTGATCACCGGGAGTCTCATTGGACTCTTTCTTGTGACGATGGCGCCCGCGCTGGCTGGCCAGCGTTATGGCATCGAGGCCATCGACTACACGAAGTCTGCTTTCGGCCAGAAGGGCTCGAAGATCCTGCTTGTCTTCTACCTCATCAACCAATTGGGCTGGAGTGGCCTTATCCTAGTGATGTTCGGGAATGGCATTCGCAATCTGCTGCTGGCTTTTGGCGTCGAAGTCGGAACCTGGGTGGTGGGTGCCGGGGTTCTGCTGGGAATCTGGCTTTGCTATTTCCTGGTGACCCGGGGAATCCACCTGCTGAACGTTTCCAATGCCTACATCGGTCCGGGCTTGATGATCCTGGTGGTGGCGATGTTCGTCCTGTTGCTTCGGAGCCACGGTTGGGAGGAGATCGTGAATGCCGAACCCCTTGATCCTTTCGAGAAGCCCTGGCTCAACTACATGATTGGCATGGAAATGGGAATCGCCGGCGGGCTTTCCTGGTGGGGGGGGATCGGCTTTCTCGCCCGAAATACGCGCACCCGGAGGAGTTCGGTCTACCCCGAGATAATCCAACTCGGGCTCGTGATGGCCCTTGTCTGCTGCGTAGCCCTCTTCTCGAGTCTGGTTGTTCGAAGCAGCGACCCCACGGAATGGATGATTCCCATCGGAGGTTTCGTCATGGGCGTTGCCGCACTGATCTTTGTCGCCATCGCGAATATCAGTTCATCCGCAATTTCGATCTTCGCCAGTGGCCTCGCACTCCGCCATATACGAGTTCTCAGTGCCAGACCCTGGTGGCATCTGACTCTCTGGTCCCTGGTGCCGTGCCTCCCCTTTGTTTTCTGGCCCACAGAGCTCTACGACATGGGAAGCAATTTCCTGGCCTACAACGGCACCCTTTTCGCGCCGGTTGTCGGTTTGCTCTTCGTCGACTTTGTCTTTGTTCGTCGTCAACGGCTCAATCTGGCGGCGATTTTTGATGATGACCCGTCTGCTGAGTACTACTACACGCGAGGCTTCCATTGGCCAGCGCTGATCTGCCTTGTCTTGGGGCAGGTCGTCTACTTCGCGCTGCTTGATCCATTGACCTACGAAGCCAGCGACGCTTTCCTCTATCTGACGGCTTCCCTGCCCGCCGCCGTGGTTCCGGCCATGGTGTACCTGGCCTGGATGAAGATTTTCCCGCCAAGGAAGGTCAGAGAAATCGCCAGCGGTAGCGGGGCAAGCTCGGGAGCGCGAAGAGTCGTCCAGCCCAATTTATAAGCGCTTGTCTGTCTATAAGCGCTTGTCCCTTGTCTATAGGCGCTTGTCTCTAAGCACTTGTTTGACCGCTCGGGATCGGCCGATGGCTGGGGGATCGTTCAGTCTTCTTTGGGCTCTTCGATTTCGCGGCTTCCCTGGATGATGCCTTTGGCATCGCGCAGGAAGAGAACGAAAATCCAAATGGCGCTCCCGGCCAGCAGGATCGAGCTGAAATAGGTGAAGAAATCCCAGCCGTTCATGGGGCCACCTCCACTGTTTCGGCACTGGGCGTCAACGGGGTGCCGAAGACATTGCCGACCAAGAACCCCACGAAGCTGATGGGGAGGCTGAAGAAGAGCGCGTATTCCTGCCACAGCGCGTAGGGGTTTCCGCCAATCTCCACGGTCCAGATATAGGTGCCCCAGGTGTCGTCGTAGCTGCCCAGTTGGGCGATGCCAAAGTAGTAGATGATGACACTCACCATGCCGAAGAGGAAACTCGACACGCCGGCCGCGGGGGTTTTTCTTCCTTTCCAGAAGAGACTCATGAATAGGGGAACGAGAACGGTTGAGGTCAAGAGACTCGCGTTGAAGACCCAGAGCGACATCAGCCGGTCGAATAAGAAGGCCAACAGGAAACCCAGGACCCACGAGATGCCGATGCCGATCTTGGTGGCACGCACCAGCTCCTGGTCACTGGCGTCGGGTTTGAGCAGGGGTCGATAGAGGTCGTACGAGAAGTTTCCTCCGGCGACCAGGCAATAGGAATCGATGGTGGACATGGAGGTGGCCAACACCCCCGCCAAGAAAAACCCGACCAGGCCTACGGGGAGCGCCATCACCACGGCGGTCAACAGGGCATCGTTGGAGTGAAGCCCAGCGGGTAGGGTGCCGAGTTCTACGCCTGTTCGCGCCAGCATTCCCGCAGCAGTGACCAACCAATCGTAGGCACCCCACACGACCAGGGCGATGAGCATGGCGTTGCGGACCTGGCTAAAGCTCTTCGCGGCAAAGATGCGTTGATAGAAGGCGGGGTCTACCAGAATGCTGATTCCGGTGGCCGCATAGGCGACCATCAGCCAGAAGGGAATGCCACCCAGGAGGTCAAAATGGGTTGACGGAACATTGGCCGCGACGGTCTCGAAGCCCCCGACCTGGGACATGAGAAGGGGAACGGCGATGGCCAGGGTGATGCACATGAATACGAACTGAACCGTATCCGTGATCGCCACGGCCCAAAGCCCGCCCCAGAGGGTGTAGATGAGCGCGATACTCCCAAGAAGCAACGCTCCGATTTGGGCATCGATGCCGAGCATTACGTAGGAGAGGCGGCCCAGGGCGAATAGGCTCAGGGCAGGAATGGAGAAAAGAATCGAGGAGACGGCTCCCAGATATCCCGCCGAGGCTCCATAGGAGCGCGAGAGAATCTCTGGAAGGGATGTAAAACGGGCCTGCTTCAGCTTTCGGCTGAGCCCATATGCGGCGAAAATGTAGAAGCCCAGGGACAACTCTGAATATCCGAAGAAGGCCACGACCCCATCGTTGAAACCAATCTCGGAGGTTCCGAAGAGGACATCCAGGCCGTAGTAGGTCGAGGCCAGGGTGCACACGAGGATCGGGGTGGTCATCGACCGCCCGGCAAGCAGGTATTCCTCGAGATTCGGCGATTTCTTGAAGACGTAGTACCCGATTCCCAGCATCACGCAGACGTACAGGGCGACAATCGTCAGGTCGATGGGAGAAATCGTCATCTGTGTCGGTGCACCCCGATGCAAGAGATTCTCTTCGGCCAACCCTGCACCCGCTTGGTCGGATTCACCGTGGGAGTACGGTAGCTTGTGGTCGTTCAATGGTCAGGGGTAAACTCCGGACCTCAGGAGCCTCGAAATGGACCCGCAAAGAAGAGCACTTCGCGATACCCAGCCCGCGTGCTATTGGCTCGACCAGGATGAAAGGCCTCCGGCTTGTGCTGGGCTGGATGATGAGGACGAAGCCGACTTAGTCATCGTCGGGGGAGGCTTTACGGGTCTCTGGGCTGCACTCCAGGCCAAGGAAGCCGATCCGGATCGGGAAGTTGTTCTGATCGAGGCCAGCCGGGTAGCGGAAGGTGCCTCGGGCCGAAATGGTGGTTTTGCCGATCCCTCGCTCACCCATGGCCTCTTCAACGGATTGGCCCATTTTCCCAATGAGATTGAGAGCTTGGTGGCCCTCGGCCGGGAAAACTATCGCGGCTTCCTGGGCTCCATCGAGCGGTACTCCATTGACGCGGGAGTCGAACAAACCGGATTCCTCAATGTGGCGACCGCCGAATACCAGGTTGAGTCCCTGAGCGCAGACGTGTCGGTGCTCAATCGCTTCGGCGAGGAAGCCCGCTTTCTCGATCGCAATGAGGTGAGGGCCGAGGTGGATTCACCGACCTACATGGGGGGCGTGTTTTCCCCGCACGGGTCTATCGTGGATCCGGCCCGGCTGGCATGGGGCCTTCTGGGGACGGTTCGCGAGTTGGGCGTGCGCGTCTACGAGCAGACACCCATGCAGGAGCTTTCCCGCCATGGCGCGGGGATGGAGGTTCGCACCGAAGCGGGGCGGGTACGCGCACGCAAGTGTTTGCTCGCGACCAACGCGTTCAAGACCCCGGTCCGAAGTATGCAAAGAGCAACGGTTCCGATCTGGGACTACGTGCTCATGACCGAACCCCTCAGCAGCGAACAACTCGGCTCCCTTGGCTGGCAGAATCGCCAGGGGCTCGGGGATGAAGCCAACCAGTTTCACTACTACAGGCTGACCGCCGACAATCGAATTCTTTGGGGCGGCTACGATGCCATTTACCATTTCGGCGGACGCATCGAGGCCAGCCACGAGCAGCGCCCGGAGAGCTTTGAAGGCCTGGCCCAACGCTTTTTCAAGACCTTCCCCCAACTCGAGGGGCTCCGGTTCAGCCATAGTTGGGGAGGGCCGATTGCGAGCACTACCCGGTTTTGCATGGATGCGGGGACTTCCCACCGTGGCCGGGTTTCCTGGGCGGCGGGCTATACGGGGCTGGGCGTTGTGGCGAGCCGGTTCGGCGGACGGGTGGCTCTGGGTCTGTTGGATTGCCCTGAACTTCCCGAGCTGCAGCTTGACCTCGTGCAAAGACGGCCCTTTCCCTGGCCGCCGGAACCTCTGCGTTCTTTGGCGATTCAGTTCACCCAGAGAGAGCTCGCCCGTGCGGATCGGAACGAAGGACGAAGGGGGCTCTGGCTTCACGTTCTGGATCGGCTTGGACTGGGATTTGACTCATGAGAAGGTTTCGGAGAGGTGAACGGCGGGATTTCAAGGATTTTGGAAACTGGCTACACTTTTTTCAAGCACTGGTTTACCCCCGCTGAAATCGAGAAGAGAACGGAGCACCGCTTTGCCCATCCTGGAAGTTCCTTCTCGATATCGCGTACCCACCCGGGGCGAGGCGCGAATCGATGTGGAGGGAAGGACGGTCCGGGAGTGCATTTTGGAGGTCGAAGGTCGGTTTCCCGGATTCCAGGAATTGATCCTGGACACTTCGGGAAAGCAGAAACGTTTTGTGCGTTTCTTCCTGAACGGGGACGCGCTCGAGCGGGATTCGCTGGATAGGCCCCTCTCCCAAGAGGACACCCTCACGATTATGGCCAGTGCCGCAGGGGGTTAGCGGTTTCGATTGGCCGATCGCCCCCGTCCCCCCGGTTTCCAGCCTGGGGCGATCAGGGAAAAGTTTGTGATATTGAGCGTAAGAAGGAGTGCGGAAAATGAGCGTTAGATCCGAGGACAAGATGATTCGCGTCGATATGACGAGGCAGAGCGCGAGCATCGAGGCGTTTCCCGAGAAATGGAAATTCCTTGGAGGCCGGGCCCTCTCGGCCAAAATCCTTCTCGAAGAGTGCGACCCCGGCTGTGACCCACTCGGGGCGGACAACTTACTGGTCTTGGCCCCGGGCCTTCTGGCGGGAACCAGTGCACCGACTTCGGGTCGGCTTTCGGTGGGGGGGAAAAGTCCGCTAACCGGTGGAATCAAAGAGGCGAATGTCGGCGGCGATCCAGGCCAAGACCTGATGAAGCTCGGCTATCGCGTGGTGATCGTCACGGGAAAGCCCGAGGATCCCGAACTTCGCTACGCCTTGGAGGTTGACGGGGATTCGGCCAGGGTCATTCCAGCGGACGCTCACAAGGGCAAATGGAATTACCCCCTCATCGAAGATCTCACACAAACCTATTCGAAGAAGGCTTCGTTTATTTCGATTGGCCCCGCTGGGGAAATGCAACTCTCCGGTGCTTCGGTGGCCTGCACAGATCATTCCCAAGAGCGCCATCCCGCTCGGCATGCCGGGCGAGGTGGCCTGGGCGCAGTGATGGGGAGCAAGGGGCTCAAGTTTGTTGCGATCGAAGCGGGGGGCACGGCATCGCGGAAGCCCGCGGACAAGCAGTTCTTTCAGCTATCGAAAAAGTACACGCGAGATTTCGTCGCGGGCCCGGGCCAGGAACCCTTTCCGAAGTGGGGCACCAGCGTCATCTGCGAAGAGGCCAACTCCATTTATACATTCCCCTACAAAAACCGCACCGAAGGACGCTCTCCCGACGTCGAGACCCTCGACGGGATGCGTATCGTCGAAAGTTTCGAGACGCGCGGTGGCGGAATGCACAACTGCCTGACGGGCTGCATCGTCAAATGCAGCAATATCGTTCATGATGCCAATGGTGAGTACAAGACGTCGGGTCTCGAGTTCGAAACCCTCACCATGTTGGGGTCGAATTGCGCGATCGCAAATTGGGAAGATGTGGCCGACCTGGATCGCCTCTGCGACGACATCGGGATCGATACCATCGAGACCGGCGCGGCTGTGGCGGTTTATATGGATGCGGGCGGAATGGAGTTCGGCGACGCCGAAGGGACAAAGCGGTTGCTTCGAGAAGTTGCCGAGGGGACCGAAATCGGCCGAGCGATTGGAAATGGTGCCGCCACCGTAGGTCGCCTCAAGAACCACCACCGGGTGGCGAGCGTCAAGGGTCAGGCTATTCCGGCCTGGGATCCCCGCCCCCTCAAGGCGGCGGGCGTAACCTACTGCACAAGCGCCATGGGGGCCGACCACACGGCAGGGCTCGTTGTCGATCCCGGCCAGGCGCCCGAGGAGTTCGCGCGTGCCTCCCAGGAAAGTCAGATCCTGAATGCGGTGGTGGATTCCTCGGGTTTTTGCCAGTTTCTGATGCCCAACATTGAAGAGATCGCCGAGTTCTACGCCCACTTCTACGGTGAATCGGTCAATCGTGAAACTGTGGCGAATATGGGCTGGCAGTGTCTTGAGGACGAATGGGAATTCAATCGCCGGGCGGGCTTCGGTCCAGAGGACGACAAGATG
>DUCT01000190.1 GCA_012959665.1 Myxococcales bacterium | reverse complement strand
GAGCAGGGATTCGACCGCCAGGTTTCCTGGGTTCGAAACATCGCCGGCGAGTCCGCCGAAGTTGAACGTATTCAACCCGGTGCTCGTATTGCCGAGACCCGTTCCGACAGTGTGCTGGAAGTTTCCCTGCCACGGAGCCATCAGGGCATATCCTGCAGGCGGATCAAAGAGCAGCGACAGGGTGGAGCCCGAACCGTTTGTTCCCGGGTTGGCGAGGTCGGGCACCCGAAGGCTCGTCCAGCTGTGATTGGTATAGAAAGGGTCCGGGTTCGGACTGGGTTGGGCCAAGTTCGGACCGGAACCGATCAGGGGTACGGCCCAGGCGCCCGAGGCCAGGCCGAACACCAGGAAGGCGCAACTCGCGAGGACCATGCCGGCGCCGGGCACCCGGGTTATCTCTCGCCCCTTGGCCGATCGAGGGGATTCGCGTGGCGACCGGGGCCGGTTGCTGCCCGCAAGCGAGAGCCCCATCAACCCCAGGCCCATTAGCAAAGCAGTGCTCGGCTCGGGGACTACGGTACCAATGATGCTTCCCGAAGATTTGTCGACAAAACCAGCGTTGTTGCCCGAGAAGATTCCAACCAGCCCGACCGACGCCAGCACTTCCGGGCCTGTTCCGCTGCTGTTGAAGTAGTGGTCGATTACGAAGGTCCAGACCTCTCCGTTTTCAAAGACGCCAGGGAGGCCGGTCGAGAAACTCTCGGAAATCAGCGGAGTGTTGACCCCGACCGCGTCGATTTTGAACGCGGCCTGCTGGTCGATCTGTCCGTCGGCGTTGGTGATCGAGGTTTCGGGGTCCGAGACGTACCAGAGATTCGAGAAGTCCACGCCCGTGGTGTTTGTGATTCTGAGCATGACCTGGGTTCCATTGTTGGAGATTTGGGAACTGGGACAGGCTATGGCTTGGGTTGGGCCCGCTTGGGCAAGGATGGTTTCGTCCGCCGGGAACCCACTTGTGCCGAGTTCATCCACCAAAACGGTGCCATCGGCGTTGGTTGCGGTTAGACCCAGGGGATCGCAGTTGGGAAAGTCCATGGGGGATACGTTCACGGGCATCGCCCACGCGGCTTCAGCCAGGAACACCAGCGCGCTGGCGAATCCGAGCAGGGTGCGAAAGCTGGGGAGGGTGGATCGATTCGGGTTGGATCGGGGAATGCGATTGGGGGAGTCCATTTTTTTGTCCTCGTGTGATGTGAAAGGTTTAAGCTGACTCCTGCTCCTATCGCAATTGCTGTACCAATCTCACAAGTACCTGTTTTAATTGAAGTTAATTGTTTCCTGGACGGTTTGTTGGTCTTTGTGTGTAAACTAAACTAGTCTATTTATGGGTTTTGAGTTTCTGAAAGAATGTAAGTATTTGTAAATACAAAGTTAATCAGAATGTCTTCTTTAGTTTCCTGTACTAAAAATAGGACTATCCGATGATTATTGACGACGAGATATTCTGATGGGTCCCTCGGTTCCGCTCCGGGCGACCCAATCCGATGGCGAGCGTTTGGCGGTGCTCCTCGAGTTGTCCCGGGGTTTCGCGGCCCAGCGCGATTTCGACGATCTGCTTCCCCTGGTGATCCGCCATACCCAGGAGGTGCTCAACGCCGAGGGCTGCTCATTGCTTCTGGTGAACGAGGCGGGCACGGATCTCTATTTCCCGGTGACCAGCAGCGCCCAGGAGGGCGTCGACCGACGTCTCCAGAACCTGCGCTTTCCCGTATCCCAAGGCATCGCCGGGCATGTCGTCCGCACCCGCCAAACCCTTCTGGTGGATGACGTGTCGAACAACCGATTCTTCAACCCCAAGATCGACCAGCAGACGGGCGAGCGAACCCGCAGCATGATCTGCGCGCCGCTTCGACGGGGAGACGAAGTCCTGGGCGTGATCGAAGTCATCAACTGCCGCGAAGGGGTTTTTGGCGAGTCGGAGCTGGAATTTCTCGAGGCCCTGGCCCAGTCCGTTTCCCTTGCCGTCGAGACCGCCAAGCTGGTGGGCGATCTGCGAAACACCACCGCTCGCCTTGCCGGAGAGATCAGTGGTCTGCGGCGCGAGCGACTTCACGCCGATTCCTTTCCCGAAATCATCGGCCGCAGTCCCGCCATGGAGCAGGTTTTCGCCTTGATGGAGAGTGCGGTGGAGTCATCCATCGCCGTACAAATCCAGGGCGAGACCGGGGTTGGCAAGGAATTGGTCGCCCGGGCAATCCATACCCATGGGCCCCGCCGGGAGGCGCCCTTCGTTGCCCTGAACTGCGGCGCCATGCCCGCCGCACTGCTTGAGAGCGAGCTCTTCGGATTTGCCCGGGGCGCCTTCACGGGCGCCGATCGCGCAAAGCCGGGTCTCTTCGAAGCGGCTGATCAAGGAACGCTTTTTCTCGACGAGATCAATGCGATGCCGCTTGATCAGCAGGCGAAGCTCTTGCGGGTGATCCAGGAAGGCGAATTCCGCCGCTTGGGCGAAACCGTTGTGCGTAAAGTGGATGTGCGATTGGTCTCCGCGAGCAACGCCGACCTCGCTGAAGAAGTCCGAGAGCAGAGGTTTCGGGAAGATCTTTACTACCGCCTCAATGTCTTTCCCATTGTTGTACCGCCCCTTCGCGAGCGCTCGGGTGATGTCGCGCTGATTGCCGGCGCGATTCTGCAGCGTATCTCGGATCGGACGAAAAAAAATGTGAACGCCATCGACGCCGACGTGTTGCAGATTCTCGACGCCTACGGCTGGCCCGGGAACGTTCGCGAACTTGAGAACGAGTTGGAGCGCGCTGTGGCCCTAGCTTCGGCGGGCTCGTCGGTCAGTCGCGACTGTCTTTCGCCCCGGGTGGTAGAGCTTGGGGAAACTCGGGCCCAGGGTGGATCCATGGCCATTCATCCGCGGGGCAGCTTGCGTGAGGCCCGGGAGAAATTTGAGCGTGAGTTCCTGAGGTCAGTCCTTCGGCTGCACGAAGGAAACGCGACGAAGGCGGCGAAGGAACTGGGCATCAGCCGACAGATGCTGCAGAAAAAAATCAAGGATTGGGGCCTGCGCGAACCGGGCAAGCGGTAGCTCGGTACCCGGCGGGCACGAGGCGCCGGTGGGCGTTCGGGCTATATTGGACCCGGGGAGCCAAAGATGGACTCCCCAGAAGGGAATTCGTATGACGGGTTGGAGACGGACAGTACTTTTTGCGGTGGCGGTGGCGGTGGCGGCGGTGCTTGGGGCAGGCGGAGGATTCGCGGCCGGAGCAGAAGACGCCGAGGAGGTGAAGGCGATGGTCTACAAATCTCCGACCTGCGGTTGCTGTTCGAAGTGGATTGACCATCTCGAAGCCAATGGGTTCGAAGTGGAGTCCAAGGACGTGGCCAACGTAACCCCGGTGAAGCGAATGAACGGAGTCCCGATGAACTTGGCCTCGTGCCATACGGCCATCATCGGCGGCTATTTCATCGAGGGCCATGTGCCGGCAGAAGATGTGAAACGGCTTCTGGCCGAGCGGCCCGACGTAGCCGGACTTGCTGTGCCCAAGATGCCCATGGGTTCCCCGGGCATGGAAGGACCCAAACCCGAACGCTACTCGGTGCTCGCGGTCAAAAAGGACGGAACCACCGAGGTCTTTGCCCAGCACGGGCCCTAGCGGGCAACCGAGGCTCCATCGACGGGCATGGAAAGTCCAGTGACGAGGGACGCTCGATCCGAGCAGAGCCAAACCACGGCTTCGGCGACTTCTTCCGCTTCACCGAGCCGTCCGATCGGCATGCTACCCCGAACTATTTTCTCCACTGCAGGGTCCTTTTCCATGGAGGCGCGGAGCATCGGGGTGTCGATGCTGCCCGGGCAGACGGCGTTGATTCGGATGCCCAAGCGTGCGTTTTCCACGGCGGCTGTCCGTGTAATTCCCAAGATTCCATGTTTGCTCGCGCAGTAGCCCGCAAGTCCGGGTGTGGCGATCAAACCGGCCCCTGAAGACATGTTCACGATGGAGCCACTCCCTTGTTCGCGCATCCGTGGGATCTCGTGCTTCATGCTGAGAAAGACGCCCGTCAGATTGACGGCAATCACACGGTTCCAATCCTTGAGGTCCATGCTTTCGAGGCTACCCGTTGGCCCTGCGATGCCCGCGTTGTTCACCGCGCAGTCCAACCGTCCGAAGCGCTGGAGACATCGATCCACCATGGCTATGGTCTCGGTTTCGTCGGAGATGTCGACGCGGAAAAAGTCGGCGTCTCCCCCGGCTTCGGCAATGTGGTGCAGGGTCTCTTGGCCGGCTTCTTCGTCCAGGTCGCAAACCAAGACCCGGGCCCCCTCCCGGGCAAGCAGCTCCGCGGTTTTTTTCCCGATGCCACTTCCGCCTCCGGTGACCAGGGCAACCTTGCCGTGAACCATTCCTTTCATGGATCCCCTTCATCGGAGTTGCGCACCGGGCGTTCCGATTTTTGGTTTGAATCGCGCCTATTGCGAATTTATACGGAGCCGAATAAGTAGCAATGTCGAGAAATCTGGCTGCCAAATCCGTTCTTTCGCGGCACCTATTCCGGGCCAGCTGTCCAGAATTTCGTTAGCCTCCCTAAATGGATGCCAAGAAGCCGAAAAGACAAGAGCAGGAATCTGCTCGAGAAGAGGTGACTGAGGTCGCGAAGGACGTACTCCGGATGGAGTTGCCGATTTCGATGCCCGGACTGGGACACGTTAACTGCTATGCGCTGATGGATCGTGACGGGGCCACCCTCGTGGACCCAGGCCTGCCCACGGCAAGCTCTTTTGCCGCGCTCAAAAAACGACTCGCCCAGTCGGGTTTGAGCGTAAAGGACTGCCATACGGTCTTGGTCACCCATTCCCATCCCGATCATTTTGGTGGGGCGTCCCGGGTGCTTGAGGAATCCAATGGAAAGCTGATCGCCCACAATTCGTTCAGTCTCGGCATGGGGGGCGTGGAGAAGCCCGAAGTTTCCGTCAATGACCTGCATGCCCACGAAGACTCCGAAGCAGGCCGGTCTCCCGGTTCAGAGGCGGACCGAGCGAGGGCGAGGGCGCCCTTCACCCCGGCACCCGGAAGCTACTCGGGGCGCACACCCTGGGGAGGTGAGAAGCCTCGCCCTCCGTTCAAGATGCGAATGCGCTGGCGGTTGATGCGAACGCTTGGCAAGGCCATGCGCTTTCCGACGATCACGCATCCGACTCTGGGTGGTGATGTGCTCCAGTTGGCGGGACGTGAGTTCTTTGTTGTCCATACGCCGGGTCATACGGAAGACCATATCTGCCTCCACGACCCGGCAGAAGAGATTTTTCTGGCCGGTGACCACGTATTGCCCAGCATTACCCCGCATATCTCCGGACTGAGTCTGGAGGCCGATCCTCTGAAGGCGTTTTTTGATTCTCTGGATCGTGCGGCGGCCATCGAACACGTAAGCCAGGTACTTCCCGCCCACGGCCACCCCTTCAGCGATCTGGCGGCGCGTTGCGAGGCAATCAAGGACCACCACGACGATCGTCTTGATGAGGTCCGATTGATCGCGAAGGAGTTGGGGCCTTCCACCGTGGAAGCGTTCATGAAACGACTCTTTAAGGAGCGAAGCTGGGGGGGCATGGCCGAAAGTGAGACCTACGCCCACCTTGAGCACCTTCGCTTGATGGGAAGCGCCGACCGCCATGACGGCGAAGGCGATCAGTACATCTATACCCTCTAGACCTCCCGTTCACCTTTCAGGCGAGAGTGCCGCCGTCCACACGGACCTTCTCGCCGTTGATATGCGCAGCGTCCTCTGAGGCAAGAAATGCCACAAGGGCCGCGGCAGTCTCGGGCCCGCGAAAGGTGTCCAGGGGCATGATCCGCTGGAGCAACTTGACGTCCGCTCCTTCGGGCAAAACGAATTGATCGTGCATGGCGGTTTTGACCGAACCGGGGCAGACCGCGTTGGCGCGCACGCCCTGCTTGCCGTATTCGACCGCGAGGGTCGAGGTGAAAGCGAGAACCCCACCCTTGGAGGCCGAGTAGGCAGCGGTCCATGGATGACCCGCAAGCCCCGCGGTGGAGGCCATGTTCACAATACTGCCGCCGCCGTCGAGCAGAAGCGGAAGGGCCGCCTGGCACATCAGGAAGGTTCCGGTGAGGTTGACCTTGAGGATCAGGTTCCACTTCTCGAGGCTGAGGTCGAGGGTATTGTCGAAGTGCAGGATGCCCGCGATATTGCACAGGGCGTCGAGTTGCCCGAATTCCGCCAGGGTGACCTCCATGGTCCCTGCCACCGCCGAGGGATCGCTCACGTCGCAGACCAGGCCGATGGCCTCCCCGCCGGCCCCACAGATTTCTTTGGCGGTCGTCTCCACGGCCTCTGCCTGAATATCGGTACACACCACTTTGCCCCCCTCGGAGGCAATCCTCAGGGCGGTTGCCTTGCCGATGCCGGCGGCGGCTCCGCTGACGATAATGACCTGGTCGGTGAAGCGTTGCATGGCTTTGTTCTCCTCTGGACTGGGGCTCGGCTGGGTCGCGCGAATTCTTGCTGTCGCGTCAATTTCTAGTTGGGGGTGTATTTGCGTAGTTTGCGCTGGAGGCTCTGGCGATGCAGGCCGAGGCGTCGCGCGGCCTGGCTGATATTTCCGTCGCACTCCGCGAGTACGTACTCGATGTACTCTCTTTCGTGCCTGTAAAGGCTTTGAAATTCGTCGGGAATCGGAATGTCTTCCTCGGTTTCATCGCCAAGGAAGGCGCGCTCGATTTCGTCGGCATCCACCGGCTTGGTCAGATAGGCCGTGGCGCCAAGCTTCGTCGCCTTGACGGCGGTAGCGATGCTTCCATAACCCGTGAGGACGATGACAACCGTGGTCGGCGAGCGCTGCTTGATCGTCGTGATTACGTCCAGACCACTATCCTGGCGAATGCGAAGGTCGACCACCGCATAGCGAAAGTCCAGGGATTTGTGGCTCTTGACCGCGCGTAGGCTATCCAGCCATTCGACCCGGTAGCCGCGGTCCCGAAACTCTGCCGTCAGGGTGTCGGCAAAGCGTTGATCGTCTTCGACGATTAACAGGCTCCGGATCTCTTCGTCGAGGGAGTCCGTGGAATTGGCTGCGGGGTCATCAGCGGTCAAGGGTGTCTAGCCTCATTCTTGAGTTGCAACGTTCGCCCAATCAAGCTTACGACTCTCCCGGGATAGATTCGACCCTTCCGGGACTGGGAAGCGAAATGCGGGCTACGGCACCCCCCTCAGGATGATCTTCGAGAAAGAGTTGCGCGCCGATGGCTTCGGCGAGGCTGTGCACATAGTAGAGGCCGAGGCCGACCCCGCCGGGCTTCGTCGTGACGAAGGGTTCGCCAAGGTGACTGCGCACGATGGCGGGCCAACCCGCTCCCCGATCGGCAACGGAAAGATTCACGTGGTCTATACCCGCCTCGACGGACACATCTACGGTGGAGTGCTCTCCGCCGGATTGGATCGCGTTGTCGATCAGATTGATGACTCCCTGTGAGAAGGCGACTGTTGGAATCAGGGCACGGTAGGGTCCGCGTCCCACCCGGCGATAGCGGACGGTCACGCCGGGGTCGTGATCATTCGCGACGCCACGGCAGACTTGCCCCACGAGGGTATCGATGTCGACGACTTCGAGGCTCAATCTTTCGGGGTCGAGTTGGGATCCCGCCATGTGATGGAGCACTTCACCGCAGCGATTGAGCTCCTCTCTCGCGGTCATCAGGTCTGGGTTGTCCGCGAGATTCAAGGAGCGGGCGAGTCGCTCCAGGCGGAGCTGCGCGGTGTTGAGTGGCGTTGCAAATTCGTGGGAGAGTCCCGCGGCAAGTGCGCCTACCGCGCGCAGACGATCAATGCGGGTTTTCCGCTCGCGCGCAGTCGAGAGGTCCCATTGCAAGGCTCCGAGTGTGCGGGACAGCCAAGCGGTCAGAATCCAAAACACCAGGGCAACGAGGAATTGGGCGGGGAAGAGGATTGTCCGCGGCAGAAGTGAATCTTCCAGGGCGGGTGGAATCTGAGCACCGAACTGTATCGAAATCACGCTGATGAGCAGGATGAAAAAAAAGAAAAGACTACGTCGACCCTGAAGCAGCATCGCCCCCAGAACCGAATGAACAAAGAGAATGGGTACGGTTGGGTTCCAGGCGCCGCCGGTCAGGGCCAGCAGTGTCGAGAGGATCGCGATATCCGCACAGAGCTGGATGAGAATTTGGGGCGAAGGTAATTCCCATCCGCGCTGGAGGGCGCCCCAGGTGAGCAGGTTCCAAACGATCAGCAGCCCGATCGCCCCGATGAAAATGGGGAGAACGTTGGGATCGATCATTCGGAAATAGAGGGCGGGAAAGATCGAAATGATCTGGGCCGTTATAGCGAGCCAGCGTAGCCGAACTATCCAGTGGAGCTTGGCGTTGACTTCCGCCGGATCGGCGGTCATCGGGGGTGAAAAAAAGGAACGAATCGCGTTCCACATGGGAGCTCTATTGACCTCCGCCATCAATGCCAATCCGCTGCCCCGTGGTGTAGGCGCTTCGATCGGAGACGAGGTGGCGGATGGTGTTGGCGATATCTTCCGGCTGACAGACCCGTCCGAAGGGCATCTGCTCGTCCAGTTGACGAAGATCTTCGATGCCCGACGTGGCCTTGACCAGGCGCCTGCCCATTTCCGTCTCAACCAGACCAGGGGCGACGACATTGACCCTTATCCCGAAACGCCTTTCCTCGGCGGCGAGGGTGAACGCCAGTGCCTCCATTGCGGCCTTGCCCATATTGTAGGGGGCGCCCCCGGCGGCATTGTATTTCGTGGCCATGCTGGAAACCATCACGATGTCGCCGCGTGCCTGTTCCCGCATGCCCGGCAATACGCACTTGCAGAGCTCATGGGGGCCAAGGGCATGAATGCGCATCAGCGCCTCGAGTTCTTCGGCCTCGGTCTTCAGTACGCTTCGGCCTTGGCTTGCGACCCCGGCATTGTTGACCAGGATGCCGACAGGGCCAAGTTCCTTCTGCACGAGTTCCACCATGCTGGCGAGGCTGCCCGGGTCCTGAATGGCCGCAGCCACCGGAACCGCACGGCGGCCGAGGGCGCGAATGGCCTCGGCACTTTCCTCGGCTGCAGCCAGGTCCCGGTTGTAGTGCACGGCGACATCGGCGCCGTCTTCGGCCAGGGCCAGGGCCACCGCCCGACCGATACCGCGACTACTGCCGGTCACGAGTGCAATTCGTCCGTCGAGTGACATGGCCCCATTCTCCTTTTTGGATGGATTCCCAGGTCGAGCCGACCTAGGACCGGGCCCGAGATCAAATAGGCTAACCGATTGTCGTCGGGGTCGGACGGTGGTGCCTTCGAGCGCTAGGCTCCCCAACGGAATGGACAACGACCTCTCGAACCTTGAGCGCTACTGGACTTGCCGCCTGACTACCCGTGGCCGCCGGACGGGCGAGCCGCGAGCGGTGACCATCTGGTTCGCCCTGGGGCCGGGCTGTGTCTATTTGACCGGGGGCGCCTCGCATCCGCACTGGTGCAAGAACCTTGGGGCTGAGCCCGAGGTTTCGGTTCGCATCGGTGGCGAGTGCCTGGCCGGGAGGGCGCGAGTGGTGGAAGCCCCCGACGAATCCGCGGCCATTCGCCAGCGCTTCGTTGATCGCTACCTGCTGGCCCGGCTAGCGCGTCCCTTTGGCGGCTACACCGATTCCATTCCCGTCCTTATTGACGTCCAGACTCGGACCCCCCTCTAGATGTTTCGGCATTCGCCTTTGTCGGGCAGCTGATAGCGAGGACCAAATCCCATGACCGAGAAGCCGTTCCGACTGCTCCCCGAGGTGGGGGCCGAGAACGCACACTTCTGGCAGGGAGGGGCCGAAGGCGAGTTGCGTTTTTTGCGCTGCCAGGCCTGCCGGACGTACGTGCATCCACCGGCACCGGTCTGCCCGGAATGCCTCTCCCGGGAACTTTCGCCCGAAGCGGTTTCCGGGCTTGCCCGGCTTTACACCTATACGCTCAACCATCACTCGTGGGTGCCGGGTTTCGATCCTCCGTATTGGGTGGCTATTGTCGAGATCGATGAGCAGCCCGGTCTCCGGCTGACGACAAATTTGGTGGGATGTTCACCCGCCGATGTGAAAATTGGGATGCGGGTGCGGGTTTGTTTCGAAGAACGCGAAGATGGGATCTACATTCCCCTCTTCGAACCGGAGAACAGCTGAAGGGCAGGGGCTTGGCCAAGAACGCGAATAGAAAACTGGCCCGTCAGGCAGCGATCACCGGGATCGGCCAGTCGGCTGTGGGCCGACGTTTGAATGTCGATCCGCTGGGGCTGACCGCGGATGCATGCCTCGAAGCCATCGCGGATGCCGGGCTCTGCCGGGACGATATCGACGGCATTTCGACGTATCCCGGCGGAGGCATTCCTGGAGCGCCGGGCTTCTCGGGAGCGGGTATCAGCGACGTTCAGGACATGTTGCGCCTGAAGGTTGACTGGTTCTGCGGGGGACTGGAACTGCCGGGGCAACTGGGCTCGGTAATCAATGCCTGCATGGCGGTGGCCACGGGGATGGCTCGCCATGTGCTCTGTTTTCGAACGGTCTGGGAGTCAACCGCCCAGGGAACGGGTCCACGTGGAGGGATCGGTACCGGCGGCGGCGGTCGTTTTCGAGCGGGGGGTTTCATGCAGTGGACTCTGCCCTACGGTGCGGCGTCGGCAGCGGTCTGGATCGCCATGATGGCCCGGCGTCACTTTCACGAATTTGGCACCACCCGGGAACAGATGGCGCAAATCGCTTTGAATGCTCGCCGGAATGCGGGCCTCAACCCCAAGGCGATCTATCGCGAGCCCATGGCTCTGGATGATTACCTTGAGGCACGAATGATCTCGGATCCGTTTTGCTTGTACGACTGCGATGCCCCGGTGGACGGCAGCACCGCTCTGATTGTTTCTGCGGTTGATGCCGCTCGGGATTGTCGCAAGCCGCCACTGCTGGTCGAGGCGGTGGGGAGCGCTTTGCGGGGCCGGCCGTCGTGGGATCAATTCGATGACCTCACCACCATGGCCCTCCGCGATGCCTCCGCCATGCTCTGGGAGCGGACCGATTTGAAGCCCGCCGATGTCCAGGTGGCCGAGCTCTACGATGGCTTCAGTTTTATCGCCATGGCCTGGCTTGAGGCCCTGGGATTTTGCGGCAAGGGCGAGTCGGGCCCGTTCATTGAGGGCGGGAATGCCATTGCATTGGATGGAGAGATTCCGCTCAACACTCAGGGCGGCCAGCTCTCGGCCGGTCGTCTTCATGGATTCGGCCTTCTGCACGAAGCTGCGCTCCAACTCTGGGGAGAGGGCGAACAGAGGCAGGTTCCCGGTGGTCCCGAGGTCGCCGTGGCGGCGGCTGGGGGTGGGCCCCTGGGCGGTTGTCTGCTCCTGCGCCGGGGAGATTGAGCGGAGGGCGTGCCCGGTGAAGCCTATTGCCGGGCGGGGAGTGCGATGACCACGTCGCTGTCCTCGCGAAGCTGGTCGAGGTAGTTCCGCAGGGCTCGGTCGCCCGCTCGTCGGATGTACTCCCTGCGAATCTGGGTCTCGATTTCTTCAAACGGGGGCGAGAACGCCTGCTTGATATCGAGCAATCGGAGCAGGTGGACACCGGTTCCCGAACGGACGGGGGGACTGAACTCCCCGGCCTCGAGTTCGAGAACGGCCTCCAAGGCCGTGGGGCCCACGTACTCGCGAAGCTTCATCGCAGGAAGAAGGGTGTCCGGAAGCGGAGAGATTTGGTCATCTCCCAGGCGGACAGCCACTTGCGCGAAGGATTCCCCGGCTTTTAGAGCGGCGCTGGCCTCTTCAGCGCGCTGAAGCGCGCTGTTTCCTTCGTCGCCGTAGGGGATACGGAACAGGATTTGATCCACGCGGTACCGGCCGGGCTGGACGAAGAACGCGGCTTCTTCACTGTAGAAGCGGCGGAGTTCTTCGGGGCTGGGCTCACGTTCCTCGGCACCCGAGACCACGGAATCGATCAAGCTTGAGGTCAGGTTGGCTCGGACACGGCGGTCTACTTCCGCCAGTCCGAGCCCCAGCGCGCGTTGGACCAGTAATTCCTCTTCGATCATCCGGTTCAGAACGTGGCGGCGTACGTCATCATCGATGGGGTTGCGCGAGTCGCTGGCAAAGCCCGCAAGCAGCCGCTCGAAGGCATCACGGCGAAGGACCTCGCCGTTGACCGTGGCCACCGCGTCCGGGGGGATGCCCGGGTTCGGCCCGCCCGACGGGTCAACAATTCCGTAGGTTGCCATGAAGAGACCGGCCGCCGCGCCCAGGCCGAGTAGCCAGAGCGCACGGCGCTCGGCGCCGCTCGGGATAGGGTTTCGCTCGTCCTGGTTTGTGTTTGCGTCCAACGTCATCCAATGCCCTGCTCATTCGTAGTGGCATAGGGCTCTCTGTCTGGCTGGCCGAGTCGGCCTTTCCCTCTCAGCCCAGCGCGGGTTACTATAAGCCAGCTGATTCTGAAAGGAGAAAACCATGAGCTTGAACCTGGGAACAATCCTGAGCGCGAGCACCGAAGAGTCCCCTGACAATATTGCCCTGCGCATCGGAGATGTTTCCTTTACTTACGCCGAGCTTCACCGCGCGGCCGCGGGAATCGCTGGGGGGTTGCGCGAGCGTGGCATTCAGCCCGGGGACAAAGTTTCGCTGCTGGTGCCCAATGTTCCCGAGTTCACCATGGCGTATTTTGGAATTCTCTATGCGGGGGCCACCGTGGTCCCCATCAACGTTCTGGCCGCCGCCCCCGAGGTTGCGTACTTCCTCAAGGATTCCGAGTCGCGCCTGTTGATCGCCCATCCGCTTTTTGAAGCGCCCGGCCGTGCCGGCGCCGAAGAAATGGAAGTGCCCGTAGTGATGGCGGGCGGCGAAGGGCCGGATTCCCTGGCAGCGCTTGCTGCAAGCGAACCCATAGATGGTCCCCACCCCACCGGGGCCGATACGACCGCGGTGATTCTCTACACCTCGGGGACCACAGGCCACCCCAAGGGCGCCGAACTGACCCACTCGAACCTCTTCCTGAATTGCGCGGTGGTCGTGCCTCGCTTGGTGGAGATCGACTCAAAGGAACTCCGGGCACTGGCGACGCTTCCGCTCTTTCACTCCTTTGGCCAAACCTCTATTCAGAACGCGACCCTGGCCGCGGGAGGCTCTATTTCGTTGCTCCCGCGCTTCGAACCCGAAGCGGCATTCGAGATCATCGAGCGGGACGCGATCACCCTTTTTGCAGGCGTTCCCACCATGTACTTCGCCCTGCTCAATTTCCCCGGTGCCGACGCCCACGACATTTCGAGCCTGCAGCTCTGCATGACCGGGGGGGCGCCCATGCCGGTGGAGGTGATGAATTCCTGGGAAAAGAAATACGCCATCCCGATCCTCGAAGGCTTTGGTCTTTCGGAGACTTCACCCATCGCGACCTTTGGCGTCCTAGGAAAGCCCGTCAAGGCGGGTTCCATTGGCTATCCGGTCTGGGGTGTTGACCTGGCCATCATGGACGAAAACGACGTGTCCCAACCCGACAATGAGCGCGGGGAAATTTGCATCCGTGGGCACAACGTCATGAAGGGTTATCTGAACCGTCCCGAAGCCACCAAGGAGGCCATGAAGAACGGCTGGTTTCACTCCGGGGATATCGGTTACCGAGATGAGGACGGGTGCTATTGGATCGTGGACCGGAAGAAGGACATGATTCTTCGTGGCGGGTTCAACGTTTACCCGCGCGAGGTCGAGGAAGTGCTCTATCAACACGAGGCTATTGTCGAGGCTGCCGTGGTGGGCATTGAGCATGAAAGCCACGGGGAAGAGGTCAAGGCGGTAGTGGCCCTCGCCCCTGACGCGACAGCCACTGAGGCCGAGATCATCGCGTTCTGCAAGGAACGGCTGGCGGCTTATAAGTATCCCCGTTCCGTCGTGATTATCCCGGAGCTCCCCAAAGGACCCACGGGAAAGATCCTGAAGCGGGAGCTGCGCTGAGGCCCGTCCAGGGGCAGCCAAGTGCCCCTGGACCCTGCCCTGACAGCCGTGACCGCATGGGTCACAGCAGCCCGCTTTCATAATTGCCCGCCACGGAGGGACGGAAACGTCCACTTCTCTGATGGGCACTGATTGCAGGGATTGTGGGGCAGGGATTGTGGGGCAGAAATTGTGGGGCAGAGATTGTAGGGATTAGGGAATTAAGGATTGAGCGAGTGGGCCTCGATCGCTGGTGCTCTAAGTCCTGAGTCCTGAGTCCTGAGTCCTGAGCCCTGAGCCCTGAGCCGTAAGTGCTGGCCTCACAAAGGAGGGCGGACTGGCAACGACTCCTGGCATGGGTCGGGTGGGTTGTCTCATGGGTCCGCCAACGAAGAAGCCAAATCCGAGGGGAATGAAGCCGAAAGAGCAAAAGATCTTCTAT
>DUCT01000189.1 GCA_012959665.1 Myxococcales bacterium | reverse complement strand
ATGGTGGAAAACCGCGTGGTGCCCGAGGAGCGAACCGTGGGCATCGCGGAATTGAGCGCGGGCACGGCCCATGGTGCGCGGCTTCATGACGGCGCGCTCTATCGCACCCCCATGGTGCCGATCTTGATTCTTGCGGCGAGCATGCCCGCAGTGGGCCAGGCGCGAGCCGCCTTGGCGCGGTTTAAGTCGGATGCCGGCGAGCGCATGCTCTTCGCCCGAAACCTTCGCCAAGCCGATCAGCCCGCGGCCCAGATGCGCCTGGCCGAAGCGGAGATTCAACTGGACCGCACCGAGCGCCTGCTTGCCCAGATCACCGGCGAGATCATGGATCGCCGGGATGCTGCCAGCGCCCAGGAACGCGCGGGCTGGGCGGCCCGGGCCGCAGTGGCGGTGCGCGAGAGCCGCACGATTCTGCGCTCCATCGCCGACGCCAGCGGGGCCAGCGCGCATTTTCGCGATCACCCGCTCCAGCGCGCGGTGCGCGATGTTCAAACCCTGTCCGGCCATGCGATCTTTGATCTCGAGCAGCGCCTCGAAAGTTATGGGCGGGCCTTGCTCGGGCTCGAGGCGCAAGGGATGTTCTGAGACGCCGCTCGCACGGGCGCGGCCCCGGGTTGCTAGGCTGGCGCGCGCCGGGAAAAACCAAGGCCCCACCCACCGTCAACTCAAGGAGAGCGCCCCCACAATGTCCATCGAAGCCAACCGCCAAACCGTCGAAAAACTTTGGACCGCACTCAGCGCCCGGGATTGGGAAACCCTCAAGAGCTGCATGGTCCCCGATATTCACTACGAGGATGTGCCCACCGAAGACCCCGGCGCACGCAACCCCGAGAACGTGGTCAAGCGGCTGCGCATTGCCTTTGATCACCTGGTGGATCACGAGCACACGATCCACCACATGGCCTGCGAGGGCGACGTGGTCTTTCTCGATCACACCGAGGTGTGGACGTTCAAGACGGGTGAAAAAGTGACCAACCCCTTTGCGACCCTGCACACCATGCGGGACGGCAAGGTGGCGCGCTGGAGCGATTATTGGGACGTCTCCAATTTCGTCGGCCAGTTCCCGGCCTGGTTTCTCGAGGAAATGGCCAAGAGCACGGCGGCGGATTTTGCCGAGGATTGAGGCCGGGAAGCCGGGAGAAGGGCGCCCGGATTTTCGCCTCGTTTCTCTTGGAAACCGGGCGCGGGAAACCGGGCGCGGGAAATCAGGCGCGGAAACCGGGCGCGGACACGAATCCTTCGGGGACGGAGGGGGCCGCCCCCTGCATTGAATGGCCCCGGGCGCGCGGGTAGACTCGGGTATTAGCCTGAGCCTTCCCGAAGGAGCCGCCTTGCGAACCCCCCCGCGAAATTCTCTTCCTTATCCGGCCCCGTATCCCTTCCGCACGCTCTTCCGCACGCCCTTCCCCACGCGCTTCCCCACGCCCTTCCGCACAGGTGCCGAGCCGCGCCGGAAAACGCGCTTGGGGGGCGGGCTCGTAGCCGGTCTTGTAGCCGGTCTCCTGTTGGCGTTGCTCGCCGCCGGCGGTTGCAGCGTCGAATACCATGAAGCGACTTTCCAGGTGGTCGAGGGTGTGGGGGAAATTCGCGTGGTGGGGGCTATCGCGGATGCGGACGCCCGGGTGCTGGACGCCGGGGGTGCCGAAGTGGCTCGGGGGACCACCGACTCCGCCGGCCGTTGGGCCGCCGATGTTTTGCCCGGCCGGGGCTACCGGGTGCGGGTTTCGGGCGGTGGCCGACGCCAGGAGAGCGAACCCGTGGACGCCTTCGGGCTGGCGGCGTTCGATGTACGCGAGAGCGTTGGGCAGTTGCACGTGACCGGAGCCGATATCGGCAGCACGCTTGAAGTGCGCGATGGCGCGGGCGCCCTGGTGGGCGAGGGCACCGTGGATCTTCTCCGAACCTTTATCGGACGGTCTCTTGATGCGGGCGGCAACACTTTTCGAGTAATCGATCGGGAAGCGCTGGTGGCCAGTGCGGACAAGCAGGTGATGTCCGTGGAGGACAGCCTGCCCGACCAGAGCTTCTACGACAATCAGGTCCTCGAAGCGGGTTTCAACTACATCACCACCCGGGATGGCACCACGCTCTCCGCCTTCGTGAGTTTTCCGCCGGGTGCGGGCCCCCACCCAACCCTGGTCTTTTATTCGGGGTACGACCCTTCCAATGTGGCCTCCGGACTGGCTGCGGTGCGGCTCATCGGCGGGCCCTTGGGCTATGCCACCGTCGGGGTGAACATGCGGGGCACGGGCTGCTCGGGGGGAGCCTGGGACTACTTCGAGCCCCTGCAGGTGCTCGACGGGTACGACATGGTGGAGACCATCGCGGCCCAGGACTGGGTGCTCCACAACCATGTCGGCCTGGCGGGCCTGTCCTACCCGGGGATCAGTCAACTCTTTACCGCCCAGACGCGTCCACCGCACCTCGCCGCCG
>DUCT01000188.1:10091-14475 GCA_012959665.1 Myxococcales bacterium | reverse complement strand
GAGCCTGGGCGTAGTAGCCAAAGAGGCCGATCATCCATGAGGCCGTGATAGCGGCGACTTGCCGGGGGGGCAGGCTTTGGCGTGGCGGGGGTCGGGGGGGCGCGGGGCCCGGCGAAGGTGCCGTCATGTCAGGCCGCCTCATGGGTTTTCGAGGATCGGGAGAGTCGCCCATCGTATCATTGTTCGCCCAGGGTGGAGGTCGGCCAGGGATCTCCAGATTGTGGGGGAGAGTCGAATTACCGGAAGAGGGGGTAGGGGCCAGGGCACCGATCGTCAGACGGTGTTCCATTGGCACGGCGAAAGCTTCGATCTCCCGGTGGGCTCGAGACGCCTGGCCCGGAGTGAGGCCTGCGAGAACCAGGCTTTCGTTTATGCCGATTCCGTTTACGGGCTGCAGTACCGCTGGGAAGTCCAGCCCGATGGGATTCACCGCCTGCTGGAAAAGTGTGCCGGGGCTTTGTCCGCCGGTGGCCCCTACGTGCAGAGCGCCGAGACCATCGCCGGCCAGACCCATCTCCGGGCCGTAGGTTCCGAGAGGTTATTGAGCCTCGGCCGCTTGCTCCATCAGCGCTTTGCCCCAGGCATCGAGGGTCTCGTTGGTGGCGATAACGTGCTGGCCCGAGCCGATAACGTCACGCAGGCAGCGCTGAATCGGGCTGGAAAGATGGAGTGCACCGGCACCCGCATAGGGAAAGAGGCGTACCGTGGCTTGAATGATGCTTTCCGTGGCAAAGCCGATGGAGGCGTCGAGCCGTGCCGTGTCTTGGGGCGACAGCTGGGCTTCGGCGGAATCGGCAATGGCGATGGCGCGTTCGAATTCGTCCATCGCGTAGGCCCGGGCTGCGCGTAGGGTTGCGTCGGCGCGCCCGAGTTCCTGCTGGAACGCGCCCCGATCGCCCACGGGTGTCGGGTCGAGTACCCGCTTCTTGCTCGGGGCCATGCGCGCGATCTCGTGGACCATGCGCTGGGCTACGCCCAGGGAAAATCCCAAATTTTCTCCGCCCACGTAGCCCCGCAAGCCGATGCGGCTGTACTGAGAACCGCCCCGATTCTGAACCAGAGGGGAACAGGTCAGGGCATCGGGCACAAAGGCATTTTCCGCACTGACATCGAGGCTGCCCGTTCCCTGGAGCGCCGCGACGTTCCAGTCGTCGTGCAATTCGAATTGATCCGGGCGCAACAGGACGCCCAGGGGCCCGGGAGGGTCGGGGCAAATCGTCATCAGGAATGCGTAATCGGCGCACGTCACTCCGCTGGCATAGGACCAGCGACCCGAAACCGTGTAGCCCCCGTCGACCTTCTCGCTTCGGCCCGTGGGAGCAGAGACCGCTGCCACCAGTGGGCAGGCTCCGGGGGGGAGGACTTGCTCGATCCCTTCGTCGGGCAGATTGGCCCCAAGCAGGCCGAGGACTCCGCTCTGGTTGAAAGCAAGCCAGCCCGCGGTGGGATTCAAGTACGCGATGCGGGCGAAGAAGTCGATTTGCTGGGCGGGCGCGAGTTCACAGCCGCCCACCGCGTGGGGAACCTTGGACAAAGGGATCCTCACCTTCCGCATCAGGGCGGCCAGGGCTTCGGGCGGTCGGCGCTCGGTCTCGGCCTCCCGGGCGAGCGCCTCGAATTCCGCCGCGTGCTCGTTCAGGGCGCCATAGATGCTCTCAATGCGGGGGGCACCGGTGGCCGCCATAGCGGTTGAATCGGACAAGGGTGAACCTCCCGAAGCGCTCCCGAAAGGTGGGGGCTTCATTGTTTTCGAGCGCGCATCCCGATGGCCCTCACGAACCCGGGTCGGGACTAGGGTGCCATTTCAGAATCGAATGAGCTAGACATTCGACTAGGAAAGCCAATTTTTCTTTTGATCGTGATCCGTGGCTGCGTGATCCGTGATTTAAAGGAGATCGTCTTGGCGCTGCACCGACTGCTTGGAATCGACCTCGGAGTGCCCGACCCCTCCACATTGGACGGGTTCTACCAGGAAATCGGGTTCACTGGCGGCGACCACCATTGGGGGCCCGAGGGGGTGCCGGGCCAGATCGTGGTCGAAGAGGCTCCCTATCGCCAGCTTCTCGAAATGCGTCTGGCATGCGAGAGCGATGAGGATCTCGCGGTCATTGCGAAGAATCTCGAGGGGATCGGTGTCGCCTCGGAGTCCCGGGAAGGCAAACTGCATCTGGCCGACCCGGTCAACAAGTGGCGCGTTGTCGTGGAGCCGTGTGAGGTCGCTGATATTTCCGTTCAGCCCCAGCGTGAGATCAACCGGCCGGGGGAGCGCAACCGTTTGGGCAAGCGTCCCGGCGTGATGGTGGAGCCCGCGCTTCGTCCGCCTCGTCGCCTGGGCCACGTGGTGGTCGGAACAAACGACATCCTCGCGACCCATAAACTCTATACCGAGGGTTTGGGGTTTCGAATTTCGGACATTGTGGGGGGGCTCGGTTTCTTTACGCGCTGCTCGCCGGATCATCACAACTTGCTGATGACCCCGGCGCCCGTTCCCTATCTCAACCACTATGCCCTTGAGCACGACGATATCGACGCCGTCTGTGCGGCAGCGACCCGCTACCTGGGCGCTCACGAAGGCACCCAGATCGCCGGCCCGGGCCGGCACCAAATCGGCGGGAACATGTTTTGGTACCTGCGTGATCCGAGCGGCACCTTTTTCGAGTATTTCGCCGACATGGATCGTATCGTCGACGAGGAGGCATGGGCCATTCGCGAGGACTGGCCCATGGACGATTCGTGGTCGCTTTGGGGCGAAAAAAACCAACCCGAGGTCTTTTTTACACCCGATGACATGGAAGAGCTCATCGCGGGTTGGAACAAGTACCACGGCTAGAGGAATCGAAAACTCTGGCCCCTGGATTGTCAGTCCGATAGTGATCCGATAGCGATCCTATACAGAGAAGAGGCCCCCTCCGGAAATGAACTTCGGCATCATCTCTCTCGGAGACAATCGCCCAGACCCCATGACCGGGCGACTTCGCACCCCTGTGGAACACCATCGCGAGGCCGTCGAACTCGCCCAGAAGGCCGAATCCCTGGGCTTCGACTCATTCCATATTGGCGAGCATCACGGTTGCGACTACATCACGTCGGCGCCCCCGGTGATTCTGGGTGCCATCGCGATGAAGACCGAGCGAATTGGATTGAGCACGGCCACGGCTTTGCTGCCCTTGCATGATCCGGTGCTCTTTGCCGAGAACTACGCCACGGTGGATGTGCTTTCGAATGGGCGGGCCGAGGTGGTCGTTTCTCGCGGAATCATTCCGCGGTCGTACGGAGATCTGGGCTTTGATTACGCGGATTCCCGATCGCTCTTCAAGGAGAATATCGAGTTGGTTCTCCGGCTCTGGCGCGAGGAAAACGTCCACTGGAAGGGACGACACCGAAATCCCCTGGACGGTTTTACCCTGCAGCCCCGCCCAGTACAGCAGCCAAGCCCGCCCTTGTGGGTGGGCGGGGGCTTTGGCGAAGAGTCCGTCCTGTTGGCGGCGGAAATGGGTCTTCCCTTGATGATCCCCAGCGTGATCCAGCCTCCAACGGCATTCGCCCCCATGGTGGAGAAATATCGCGAGTCCTTTCAGGACCGCGGTTTCGGGCCGCCTCGGGTGGGTGCGCTCTCGCATACCCACGTGGCCCAAGATCTCAAGACCGCCCGCGCACGCTACGCCCGGCGCCATTGCGATTACTTGGACTGGGTGGCCCAGCAGTTGCTTCCGTGGGGACTCGAACCGGTCCTGCCCCCGGGCACGCCGGCACCCCAACTCCCGGTGGCGGATTTCGATCGATTGCGGACCGAGGGGCCTCTGGTGGTCGGGGATTCCCAAGAGGTTCTCGATCGCTTGGCCGGGTTCAAAGAGTCCTGCGGACTCGACCGGCATCTCTTTCACGTCGACACCGGAGCCTTGCCCCAGGAAGCGCTTTTCGATTGCCTCGAGAGGCTCGCCTCAGAGGTCCTGCCCAGTCTTCGCGAGGTCTGATCAGGCTGGAAAAAGGGAAGGGGGATCGACCGTGCAGATTGCCTACGTGAATGTCCATGTCAGCCATCTTGGGCGCGCCGTTGCTTTCTACCGAGATGTTCTGGGGCTGAGCCTGGGCTTTGCCGACGAGGATCATGGGTACGCGTCGTTTGTTGCGGGTTCGATTTCCCTGGGGTTGGCGGTGGTCGGCCAAGATCAATCCGAACTCCTCGGCGTGCATACGGGAGTGGGATTCAGCGTGAAAGATCTTGATGCTGAGCACGAGCGGCTTGTGGGCCTCGGCGTGGATTTCCCGCAAAAGCCCACACGGCAACCGTGGGGAGGCTTCATGGCGCTGATGGCCGACCCGGACGGAAACGTTTTCTATCTCGACGAAGTCTCCGCCGCCCACGCCTAGCTTTTGGACGATC
>DUCT01000188.1:346-10054 GCA_012959665.1 Myxococcales bacterium | reverse complement strand
GCCCACGCCTGAGGGATCGTGCGCGTCTACGTTACCGGTGCCTGTGCCTGTGCCTGTGCTTGTGCTTGTGCCGTTGCCAGTGCCGGCCGGACTGCCTAGGGTTTTCCAAGGCCAGGGCTGGGCTGCTTCCTGGCTCCGATTTTTTTCTCGAGGAGAAGCGAAGCATGCAGGCTGTTGATCTCTCCAGTTCCGAAACCTTCGAGCAAGCAATTCCCCACGAGTATTTTTCCTGGCTGCGGGAGAACGAACCCGTTCACTGGCAGGCTCCCGGGAGCATGGCGCCTGGGGTCAGCGAGATCATGGAGGTCGAGCAGCGGGGCTACTGGGCGATCTCCCGTTACCCAGACATCGTGAAGGCTTCCATGGACCAACCCTGTTTTTCCTCCGAGCGCGGCACGGCAATGACGAACGATCTCCCCGAAGACCGAATCGCGCAGCTTCGTATGTGGATGATCAACCAGGACGCCCCTCGGCATACGAAGCTACGCAAGTTGATCAACCGCGGGTTTACCCAGCGTATGGTTCGGCAGATGAGCGTTCATATTCGAGACCTCTCCGCCGGGATCGTGGATCGAGTGGCGCGTAAGGGGGAATGCGATTTTGTCGCGGACATCGCCAGTGAGATGCCCATGCTCGTGATTGCCGAGTTGATGGGCTGCCCGGTGGAAGATCGAGCCAAGCTCTTCAGGTGGTCCAACCAGATGGTCGGATTCGAGGACCCCGAATTCGCAGCGGAACTCGGCGCCACGGAGGCGATGGGCGAAATGTTCGAATACGCCGGCTATCTGGCGAAAATGCGTCGAGGCGATCCCCGGGACGATCTGACCAGCGTGCTGCTGAATGCCGAAGTCGATGGTGAGCGTCTGGACGAACTGGGCTTCAATATGTTCTTCATGCTTCTGATCCTGGCGGGGAACGAGACCACGCGAAATGCTATTTCGGGGGGCATGCTGGCGCTTTCCGAGCACCCGGATCAGCGGGAAAAGTTGCTGGGGGATCTTTCGCTGTTGCCCAGCGCGACTGAGGAGATCCTGCGGTACGTCAGTCCGGTGATCAGCATGCGGCGAACCGCCACCCGGGATACCGAGATCGCTGGTCAGAAGATCCGAGAAAACGACAAAGTGGTGATGTTCTACTCGTCGGCGAACCGCGATTCGGAAATTTTTGAAAATCCCCACGCTTTTGATATTACCCGGGATCCCAATGTTCATCTGGCTTTTGGCTGGGGTCCGCACTTCTGCCTGGGCGCAAATCTTGCCCGGGGTGAAATTTCGGGCATCTTCGCCGAACTCCTCACGCGCCTTCCCGATATGGAAGTCAGCGGCCCGGTGCGGCGTCTGCGCTCGACCAGCGTCAACAGCATCAAGTCCATGCCCGTTCGTTTTACCCCCGAGTCGTGAACGTTTCGTGGCGATTTTTTCCGGACCAGTGGGTGAGGCTCGGACTCCGGCGGTGGGAGACGCGCGGCGGAGCCCGGGCTAGCCTTGGGGCATGACTGAATCAACAATTCCGATGCGGGTTCACCTGGTTGCCGGCGGTTTTCCCCGGGGCTCCTGGGCGGGGCATGACATCGATTATGTGCGCCTGCGGCTTCTTCGCCTTCTGGCTGAGGAAGAGGGGACACGGGTCAGTGTCTCCAATGACTTCATGGACCTCGGCAGCTGGCTCCCCGGGAGCGATCTGCTCGTCACCTACACGGCGGGCCCATTTCCCGACGATGCCCAGTCCCAGCAGTTGTCTCAATGGATTCAGGCCGGCGGGCGTTGGCTGGCGCTTCACGGGACCAGCGGAGGGCGGGCGGTGCCCAACCCCGATGGAAGCCCGGGCCGAACCATGTCCAAAGCGGCCCACCACGAACTTCTCGGCGCCTTTTTCCTCAACCATCCACCGATTCGAAAATTTCGCGTCGACGTACGCGACGCCGAGCACCCCCTGACCCGGGGGCTCCCCGAATCCTTCGACGTGATGGACGAACTCTACCTTCTGGAACTCCAGGCCCCGGACCAAAGCCGGGTGCTGCTCTCGACTTCGGATCTAACGGCCGACGACCCGGCCCCGCGCACCTTTGGCTTTACCTACGGCGAGGACACGTCAGCGGGCCCGGATGGGCGAACCCGGGTGCTCGGCTACGAGCGCAGCCACGGCGCCGGAGCCGTGGTGTACCTGGGGCTGGGGCACTGCCATACGCCACAGACGAACATTCAGCCCTTCGTGGATTCGAGCGTAGACCCCGGAGGCGTGACCCCGCTGAGCTTTCGCGGTCCCTGGGAGACCGAGGCCTTTGAACGGCTGGTGGCCAACGGCATCGCCTGGGGGCTCGAAGCCCGGCGGCCCGAATCCGTATGAACCCCAGCCGCCGTGGGGAGCCTTTGGGGGCACCTTGAGCGAAGACGTGGACGACGCAGCCCTGATCGAACGTTTCCCGTATGTACGGATCGATCACGACAGCAAGCATTTCTACCGGGGCTGGCTGGACGAGCGCTTGCTGTTCAACCGCTGCGACGCGTGTGAACGTTTTCATCACCCACCAAAGCCGGTCTGCCCGAGTTGTTGGTGCGCGTCTCTGACGCCCACTGAAGTGAGCGGTCGGGGTGTGATTCACTTGGCCATGTTTCTCCACCAGGGGCCGCCCGCGCCGGGGGTCGATTATGCGATGGCTGCGCATCCTGTGGTGGCGGTCGAACTGGAAGAGCAGGAGGGACTCCGCTTTACCAGTACCGTGATCGGCTGCCCACGGGAAGCGATCCGGATCGGACTGCCGGTGGAACTCGGCTGGGTGGAGCGTTTCGGCGCGCCGTTTCCAGTGTTTCGGCCCGTGGAAGGTTCCTGATGGCGCGCAACCCGATCCGGGACGAAATTGCCATTGTGGGTCTGGGCTCCACGGGATTTTATCGAGATTCCGGCGGCCGGTCCGCCAAGGCGCTGGCGTGTGACGCCTCGATCCGCGCGATTCGCGACGCTGGATTTGAACCCGGCGATATCGATGGCATCGTGGGCGCCGCCGAACCCGGCGGACCCAACCCCAATGAAATGAGCGCTGCCCTGGGTCTCCCCCAAGTGACTCATTTCTCGAGCCCCATGCCGGTGGCGGTATTCGCCCTTGTGGACGCCATGAACGCGATCTTCTCGGGATCCTGCAGCACTGTGTTGCTTTACTTCGCCTATACCCGGCTGCCGTGGAACTCGCGTTCGGCGGCCGAGGATCCCTTCCGCCGGCATCACACTCTGGGCGTGATGCCGGCCCCGGAGTCCGTGAATGCGGCCGCCGCCTATGCGGCCTGGGCAAGTCGCTACATCCACGAATACGACGCCCGGCGGGAAGACTTTGGCCGGGTTGCGCTCAACGCCCGGGCGGGTGCGGCGCGAAATCCTCTGGCGGTGATGAAGACCCCCCTGAGCATGGAGGGGTACTTGCAGGCGCGGATGATCCGGGAACCTCTGTGTCTGCTTGATATGGATATTCCGGTGGATGGCGCCGATGCCTTCGTGCTGACCCGGACCGAGTGCGCTCGGGAAAAGACACGGAACCCGGTGGTCGTTCACGCCGCCACGACGGGCTTGGTGGGGACGAACGACGAGGACCAACTCCCCAGCTTGCGTCGGCACGGCCAGCACGTGGTGGTTGAATCCCTGCGGGCCAAGAGTGACCTCTGGCTCGAGGACATGGATATTTTCTTCCCCTACGACGGCTTCAGCATCATCACCCTGGGTTGGATCGAGAATTTCGGGTGGTGTCCGCCGGGCGGGGCAGGGCGCTTCCTCGAGGAACACTGGGACCCTGAGGCGGGCTGCGTGATGATCGACGGGCGGATTCCTCTCAATCCCCACGGCGGTTCGCTCTCCGAGGGGGCCACCCGGGGCTCAGGACATATCCGCGAAGCCGTCATGCAGTTGCGTGGCGATGCGGGCGAGCGCCAGGTGGCCGGGGCTCGGAATGCTCTGATTGGCTGCGGGGGATTCTTCTTCAACTCCCAGGGTGCGATTCTGCGTCGACTCTGAGGGGCAACGGGCCCCGGGGCCAATTCGCGATCAAAAGCAAGGACCAAAAGCAAGGCTGGACCGAAAGGCTCAACCGAGGGGTCGCTCTCCGCGTCGAAACATGGGAAACTGGGGCATGCTTTACGATTGGAAAGCCGCCGCCGTTTTTTTTGTCGCCCTGGTTGTTCTGACTGTCGTCGGTCGCCGGTTGATCTTCCTGGTTCCCGCTTTTCAGGAGATGCGTAGGCTGAACCGCGAGGCCGATCGCCCGAAGTTGGCCCGGGGCCGCTTCAAAAAGGCCGTCAAGGCGAGCAACCAGACAGGCCTTTATACGAACTTGGCCTTTTATATCCTGGTTCTCCCCTTCGCGATCAGCCTGGAGCCCCGGCCCCTGTGGCGCCACGCGGTGGACGTCGTCGCGGTTCTCCTGCTCTTCGATTTTTTTTACTACCTGACTCATCGATTTATTTTTCATGGCAAGGCTCTGCGCAAGGTGCACTCTCTTCATCACCAGTCCCTGAAGCCCACATATATCGACGCGCTCTACGTTCACCCCCTGGAGACCTTCATCGGGCTGATGCTCTTTCTCTGGTCGATTCCGGCGATTGCTCTGGCCGGCGGCGCTCCCTTGAGTGCTTTCTCCGCGGTGTTGGCCACGCTCTTGTTTACCCAGCTCAACACCCTCAACCATACTTATGTGAACTTGCCCTATTTTCCTTTCAGGCTGGTGGACTACATCACTTCGATTCACGCGGCGCACCACGTGGACATGGGCTCGGGCAACTACGCCACTCTGACCATGCTTTACGACTGGATTTTTGGAACCCTGGAAAAGCCGGTTAGCCGACCGAATCCCTAGCTTTCAGGCTGGGCCCGAATACAGGCGAAGATCGATGGAGGAAATTCCATGCGGCTTCTCACCGCACCGACGCCCAACGGTTGGAAGGTGTCGATCATGCTCGAGGAGCTGCGCGAGGCCGGGCATCCGCTGCCGGATCTCGAGGTGGAATACATCAATATCATGAAGGGGGAACAGTTCGAGCCCGCATTCACCGAGGTGGGGCCGAACCAGAAGATTCCGGCCCTGGAGGATGACGGCTTCTGCTTGATGGAGAGCTGCGCGATCCTGGAATACTTGGGCGAAAAATTCCCCAGTCCGTTGTTGCCCCGGGAACTCGAGCCGCGTTTTGATGTGCTCCAATGGGTGTATTGGCAGGCGGCCAACGTCGGACCTGTTTTTGGCAACAAGCTCAGCTACACGCGGTACATGGACGATGTAGATCCCACCGAGAAGGCCCATCCCCTCAAGCGCTTCGCCACCGAGGCCCAGCGCCTGATGGGTGTCCTGAGCCGGCGCCTGGATGGGCGCGACTTCGTTTGCGGCGATCGGTTCACCCTGGCGGATATCGCCCTCTATCCCTGGGTGCGCGGCTGGAAGTGGAGCAAGATTCCGATTGTTGGAATTCCCCACCTGGAGGCTTGGGTCGAGCGGGTTCGGGCCCGGCCGGGAGTGGGACGGGGACTCGCCTATGGTGTCCCCAAGGAAGAAGTCGATCAATGGAGCGAAGCCCGCAAGGCCCAGGTGGCGGCCAGTGGTAGGACGATCGCCGCCACCGAGAACCTGGCCGGTGGCGCGTCGAGGGATAGGGGTGAGGGAAGTCCGTGAGAAGGGAAGTCCGTGAGGCGCGGCATTCCCGAACACCCCAGGAACAGGTGATGGAGGACAGGGTCTGATGTCCAACGAAATTGCGGATCCCACCGAGTGGCACAGTCTCGTGAAGGAAGAAGCCATCGATCCCCACCGGCCCATTGTCGACCCCCACCACCATCTGTGGCGTCGAATCGGCTTCGGCCCCTACTTGCTCGAGGATCTCTGGCTCGATACCGACACCGGGCACAATGTGGTCAATACCGTGTTCATGGAATGCGCTGCGGAATACCTCGAGGACGGTCCCAAGGAGAGACGTTCCCTGGGCGAAGTCGACTTCGTGGTGGAACAAGCCGAGGCCAGCAAGGCGGGCGGGCAGGGCCAACCCGAGATCGCCGCATTGGTCTCCCATGCGGACCTTCGCCTGGGAGATGCGCTCGGGGACGTCCTGGCGGCCCACGTCGAACGCAGCCGCGGGCTCTTTCGGGGCGTTCGCCACGCCGGGGCGGCGGATGACGAACCGGCCCTGATGATCCCCGGACGCTCCCCCGCCGGGCTCTACGAAGATCCTGAATTTCGCCTGGGCGTCGCCCTACTGGGCAGGCTCGGCCATAGCTACGACACCTGGCACTATCACCATCAGAACCCGGGCTTCGCCAAGCTGGCCCGGGCGGTGCCGGACACCCAACTGGTTCTGGATCATTTCGGGACGCCGCTGGGGGTGGGCCGCTATGCGGACAAGCGCGAGGAGATCTTCCAGCAGTGGAAGAAGGACGTGGCTGAAATCGCCGAGTGCCCCAACGTGGTGGCCAAGCTGGGCGGGCTCGCGATGCCCGACAACGGGTTCGGTTGGATGGGGCGAGAACTTCCGCCGACCTCGGACGAATTCGTGGCGACTCAGAGCCGATACTACCTGCACATGATCGAGTGCTTCACCCCCGAGCGCTGCATGTTCGAGAGCAACTTTCCCGTGGACAAGCTTTCGATCTCCTACCCGGTGCTCTGGAACGGGCTCAAGAAAATCGTTCAGGATTTCTCGGAAGACGAGAAAAATGCTCTTTTCCATGGCACCGCGACCCGGGTGTATCGCCTCTAGGCAGCCCCGCTTCTCGCTGGATCGCCTGGGCGATGTCGCATAAGCTTGCGCGATCGTGCCTCGCCCCCATGCCAGCCATCTGACGCTCAGAGCGCTGATCATTACGTTTCTGATCGCGTTTGGATTCTACTTGCTGGCGGAACTGGGTCTGCTTCGCACGGGCCTCGGGGCAGACAGGAGTTATATCTCCTATCTGATTCTCGCGGTCTACGTCGGCGCGACTCTTCACTGGCTCTGGCTCGCCCACCGGCTCTCGGGGGAACGCCGAAAAATGGCCGGCCTGGAGGCCGCCGCCGCCGAAGGCGAAGAGTGGCCGCCTCTGGCTGACGGGCCTCTGGCTCGCTTGGTGGCGAATGTCCGGAAAAAGGGAGGCGGAAATACTTCGGCGCTGCTTGAGGTGCTGGGTGATGACCTGAATAACCGCCACGCCCTGGGCCATTTTCTCAGCGATGTGCTTCTCAAGTTGGGCTTGGTGGGAACCGTGGTGGGTTTCATGCTGATGTTGATGCCCGTAGGCCAGCTCGGCTCGTTCGACCCGGAACTCATGAAGGAGTTGTTGGCCTCCATGAGCTCCGGAATGTCTGTGGCTCTCTACACGACCCTGGCAGGACTGGTGACCAGTACGCTGCTCAAGGGGCAGTACTACCTGCTCGATGCGTCCCTGGCCGAATTCGTGAACCGGCTCACGGTCTTCGTGGATGTCCACCTGGGTTCGGATGCGGCATAGGGTCGAGCAACAGGGGGGCTCCCAAGACGCCTTTACCGACGTGCTCTTCAACGTATTGCTTGGCTTTGCCCTGATGTTCATCGCCTCGCTGCTGTTGATGCAGGATCCCAGCAAAGACGGCAAGACGGATCCGAAGGCCGAAGTCCTGATCACGGTTCGGTGGCCGGATCGGCATCCGGATGATGTGGATACCATCGTGGAAGGCCCGCGCGGCGATATCCTTTGGTACAACAATCGCGATACGGCGCTCATGCATCTGGATCGCGATGACCGTGGGCTTTTTGCCGATCGCGTGGTGCTCGACGGCGTCGCCGTGTCGAATCCGATCAATCAGGAAACCGTGACTCTTCGGGCCTTGCTGCCCGGCGAATACGTGGTGAACGTGCTCCACTACAAATCGCACTACAGGGAACCTCTACCCGTCGACATCAAGGTCGAAAAGCTGAACCCCGAGGTCTCTCTTGTCTATTACGGTCGGCGAAACCTCGAGGGCACGGGGGATGAGCAGACCGCGCTTCGATTCACCATCGGAGACGATGGGGACGTGCTCGGCACCAATGAACTGCCCAAAAGCCTAGTCGTCCGGGTGGCAAAGGATGCGTCGTGATCGCGTCCGCCCTCGTCCTTACCCTTGCGTACGTGATCGTTGCGGCCCTGCTCTTGAATATGAACTTGGCCACCCGCTACAGCGCCCGTGTGAAGGCGCTGGTCATCGTGCTGGTTTCTCTGCTTTATTTCGGAGCCTGGCACGGCTACCGCGGGCTTATGGGCTGGCCCAGTCCCGATCCGCTGCCCGAGAAATTTCGAGTCCTCTGGATCAGTATCGACGAACCCGACAAGGCCAATGGGCTCCCGGGGTCGCTCGACTATTGGGTCAGGACGCTGGATTCCGCTGGCCTCGCGTCGGGGGCGCCGCGCGCCTACCGCTTGCCCTGGAGTGAAACCGAAGCCGAGGCCGCCCAAGAAGCCCTCGACCGAATGGACGAGGGCGAAGTGCTCGATGCTCGCCGTACCCGTGCGCCCCTGGCCAGTCTGGACGAGGCCCCGGTTTTCCAGGAGGAGGAGTGGGGCAATCGCATCTCGCCGGGCGAGGAAGTCCGGCGATCGAAGTTTGAGTTCGTGGCGGTGGAACGGCCGAGCCTACCGGCGAAGCAATCGCTGCCCCCCGGCGAATAAACATGGCTTCCCGGTTTAGATTCGCTGGGGCTGAGCGATTCAGTCCTCCAGGCTATCCATCCATGTAAAGCGCGGTTGTTCCTGGTTGCCCAGGGCGACCTCGCGGTCCTCATGAGCCCGAGCCCGGATGTATTCGTGGATCAAGACGGCGTCCTCCGGCGTCAGGACGTCATGAAACGATGCCATGCCCTTGCTCGCATAGGCGCCCTCCAAGAGGATCTGGTCGAACATCTGGTGGGTGCCTTCATTCATCTGGCGAAGGTCGGAGATGGTGCCTCCCGAGCGAACCGCCAAGCCATGACAGACCGCGCAGTATTCATGAAACTGGCCCTCCCCGTACGCAATCTGCGGATCGCTCAAATCGGCCATGACCTGAACGGGAATCGTCCTGTCCCTTGCCTTGGGGATCTCGAGTTCAGCTTCACCGCCCAGTTTGAAGACGAGCAGACGTCCGTAGTTGTTGTAGGTCAGGGTCGCGGGATCCGGAACCGGAGGGAGTGGCGCTCCGCCGAAGAGATCGCCTCCGCCGCTGCCGGTGAGGATGGAGACATATTGTACGCCGTCGATTTGGTACGTGATCGGCGGAGCCAGCATGGACGTGTAGGTGTTGAACTCCCAGAGGAGTTCGCCCGAATCCTTGTCGTAGGCCTTGAACATTCCCAGGGCGTCTCCCTGGAAGACGAGGCCGCCGGCAGTGCCGAGGATGCCCCCATTCCAGTAGTGGGGGATTTCGACGTCCCAGGCGATTTCGCCCGTGAGGGGGTTGAAGGCCCGGAGGAAGCCCTGGGGCAGGGGCCAGGTGCCGAGGTTGCTCACGAAGTGTTGCACGACCCGTCCCATTTCGATGCCTAGGTTCCAGCGCCCGGGGTTGTGCTTGTAGAGCCCTGTCTTTTTGAATTCCTCGGACAGGCCGTAGATCAAGGAGTTTTGCTGAACGGGAATGAAGACGAGCCCCGCTTCGGCATCCACCGACATGGCCTGCCAGTTGTGGCCGCCCAGGGGGCCGGGCAATACCCACTTTTCCTTCTCCGAGTAATCCAGTTCGGGGTTCTCCACGGGCCGACCTGTTTCCATGTCGACGTG
>DUCT01000188.1:0-285 GCA_012959665.1 Myxococcales bacterium | reverse complement strand
GTTACTGCGGTCGATGACGTAGAAGAAACCGTTCTTAGGCGCCTGGAGCAGGACCTTGCGAAGCTCGCCGTCGACTTCCATATCGGCCAGGGCCATGTCCTGCACCGCGGTGTAGTCCCAGTTGTCTCCGGGCGTGGTCTGGTAATACCATTTCAAGGCGCCGGTGTCGGCGTCCAGGGCAACGATGGAGGAGAGGAACAGGTTGTCCCCGCCGCCCGGGGAGCGGATTGCCCGGGTCCAGGGGGCTCCGTTGCCAACACCCACGTAGAGCTGATTGAAGTCCGG
>DUCT01000187.1:27597-76448 GCA_012959665.1 Myxococcales bacterium | reverse complement strand
GACTTCCTACACGGCCCCCCGTAGGCAACTGAATTCATCCCGTGTGGCCTCCGGGAACGGGCGAAATGGACGAGGGAGCAAAGCCGGGAGTGTCCGACTTCGACATCATCACTGAAGCGCAGGAGCTCGAAGCACTCGCCGAGGACCTTCTGAAAGAGGAGATCGTCGCCTTCGACACCGAGGCCGACAGTTTCTACCACTACTTCGACAAGACTTGCCTCGTCCAGGTCGCGACCCGGGACCATGCCTGGCTGGTAGACCCCCTGGCCCTGGGCGGCCCGGCGAATCTGGCGCCTCTTGGCCCGGTTTTCGCCTCCCCGGATGTGCGAGTGCTCTTCCATGCCGCCGAGTACGATATTTTCATTCTCAAGCGCGACTGCGGCTTCACCTTTTCAAACCTCTTCGACACCATGGTGAGCGCCCAACTCCTCGGGTACCCAGCGGTAGGATTGGCGGCGCTGATCGAGCACCATTTTGGCGTCCACTTGCCCAAGGATGAGCAGCGGTCGGACTGGTCCCGCCGTCCACTCCGGGACAAGCAACTCCAGTACGCCGCCTCTGACGTCCTCTACCTGATCCCCCTCGCCGAAGCCATCGAGAAAGAACTCAAGGCCAAGGGAAGGCTGGGCTGGGCGATGGACGAGTTCAACAACCTGACCCAGCGCAAGTGGCCGGACCGTGAGTTCGATGCCCTCGGCTACCTACGCATCAAGGGGTCGAAATCCCTCGACCCGGTTCCCCTGGCAGTGCTGCGCGAACTCTTTCTGGTACGCGACGCCCGGGCGCAGGAAATCGACCGCCCTCCCTTCAAGGTCCTGGGCAACCGCACGTTGCTTGATCTCGTCAGTGCGCAACCGAGCACCAAGGAAGAACTCGGCCGAGTCAAGGGAATCAGCGAGTTGATCGTCCGGCGCATGGGCCCCAGTCTCCTCGAAGCCATCAAACGGGGCATCGCGAATCCCCACGGGCCGATTCCCAAGACCCCGAGCCCAGTCCGGCGCCGCATGGACAAACGAACCGAGCGCCGGCTCGCGAGCCTAAAAGCCTGGCGGGCCCCGCGCTCCAAGGAGCTCTCCCTGGATCCGGGCGTGCTCTGCCCCAATGCAGCCCTGGAAGCCATTGCCCTGGCCAACCCGAAAACCCCCGAAGACGTGGTGGCCATCCCGGAACTCAAGCGCTGGCTGGCGGAGAGTTTTGGCGCGGAGTTGTCGGCGCTGATGGTCGATCACGAAGCTCAAAAGGGCAACAAGCCCGGCGGGAAATCATAAAGGGCCGCTGGCCGCTGTCTTTGAGCCGGTCATTGACCGGGGGTGCTTGGCCCAGGGGCCGCGCACCTATCGCACTCGGTGGCCCAATTTTCCGGTGCCGACTCGGTGCGATAGACTCGCGCGATGTTCGCCGAAAGAAGAAATCAGCTTCTCAGCGCCATGGGGCCCGACGCAGTCGCCATCATTTCCGGCGCCGGAATCGTGCAACGATCCAACGACACCAGCTACCGCTTTCGCCAGGACAGCGATTTCTGGTACTTGACGGGCTTCGAACACGCCGACGCCACGGCCATCCTTTCCACCCTGCCCGGGAGACCGGCCTATACCCTCTTTGTCCAGCCCCGGGATCCAGCGGCCGAGATCTGGACCGGTTATCGGCCGGGTGTTGAAGGTGCCCAGTCGACCTATCAAGCCGATGAAGCGGCGGACTGCGGTACCCTTCTCGCCCGCCTTCCCAAAATCGTGGCGGGGAGCACTCGCCTCTACCACGCCCTCGGTCGCCGGCCGGAACTCGACCAGAAGCTGATTGAAATACAGGATGCCCTGCGGCTACAAAGCCGACGCGGCGCCTTCCCCGCCGCCGAGTGGATCGATCCCCGCTCGATCCTTCACGAGATGCGCCTCTTCAAGTCCTCGGAAGAGATCGCTCTAATGCGGATCGCTGCCGACATCAGCCGGGAAGCCCACGCGGAAGCCGCCCGGGGGATCGCCCCCGGACGCCAGGAATACGAAATCGAAGCCGCTCTCGACTCGGTGTTCCGAAGGCGCGGAGCCTGGGGTCCCGCCTATGAGTCCATCGTGGCGGGCGGGGCCAACGCGGCGGTGCTCCACTACGTAACGAACGATCAGCCCCTTCGAGCCGGGGACCTGTTGTTGATCGATGCCGGCTGCGAATACCAGGGCTACGCGTCCGACGTCACCCGCACCTACCCCATAGGCGGACGCTTCGAAGGCCCCCAGCGAGAGATCTACGAGGTCGTCCTCGAAGCCCAGCAAGCCGCCATGGCCCAGGCTCTGCCGGGCACCACCCTCCCCGCACTCCACGACCTGACCTCCCGAGCATTGACCGAGGGCATGGTGGCCATTGGCTTGCTCACCGGCGATGTCGACGGGTTGATCGAATCCGAAGCCCACCGGCGCTATTACATGCACGGAACAAGCCACTGGCTTGGCCTCGATGTCCACGACGTGGGCCGCTATGCCGAGGCCGACAAGCCGCGCAGTCTTGAGCCCGGCATGGTCTTCACCGTCGAACCCGGGCTGTATATCGCGAAGGACGACCTGGAAGCGCCCGAAGCCTTTCGGGGCATGGGCGTTCGGATCGAGGACGACGTGGTCATTACTCCCGACGGAAACGAAAATCTGACCGAAGCCATTCCCAAGACCACAGCGGAAGTCGAAGCCTGGGTGAACGACTCCCGGTAACCCTTGCCTTGGGAGACCCCTCGCAACGCATCTCGTGAATTCATCGAAGGAGTTCCTGCGCCATGGCCGACATAAAATCCCTCCTCAAAGAGTCCAGGACGTTCAAGCCCGATCCGGAATTTTCCCGCGCGGCCCACTGGAACAAAAAAACCGTGGCCGAGTACCGCAAGCTGGGTGAAAAGAACTTCGAACGTTTCTGGGCCCGAATGGCCAAAGAGAACGTCAGCTGGTTCTCTCCCTGGAAGAAAGTCCTCGACTGGAAACCCCCCTACGCGAAATGGTTTGTCGGCGCAAAAACGAATGTCAGCTACAACTGCCTCGATCGGCACCTCGAGGGCGACAACGCGTGGCGACGAAACAAGGCGGCCATCATCTGGGAGGGGGAACCCGGTGACACCCGGGTCATCACCTACGCCCAGTTGCACCGTGAGGTCTGTCGCTTTGCCAACGTGCTGAAGAGCAAAGGGGTCACCCGGAAGGATCGCGTGGTCCTCTACATGCCGATGATCCCCGAAGCTGCGGTGGCCATGCTGGCCTGCACCCGAATCGGCGCGGCCCACAGTATCGTGTTCGGGGGTTTCTCCGCCGAGGCTCTACGCGACCGGATCGTGGATGTCGGGGCCAAGCTCGTAGTCACTTCCGACGGCGGCTACCGCAAGGGCGAGGCCTTCGGGCTCAAGGCCCAGGTCGATGCCGCGGTCAAGCGCTCGCCCAGCGTGGAAACCGTGGTGGTGGTCGAACGAACGAGCCAGAAGGTCACCATGAAACGCGGCCGGGACTGCTGGTACCACGAGGAAATCGAAAAGGCCTCTCCGGTTTGCGCCCCGGCAAAACTCGACGCCGAGCATCCCCTCTTCATTCTCTACACGAGCGGAACCACCGGCAAGCCCAAGGGCATATTGCATACCACCGGCGGCTACCTCACCCATGTGGCGACGACGACCAAGGCCGTCTTCGACCTCAAGGAAACCGACGTCTACTGGTGCACCGCCGATGTCGGCTGGATCACCGGGCACTCCTACGTGGTCTATGGCCCCTTGGCCTGCGGAGCCACCACCGTCATGTACGAAGGTGTCCCCACCCATCCGGGACCGGACCGTTGGTGGTCGCTGATCGCCAAGTGGGGGGTCACGATTCTGTACACGGCCCCCACGGCAATCCGGACCTTCATCCGCCTGGGCGATCATCTCCCCAAGAGCCATGACCTTTCCTCCCTCCGGCTCCTGGGATCCGTGGGCGAGCCCATCAACCCCGAGGCCTGGATTTGGTACCGCGATGTCATCGGCGGGAAGCGCTGCCCCATCGTGGATACCTGGTGGCAGACCGAAACCGGGGGGATCATGATCTCGTCCCTGCCCGGAGCCGTCTCCACCAAGCCGGGCTCAGCCACCTTGCCCCTACCCGGTATCGATGCCGCGATTCTCGACGAAGACGGGAACGAAGTCTCTCCCCCCAATGGCGGCCTGCTCGCCGTGCGAAAGCCGTGGCCGGGCATGCTTCGCGGTATCTGGGGCGACAAGGCTCGCTTCAAGGAGGTCTACTGGAGCACGTGGAAGAACACCTATTTCCCTGGCGATGGCGCCCATCGCGACCGCCAGGGCTACTTCTGGATCATGGGGCGCATCGATGACGTCATGAATATCTCCGGGCACCGTATCGGAACCATGGAGGTGGAGAGCGCGCTGGTCTCCCACAAGGATGTGGCGGAATCCGCCGTAGTGGGTCGACCCGACGAAATCACGGGGACCGCCATTGTGGCCTTCGTGACGCCCCGGGGTGGGATCAAACCCGGGCCTCCTTTCGTCACCGCCCTCAAGGCCCACGTCACCAAGGAGATCGGCGCCATCGCCCGGCCCGCCGACATTCGCTTCACCAATGCCCTGCCCAAGACCCGCTCGGGCAAGATCATGCGGCGTCTGCTGCGGGATATTGCCTCGGGCCAGGAGATCGCCGGGGACACGAGCACACTGGAGGATTTCAGCGTGATCGCGTCGCTCAAGGAATCCGACGAGAACTAATCGGCAATTTCCCGCCAGGGGCCGCCCGGAACTCGCTCCAGTTGGAGAACACCGCCGAGTTCCGGTTGGCCCGGCGGAAGGTCTCGGCCCAGCAACGCTTGGGCCAGAACTCGAATCACGCCCTTGTGGGCGACCAGCAGCAACGAACTCGCCTCCATGATCAGCAATCGCTGCAGAGCAGCCTCGATGCGGGATCGGAAATCCGTCCGGGCCTCGCCGCCCGGGTAGTTGAACGCCTGCAAACTTCGCTGCCATTCGGCGTAGAGCACCGGGTCGCGCGCGGCGATCTCCTCCCGGGTTAGGCCTTCCCAATTTCCGAAATCCACCTCGCGCAAATCCTCCTCCAGAAGAATTGGCTGCTCGGGCGCAAGAACCGTGGCCGTCTGCCATGCCCGGGTCAGGGAACTCGCCACCACTCGGTCAAACTCGGTTTTCCCCAAAAGGGTTCGGGCTTCGTGGGCTTGGGCGCGGCCCAGGCTCGACAAAACCACATCGGTAATCCCGTGGTAGCGGATACTCGAACTCCCCACGGTTTCGCCGTGGCGAACCAATGCGAGCCGAACCGGTTCTTTCATGCGTCTTCCCTCCACGATTGAGCATCGGAAAGACCCCCCTCCCCGTCAATCTCGGGACCATCTGTTAGACTGCGCATCGAGTCCAATGGGGGGAGGCGAGCATGAAGCGAGGGGTCTGGATATTTCTCGCCGTCCTCGTCTTGTTGGCGGGCCTCGGTGTCCTTGCGGCCCAGCGTTTCGAAGGTTCGGCCCCAGTACTCGTGACGGATGAAACGATTGTCCTCGGCCCCGGAGGCTTTGACTTCGTCATCGAAGTGGAAGATTCCGATTCCGGGCCGCGTAGCCTGCACATCCGACTACTCGATCAAGCCGGCTCCCGAACCCTGGCCGAAGAGAACTTTCCCGGCGACCTGCTCACCGGAGCGGACTCGGCTAGCCCGAGCAGGCGTTTGGAACTCCACTTGGATCCTGCCGAGCTTCGAGTTCCCGACGGCACCGCAACCCTCGTAATCAGCGCCCGGGATTGGTCCTGGCGCGACGGATTCGGAGGCAACCGAACCGAGCTCAGCATTCCGGTACTCATTGATACTCGGCCCCCGAAAGTACAGATGGTGAGCGGACTCACCTATTTGCAACGGGGCGGGGCGGCCGCGGCCGTCTACCGCCTGGGCGAAAGCACCGCCCAGGACGGGGTGCGCGTGGACGACATCTTCTATTCCGGCTTCCCCCATCCCAGCGGCGAGGAGGGCCTTCGCATCGCGCTCTTTGCGGTTCCCGTGGAAGCCGCCGATCAGCCCTCCATCCGGGTCGTGGCCACGGACCATGCCCAAAACGAGGGCTCGGTTCGCTTTCCCGCACGGGTTCAAAAGCGGATCTTTCAGCAAAGCGAAATCGAAATTGACGAAACCTTCGTGGAGCGTGTCGCCGCGCCCCTGGCCCAAAGCGCTGGCCTGCCCCTGGGCAGCCCGAGTGAAATCTTCCAAGCGGTCAACGAAACCCTACGTGCGCGCAACGAGGCAACCATCCGGGAAGAACTCGCCAATGCACCCCTTGAGCAACGGCGGTGGGCGGGCGCATTCCGTCAGCTCCCCGGCTCGGCGGTCATGAGCCGGTTCGCCGAACTGCGCAGCTACCGACTCGCGGGCCAACCCGTCTCCCAGGCACGGCACTACGGTTTCGATCTGGCTTCCACCGCCCACGCACCCGTCACCGCAGCAGCGGCGGGGCGGGTGGTCTTCGCCCAGGACTTGGGCATCTACGGCCGGTGCATCTTGATCGACCACGGTCTCGGCCTCTCGTCCCTCTATGCCCACCTGTCCGAAATCGGGGTGGGGCCAGGGGACGACGTCGAGAGCGGCGCCGTTCTCGGCCTCTCGGGGGCAACGGGCCTGGCGAAAGGCGATCATCTGCATTTTGCGGTTCTCGTCGGCGAGACCTACGTGAACCCCTTGGAGTGGTGGGATCCGAAATGGGTGCGAAGCCATATCAACGTACGGCTCAAGCCCCCCCAATCCTGAGGCTGCCGGTCCCCGCGCTGATTCGAGGCCGACTGGTGCGTCGCTACAAGCGCTTCCTCGCCGACATCGAAACCGAATCCGGGGAAATGCTGACGGTTCACTGCCCGAATCCGGGCGCCATGACGGGCACCGACCGGCCCGGCGCCCAAGTCCGCTGCTCCACCAGCGATAACCCAAAGCGAAAACTGCCGCATACCCTCGAGATGGTTCGGGTGGGCCGGATCTGGGTGGGGGTACACACCCTGCGAGCCAACCAATTGGTCGCCCGAGCCCTGGCTGCGGATCGGCTGCCCGGCGTACAGGGCTATCCCTCTATACGGCCCGAGGTCCCGGTTCCGGGCGGGTCTCGCCTGGATTTCGGCCTGACCGAACACCCCGACGACCCCCGGCCCGCCTGGCTTGAAGTCAAGAGCGTCACCCTGGCCCGGGGCGACACCGCCCGCTTCCCCGATTCCGTCACCACCCGGGGGCGGCGACACATGGAAACCCTCGAGGCTCTGAGGGCCCAGGGCCACCGCGCCATTCTGCTCTTCGTTGTCCAGCGCGGGGACTGCCAGCGAGTAGAATGCGCCGAGGAAATCGATCCCGCATATGCGGAGGCGCTGCGCTCGGCGGCGAACCGGGGCGTTGAAATCCGTGCCGTTCGGGCCCGGGTCAAGGCCCACGAAATCCTGCTGGAGAAAGCCCTGCCGGTCGTGGTATGACATGCAAACCCACCGGGTCCCAGGAAACCCCATGAGCGCTAAGCCGCAACAGAAAAAAAAGCCAGAGACCCCGACCCACATCGGTCGCGTGCGCGCGACCCTGCTGGCCTGGTACGACGCCAACGCCCGGGATTTGCCCTGGCGCCGGACCCGGGACCCCTACGCGATCTGGGTTTCGGAGACCATGCTCCAGCAAACCCGGGTCGATACCGTGATTCCCTATTACACGCGGTTCCTCGAACACTTCCCCGATCTGGCGAGCCTGGCACGCGCCGACCTCGAAAGCGTCTACACCCTGTGGACCGGACTCGGTTACTACTCCCGGGCCCGCAATCTCCACAGCGCGGCCCAGAGCGTCGTGGCGGATTGGGGTGGGGCGCTGCCCGACCGAGCCGAGTCGTTGCGCGAACTCAAGGGAATCGGGCGCTACACCGCGGGCGCCCTCGCCTCCATCGCCTTCGACCGCGAGGAACCGATCGTCGATGGCAATGTGATTCGAGTCCTCGCGCGACTGGTCGGCATTCGCGAAGACGTGGGCGAGAGCAAGGTAATCGGTCGCTTCTGGAGCTTGGCCAGCGAACTGGTCGCCGGTCCCCGTCCCGGCGATCTCAACCAGGCCCTCATGGAACTCGGTGCCACGGTCTGTACGCCGCGCAACCCCGCCTGTGAAGGATGCCCCCTGGAGTCGCCCTGCGTCGCTCGGGCCCAGGGAGATCCCGCAAGCCTGCCCATCAAGAAAAAGCGCACCCCCGTGCGCCGGGTGGAGGCCACCGCGGCGTGGATCGAACGCCGAGGGCGGGTCCTCGGCGTGCAACGACCCGAGGGTGGCTTGCTCGGCGGACTCTGGGAACTCCCCGGTGGCGATTTGCAGCCGGGGGAAACCCCCGAGGCCGGTCTCCGTCGGTGCCTGGCCGAAACCCTGGGCTTGGAGGTGACCGGGCTCGAGACCGCGGGAACCGTGGAGCACCTCTTCAGTCATCGGCGATTGCGCCTGCACGTTTTTCGCGTCGCTGAGTCCGCAGGCCGAGTCAATCGAAAAGGCTTCGAGGCCCACCGTTGGCTCGCGCCCTCGGGCCTCGCCGACCTACCCCACGGCGGTCCCACCCGGAAGGCTCTGGCGCTGCTCGGCCAAGCCAGCCCCCGGCCCCACCGCGCCCGGCTCCGCCAGACCTCCTCGGCGCAATCCGAATGATGACGGGCGGGAAAAAAAACGATACGGACTCTCCCGATGACGCGCGCTCCTTTTCCGATCTCGCCGACAATATCGAGGACCTCGAACGCCTGGAGCCCGGCCCTCGAGTCTCTCCCGAGGCCCCGGGTAATCCGAGGCCCGAATCGAGCGCCGCCGGGGACGCCTCGAGCCCAAGCTCCGGCGCCCCCGGGCCCGAACTCCAATTTGCCAACCCCGACGAACCCTTGCTCGGCCGGCGCTCATCGGTGCGGGCACGGGAATTCAACCAACTGCGACGCGGCCATCTCGACTGCACCCGGAAAGTCGACCTCCACGGCGCAGACCTGGCCTCGGCCCGGCGACGAGTCCACGCGGAGTTGGCCGCGGCGGCACAGGCCGGGGAGGCCTGCGTGCTGATCGTCCACGGCAAGGGACACCATTCGCCGGACGGCGTGGCGCGCCTGCGCGAGGGCCTGGCCGACTGGCTCAGGGAGCCGGCCCTGGGCAGGATCGTGGCGGCCTGCGCCCCGGCTCAACCCCGGCACGGCGGGCGGGGTGCCCTCTATGTCATGCTGGCCCGGTGACCCGGGCGGCGTGGTGATACGGGCGTGAAAAAACCGACCCAGCCCCCAGCCCAGACCGCCTTCCTCGAGGAGGGGCGCGCGGTCCATCTGTGCCAGGCTTTCCCCCGTGCCCTCTAGCTCATCCCAGCAACCGGAAGTCACCATCGCGGCCATCGCGCGCCATATTGCCCAGGCCGGGGGACGGGCGCTGATCGTGGGCGGCTCGGTCCGGGATCAGTTGTTGGGGCGCCCGGCTCGGGATCAAGACGTCGAGGTCCTCGGCTGCAACCTCGATCAATTGACCGAGCACCTCGCTGAGTTCGGTCGCCCGATTCGGATGGGACAAAGCTTTGAGTCCCTGCGCCTGGCCGGTCTCGATATCGACTTCGCCGTGGCGGAGAGTCCGGAACTCGACTTCGCCACCGCCGCTCGGCGACGCGATCTCACCCTCAACAGCATGGCCTTGGATCCCCTGACCGGCGAAATCCTTGACCCCCACGGCGGTCGGCGGGATCTTGAGGCGGGAGTGCTGCGCTCGACAGATCCCACTCGCTTCGGCGACGATCCCCTGCGAGCCCTGCGCGTCGCTCGGCTGACGGCGCAGCTCGACATGCACCCCGATACCGAATTGATCGCCTTGAGCGGCGAGCAGGACCTCTCCGGCGTGGCGCGAGAGCGCATCTTTGACGAGTTTCGCAAGCTCCTGCTCGACGCAGCGCGTCCATCGGCAGCCTTCCACTTCCTCGAAGAGGCGAACTTGCTGGGCCACTTTCCCGAGTTGGACGCCCTGCGCGGCGTCCCCCAGGATCCACGCTGGCATCCCGAAGGCGATGTCTGGGTCCACACCCTGATGGTGGTGGACGAAGCCGCGGCTCTGCGGCGAGGCGATGAAGACGACCTCCCCCTGATGTTTGGTGCCCTTTGCCATGACATGGGCAAACCCGAGCAAACCCGGATCGAAGAGGATCGTGTTCAAGCCCAGGGGCACGAGGCCCGGGGCATCCTAGCTGCAGTGGCCTTCCTCGAAGGGATGCGGGCGCCCAACCGGCTGGTGGGCAAAGTGGCGGGACTCGTCGAGCATCACCTGGCCCCGGCCCTCTACCCCCGGAACTCCGCCGGACCTCGGGGCTACAGACGCCTGGCGCGAAAGTTGGAAGCCTCCCACCTCTCCATGGAATTGTTGGCCCGGGTTGCCCGAGCCGACCATCTCGGACGCACCACCGAAGAGGCCCTGGCTCGTGCCTTCCCCGATGGCGACCGCTTCCTTCGGGAAGCCGGCGCCTTGGGGGTGGCCCAAGCCGCCGAGCCGGACATCGTCCAAGGCAAGCACCTGGTGAAACGCGGCTTCGTGCCTGGACCCCAGTTCGCCGAACTCCTGACCCGCTGCCGAGCCCATCAGGACGAAACCGGCGAAACCGACCCCGAGCGAATCCTCGATCGGGTGCTCTAATCCGGCTCGCCCCGGATTCGGTTGCCCCGGACGAAACCTGCTTCAATCCACGTCTTCCCAGGCTTCCCCATAGTGAATGGTCAGTTCGTGACCCGGTTGGATATTGCGGGTCGCGTAGAGTTCCAGCCCGGAAAACTCGGCATTGGGATGCTGGGAGTGGTTGAGAAAGCGCAGCCCATTGCGCCCTTCGATCCCGATCTCACGCTCGTGGTCGTCGAGAACCCAGAGAACGTGGATACCGTCACGCCGAGTGGGACGGCCCTCGAAGGTCGCGATATGGGCGCCCGCCCGCAGGCGGCGCTGGGCGAATACCCCTCGGCCGTGAATCGGACTCACGCGCACTTCGAAGCGCTCCTGGTCGGCCACTCCGCTCTCCCCCTTTTCTGCGATCCCTCGAATCACTCGTCCGCCGGTACCCACGGAACCCCCGGGCGTCCCCAGCCCGAATCCATCCTAGACCGACGGCGACCGCCCCGACAACCGGGCAGCCAAATTGGCTCCGCAGATTTTCGACCACGGGCTTCCTTCTGTAGACTGGACGCCGCACCCATCCAAAGCCGCAAGGCCATTCAGCCCCGCCCGACACCCACTCGCCCTTCCCGGCCCCTCCCCAACCCGCTCCTCCCCAACCCGCCCCCCAACCCCCCTCACCTCACCCCGCTCCGCCCCACGTCACCTCACCCCACTGGAATCCCATGGCCAAACGTCCCAAATCCTTCACCCTCTCCCCGGAGATTCACGACTACCTGCTGGATCACGGCACGCGACCCGACGCGATTGCCCAGGGCTTGATCGAGGCCACCCGGGAACTCGGAGGCATTTCTGTCATGCAGATTGCGCCGGAACAGGGTGCATTGATGACCCTTCTGGCCCAGGTCACCGGCGCCCGCCGAGCCATCGAGATCGGCACGTTTACCGGCTACTCGGCGCTTTGTCTGGCCCGGGGTCTGGGAGAGAACGGCGAACTCATCTGTTGCGACCGCAGTGAGGAGTGGACCCGGGTGGGCCTGCCTTTTTGGGAGAGCGCCGGGGTCGCCGCCCGGATCGACCTGCGGATCGCCCCCGCCCTGGATACCCTGGCCGATCTCGCCCGTCGGAAGACCGCGCCTTTCGATCTCGCCTTTGTGGACGCCGACAAAACCAATTACCGCAACTACTGCGAGGCCCTGTTGGGTCTGGTCCGCCCGGGCGGCCTGATCCTGGTGGACAACGTGCTCTGGAGCGGTGCGGTCCTTGATCTGGAGGATCAGAGCGAAAACACCCAGGCGATCCGGGCCTTCAACGAATGGGCGAGTCAGGAGGAACGCTTCGATACGGTGATGCTTCCGATCTCCGACGGTTTGTCCCTGCTGCGGGTTCACTAGCCCCGGGGAGAAACACCCCGACCGGCCTGGACGGAACAAAGGGGCGCGCCCTCAGTCCGCCTCTGCCCCGCGGAGCCGCGCGAGCACCGCGCAGAAATCCTCCGGGTCCGGCGCCGCCCCGGTGACCTCTTCGAAACGGACCTCGGCGGCGTGCAGCATATGGCGGGTGGCCCCGGCCCGACCCGCGGTGGCGCCGTAGCGCTCATCGCCGAGCACCGGGTGCCCCAGGTGGGCCAGGCTGGCTCTGATCTGGTGTAGAAAACCCGTCTTCGGTTCGATTTCCACTAGGGTCGCCCCGGGCAGGGTCTCGATACATCGCATGGTCTGCTGGATTTCACGGGAACGACCCCGGGCGGATTCCTCGGGGTTCGCCACCCGGACGAGCGCCGGCTTATGACGCGCCACCCGAAGCGGAAGCCGAAGCTCGAGCCCCTCCGCCGGCCAATCGACCTTGCCCTCGACAATGGCACGGTAACGTTTGGCCACCCGATGCTCGTGAAAGGCTCCGCGAATCCGGGCCCACTGCTCGGGATCGGTGGCTACCAGAACCACACCCGACGTATCCACATCCAGACGGTGGACCACGCCGCTGCGTAGACCCCCCTCGCCCACCCCGTGAACCTCGGGACGAAGCACCGCCACATGACCCAGCAGGGTTCCGGTCTCGTCCGGTCGAAGCGGGTGGACGGGCATCCCTGGAGGTTTGTCCATGGCCAGCCAGCCCGCCCCTTCGGCCAATTGGGTCGGGGGGGTCTCACTCGCCTCGGGTTGCGGGGCCCGCTGGTCCGCCGGCGCCACGAAGGCCTCCACACTGAGCTCACCCCTTACCGGAAGCACCATGCCCTTGTCTCCGGGCGTGAGCAAGCGCTGGCCCAGGGAGACCGCCCCCCGCTCGAGCAACCGGCGCGCTTGGCCCCGGGACAGGTCGAGTTCCGCCGCCAGAAAAAGGTCCAGACGAACCCCCGTATTCGCTGGAGAAAGCGAAATAATTCGGGCGCTTGGCGAATTGGGGCGGGGCTCTGGACTGGCTTCGTTCACGGTTTCTCCAAGGCCCGGGCCGGCCGCGCCGGGGGGCCTCCAGTGTAGCGGGGCCATCTCGACAGGAGATCCGCCCCTCGGTTACCCTCCCAGCGCCCGCAGCCCGCCCCGGACGTTGGCCTCTGGAGCCAGGGGCCTTGGGAAGTCCGGCTCACCGGGTGACTTCGTGGCCGGACAATACCCGGGTTCCCCCTTTAACTAACAACTCGAATACCCACAAGCACGGTAGAAGAAACCATGGCTAAAGAGGCAAACCTTTCCCCGCACATCGCCGTAATGGACACCACCCTGCGCGATGGAGAACAGACCCCCGACGTTTCGTACACGCCGGCGGAGAAGCTCCAACTCGCGCGGATGCTCCTGCTTGAAGCCGAGGTCGATCGCATCGAAATCGCCTCGACCCGAGTATCCGAAGGCGAGCGCGAAGCGGCTCGGTCCATCGCCGCGTGGGCCCGCAAGGCCCGGGTGATCCAGCGCGTGGAAATCCTGGGCTTCTGCGACGGCAAGACCTCGGTGGACTGGATCGCCGATGTGGGGGGCAAAGTCCTGAACCTCCTGGCCAAGGGATCCGAGAAACACTGCCGGGAGCAACTCCGGCTCAGCCCCGAGCAGCATCGTGCCCGAGTCGAAGAAACTGTCCGCTATGCCCGGCGCAAACGCCTGACGGTCAACGTGTATCTCGAGGATTGGTCGAGCGGGGTGCGCGATTCCTTCGACTACGTGTTCGCCTTCGTGCAGCATCTGCGCGAGCTCCGGGTGACGCGCATCTACCTGCCCGACACCCTGGGCATTTTCTCGCCCAGCGACACCACTCGCTACGTCGGGCTGATGACACGAACCTGGCCCCAGGTCGATTTCGAATTCCACGGCCACAACGACTACGGCCTCGCCACGGCCAACTGCCTGGCCGCTGTGGAGGCCGGAGCCCGGGGCGTCCACACCAGCGTCAACGCCATGGGAGAACGCGCGGGCAACTCGTCCCTCACCGAGGTAGTCACCGCCCTTCACGATCACACGAGCTTGCGCACGGATATCAACGAAGGTCGACTGACCACTCTCTCGCGCATGGTGGAGACCTTCAGCGGCAAGGAGATCGCCGCGAATACGCCGATCACCGGCCGTGACGTTTTCACCCAGACCGCAGGAATCCACGCCGACGGCGATGCCAAGGGCGACCTCTACCACACCCGCCTCGAACACGGCCGCTTTGGACGAGCCCGACGGTATGCCCTGGGCAAACTCTCGGGCAAGGCATCCCTGGATCACAATCTTCAGCGGCTGGGCATCGAGCTTCCCACCGCCCACCGCGAACTGGTGCTGAAGCGAATCATCGAACTCGGAGACAAGAAGCACGTCGTCTCCCCGGAGGATCTCCCCTACATCATTGCCGACGTGCTCAAGTCTCCGGATGAACAGATGCTGCGCGTTCAACACTACCGAGTGGTCGTCGCTGAGGGCGAGACGCCCGTGGCCGAAGTCACCCTGGCGTACGAGGGCAACGTGGAGAAAGCCGAGGCTTCGGGCGATGGCGGTTACGACGCCCTCATGAATGCGCTCAAGAAAGCCGCGCGCGCTTTTGAACTCGACATCCCCAAGCTCGCGGACTTCAAGGTTCGTATTCCGCCCGGTGGACGGACCGGCGCCCTGGTGGAAACCCAAGTGACCTGGCAACGAACCGCGGTCAAGAGCGGACGCGGCCCGGGCGAGACTTTTACAACCCTCGGCGTCGACTCGGATCAGATGGCCGCGGCGGTGATCGCCACGGAAAAGATGTTGAACCTGATCGCCCCCAAGCGAAAGCCCGCTCGAACCGGAAAAGATCGCCGAGCCACCCGAAAACCGCGAAAATCGGCGCGCTGAAAAATGACTTGGACCCGAGGCGCGGTTGGCCTCCGCCTCGGGCTCTGCGCCCTGCTCATGGTCAGCACCTCGTGCACGAGTCTCAAGACCAAGAAGCTCGAAGCCACTTACGGGCCTACCGAGAGCATCATCGAAGTCGTCGCGGTCTTGCGCCGCCACGTGCCCGACGACACATATCGATTTCCGCCCGCCACCGACTTCACCGGGCGCAACGTCTACCGCTCAAGCCTGCTCCGACTGGAAAACATCGAACGAATCCAAGCCGACCCCCTGCGCAGCGGCTACATGGATCCGGTCATGGATTTTGCCAAGGCCCGCGCCCTTGAGCGCTTGCGGGCCTACGACCTGGCCACCCTCCACTACTTGCGAGCCGCACGGCCCGAGGGTGAATTACGCGCACCCGCCGAGGCCAGCGCCTCGGTGTGCGAGCAGATCACCGCCGCCCTAACCGTGGGTCCTCACCTGGAAAACCCCCTGGACCCGCCGCCCGTCTCCCCGGACCGGGAGCTCGAAGACCCCCAGGCGGTGGTCGCTGAACTCGCGGAGCGCGTGGCGCTGCTGTCTTTCCTCTACGATGAACTCGGGGGCAACTACATGCAGGCGGTCATTGCCGAAGAGATCGAACGCGCCGATGAAGTACGCGCCGCCTACTTCGTCAACCGCCGCCACATTATCCCCGATGGCGCTCTCATGGCGGTCGCCGAGCTTCAACGGGTGGTTTCGCGTCACGCGGCCAGCAAAAACCGCCTGGGCCACATGATCTCCCTGGCGAACCTCTACGACGCAATGGCCCGGGAGTACGTCGACGCGAGCCCGCCCGAAAGCCTCGAATTCGATCCCGCGGAATTCCAGGATCTAATCGACCCCGCCGCGCAACTCTACGAATCCGTCGCCTCTCATGACGCCCGTCGGCTCGAAGCCCTTTTGGCCTTTACACTCCGGGTGGATGGTGATCGCTTCAGCCGATAAAAAGCGTCAGGGGCCCCGAGCCTCGCCGAGGATGGTCGGCCCGGCCGTTGCCCTTCCATTGGCCCTGGCCTTGGCCTTGACTGGGGGAGCCTGCGCCAGTCGGCCGCCGCCGCCGGGCGGTGCACTCCTGATTCCTCTCAGCGCACCGGCTCCCTGGCTTCCCGAGCCCTCGGACCGGGTGGCCGCCCGCGCCGCCGCGGCAGCCCTGGCCGATGACCGGCCCGCCCTGAAGGAAGCCGTGGCCAAGTTGGGCACAATTTCCGATGCGCACAAGGGCGAGGACCTCGACCCCTTGGCCGCCAATCTGGTCCACTCCACCCTGGAAAACCCCGAGGCCTACCGCGACGCCAGCCGGGAACTGACCCGGGGCTGGGGAACCGACCCAGCCCTGGATGCTCGCCTCACCCAATCGGTCAACGACGACCTGCTCGCCCTGGCCTGGCGCCGAAGGCGCGACACATGGGAACGCTATTGGGCCCGCACCTTCAATGCCGTTTCCCAGCCTCTGGGCCAAGCGGTTTTCAACGGCTTCATACTCGCACCCCTTCAAATCTCCACAAGCGTCGCCCACTACCTTGCCAGTTTTTCCAACGACGAAGCGCTGCCGGCCACCGATCGCCAGGCCCTCGCCCTGCGCAAGGAATACCTGGCCCGCAATCCCGCCGCAGCCGATTCCGAGTATGTCCGCGGCCAGGTCGCCGGTGGGGACAAGAAGCTGGCCGAAACCATGCGCGCCCGTCGGCTCCGCGCTGCCCGGCAGGCCGCAGAGGCCGGGCGATACCGCGCGGCCGGGCTCGAGGCCCGGCGTGCGCTCTTTTGGGGGCCCAGCCCCGAGGCCGACAAGATCCTCGCGCGCTCCAAGGCGATCATCGCGGAGCATTGGCGGCTCTTCCAACAATCACTGGAGGCTGCCCCCCTGGCACCGGGGCGCCAATACGGCCCGGAAAGCCGCACCCTCGCCAGCGCCCTGCTGACCACGTCGCCGGGCGCCAAGCCCCTGGCACCCGATCTCATCGACACCCTGGAATTGCAGTCGCGTGACAGCGGAGGTGTGGGCGGAGAGGCGGCCTACATCTTTGCCCTGGCCCAGTACGAAGGCGGCGAGGCAGAGGCCAGTTGGAAGACCCTGGCCGCCCTCGCTCGGCAAGACCCGGCGAAAAACTTCATGGTGCGACACGCCATCCACTTGCTTCAAGACCCCTGGCAAAACCCATATCGCGCCTACCGGGAGATGCGGACACGCAAACGCAACGAAGAAATTCGCTGGCGACTGCTGGGCAACTACGCGACGAAAACTCGCTATCCGAACCTTCCCCGACCGCTGGCCGTCGTCTTGGAGTCGCCGGGAATCGCCGCTGCCCTGGCGACTTCTCCCCTACGAATGATTTTCGGGCGCTGGCAGAAATCCCCTGACTTCCAGCAGCCCAGCGCGATTCTCGCTTACCGCTACCTCGGTCTTCAACCCGATGGTCAGCATGCCGAGGAACTCATGACATGGCTTTTGACTTACGAGGAGGGCAGGGGCAACTTCGTGGGCGCGTTACGAATCGCCGACTTTCTCCCCCCCATGGAAAACGCAAAACGCGCGGATCTCGCCGAGGCCGCAGCAGCCCAACAACTCGGAAGTGCCGAGGGAATTCGGCGCCCTGACCGGCGAATCCAGGCCCTCCGCTACACCTCCATCGAATATCCGGACAACGACGGGGGCAAGCTCGCCGGCTACCGGGTACGAAGCGAACTCGAAACCGCCTCTCCCCAGAAGATCACCGTCACCCGGGATTTCCTGGTGGAAAATCCGCGTGTCGCCGGAACCGGAGGGCTCGGGATCAATCCCATTCTCATCAATGGAGAGATCGTCGATGGCGAACTTCATCCAGCCGGTGTGACCTTGCTGGGCGGCCTAAGCCTGCGCTTCGACATGGTGGACAAAGAGGGCGACGAAAAGGCCCCGCCCCTCGCGCTCTACAAAAAAATCTCTTCCCAGCGGATGGCACAGCTCGCGGCGATGCTCGACGAGACCACCCGTCGCAATCAGCTCATCGATCCCGACGACACCCTGGCCGCCGATGCCGATCGCGATCAGTTCCTCGAGCGCGCGTTGCTCGGGCTGGTGGGTCGCCCGGACAAGCGCCCCACGGCCCAGAGCACATATGTCTATCAAAGCATGCGCGAGCGCTACGGACTGGTGCGCGGACGCGAGTCGATTCTCCCCTTCGACTTGGTCTTCCAGGGCAGTTTTAACGATTTCAATCTTGGCGCCTTCCCGCGCTGGCGCCCACCCAAGGAAACCCCGGATATCTTTCTCTATCGCTGAAGCCTCGAGGGGCACCGGTTAGCCTGCAGTGAGCTCGTGTCGATGAGCTCGTGTCGATGAGCTCGTATCAATGCGCTCATATCGATGAGCCCGTATTGATGAGCCCGTATCGATGAGCCCGTGGTTCAAAGCACTAAAATTCAGCTTTCGCCGGGGGCGCTCCCCGCGTAAGCGCGGTCGAGCAACTCCACCGGATGCACTACTCGGGCAGCCATACCCCGCGCCCGAACGCCGGCCTCGATTTGCAGCATGCAACCGGGATTTCCAGTGGCGATCCAATCGGGGTCCGCCGCGGCCAGTGCGTCCAGCTTGGGCTCCAGGACCCGCTGGGACATTTCTCGTTGCAGGAGATTGTACGTACCCGCTGCGCCACAACAGCTCTCAGCGTCGGCGTGCGCCACCAGTTCGAGACCGGGGATCGCGCTCAAAAGACGACGCGGCGCGGACGAAATTCCCTGGGCGTGAACGAGATGACAGGGATCGTCGTAGCAGACCCGGGCCGCGAGGGACCCGGAAGGCGCGCGCAAGCCCACCTCATCGAGCCATTCGCAGACATCCCGCGCTTGCCTCGCCAATTCCTCCCCCCGGCCGGGCAACCACTGATCGGTTTCCCCCAGCGCAGCGCCGCAGCCCGCCGAGTTGCTCACCACCGCGTCCACGGGCTCACCCCCCGGCAGCGCGAAGGCTTCGACGTTCTTCGTGGCCAGTCGCCGGGATGTAGAGAGATCGCCGGCGTGGGCATGCAGGGCACCGCAGCACCCCTGACCCTCGGGCACCACGACGTCGTAGCCGTTGCGCGCGAGCACACGCACCGTAGCGCGATTCACATCGCCGAAGAGTTCGGCCATCACGCAGCCCTCGAGCAGAGCCACTCGACCTCGGCGCTCGCCTTGAGCCGGCGTAAAGGCGGGCAGCCTGCGACGAGCCGCCGCCCGAGGAACCCGCGGCAAAAGCCCACGCGCGTAATCGACAAAGGGAAGAAGCAGGCCTGCGACGCGGTCCATGCCCAATCGCTGGGCAAGCCCGAGCAGGGAAAACGCCGCGTGCAGCCTTCGGGGGAAAGCCACAATCCGGCGCAGGGCAAAGCCCTCGAGACGATAGGCCCAACCCTTTCGCAGACCGGCATCGGCAATCGCCGCCCGGCCCTTTTCCAGCATGGCTCCGTACTCAACTCCCGAAGGGCATTCGCTCTCACAGGCTCGGCAGCCCAGACACAAGCCGAGTTCCTCGGCGACCACACCCCCCAATTCGATCTTGCCCTCGGCGGCGCCCCGGATCAGGTAGATGCGACCCCGGGGCGAACTGTTTTCGCGCCCGGTGATCCGGTACGTGGGGCAAGCACTCAGACAGAGCCCGCAATGCACACAGTCGAGGCTGTCATCGAGAAGACTCGGGTCCAGATCGAAGAGGGGCGAGGTTTCGCTCATGTCAAATCCGCCCAGCGAAGCGACCGGGATTCAGGATCGCATCCGGGTCGAACCGCTCTTTTATGGAACGCATCAGCGCCAACCCCGACGCCCCCGGGAATACATCCCAATCGGCTCGGGCCTCCTCGGGCAGGGCTTCGACCACCCACTGGCCGCCCCCGGCCACGCTAATTTCCTCGAGCCTCCCGAGGACTCCGGGCAACCAATCGGGTGTGGACTCGCCCCTGGGCTCGAAGCTCGCGTGAACAACGCCTGGTTCGGGGTAGGCAAGGACCCGAGCGCCGTAGGCTTGCAAGTGAACGCAAGCCGCCGCCAATGCCCCCGGCAAAAGATGCATCCGCGCCTTCAGACCCATCGGCCTGCGCTCACCCTGAAGTACACGAACCGCCTCGATACTCGCCTCGCTGCCCGCCTTTGCCGGCCGGCCGGCAGCGAGCCAGTTTGCATCGGCGTCGGTGGCCGCTGCCTCACCGGCAAATTCGGCCACAAGCCGCCAGGGGTCGGAGTTTTTTTCTTGGGTCCCCGGTTCGGGTCCCACCAGCGCCACCGCCCGGGCAGAACCCCTGCGCCCGGCGGCGACCGCCAATCCGAACGCTTCCTGAGCGTCCAGTGGATCGACCTCCAGCACCCGGATCGATGCGGGAATCGGTTTGAGGCGCAGCCACACCTTCTCCATGACGGCCAAGGTTCCCAGGGAGCCCACATAGAGCTTCGCCAGGTCGTAGCCCGTCACATTCTTCACCACCCGGGCTCCGCATCGGGTCCGCGCACCCGAGGCCATCACGGTGTCCATTCCGAGGACTGCATCGCGAACCGGTCCAAACCCGCGCTGGCGCGGGCCGCAGGTGGCGGTGGCCAACGCCCCCCCCACGGTGCCCCCGCGGTTGGGGGGATCCAGGGGAAGCAGCCAACCCTGAGCCTCGACCTCGCGGTCAAGCTCGGCCAAGGGCGTCCCGGCCGAGACTTGCACGACCCCATCGGCGGCATCGAGTTCCACGATCCCCCTCAATCGGCGGCACGAAAGCGCGACGGAGACGCCCCGGGCCGGATTGCCAAGGTCCAACTGCGTTCCCGCCCCGGTCACGAGCACGGGTTCCCGGCAGCGGGCAAAAACGCCGAGACACTCGGCCAATTCTTCGCCGCTCGACGGCTCCACCCGGGCCAGCAAGCGACTTCCGCCCGTTCTCTCGGGCGGGTCCAGCAATCGAACACCATCGGCCACCACGGCTCGCAGGCCATCGATTGTTCCCGGGGCCACTTCTTCGCTCATTCCAGGGGAACCTCATCGTAACCCCGAGCCTTGGGATTCGATTCCATGCAGGCTCGGGTCGTGGGAATCAGCTTGCCGGGATTGCACAGGCCATCGGGATTGAAGGCATCGCGCAATCGCCGCATGGCATCGAGGTCATCCGGGGAAAAGAGCATACCCATATAGTCACGCTTCTCGGTCCCCACGCCGTGCTCTCCGGTCAGCACGCCACCGACGCGGACACAGAGTTCGAGCATCTCTCGGCCCGCAGCGAGAACCCGAGCCAGTTCGTCGGGATCCCGACGGTCAAATGAAATATTGGGGTGCAGGTTTCCGTCCCCCGCATGAAAGACATTGGAGAGCTTCAGCGAATAGCGATCCCCGATGGCGCAGATTTCCTCGAGCACCTCGGGAAGGCTGGCCCGGGGAACCACTGCGTCGTGCACGTAGAGATCCGGCGCCAGACGCCCCATAGCTCCGAAGGCTCCCTTGCGAGCGCGCCAGAAAAGAGTTCGCTCCTCAGCATTCTCCGCGATCCGGAGATCGCGCACACCTTCGTTCTCGGCAAGCGCGCGGATCCGGGCGAGCTGACCCTCCATCTCGCAGGCCGCGCCATCGAGTTCGATGATCAGAACGGCCCCAGCCTCGGTGGGTAGCCCCGCGGCGTAGACACTCGCCTCCACGGCACGGATCGTGCGTTGGTCGACAACCTCGAGGGCCGCGGGAACCATACCGCTCCGAATGATTCCCCCAACAAGACGGCAGGCCGAGGGGACATCGTCAAAGATGGCCAGGATCGTCTCCACCGCTTCGGGGATGGCCATCAATCGAACCGTGATCTCCGTCACGATGCCCAGGGTTCCTTCGCTCCCGACCACCGCGCCCACCAAGTCGTAGCCCGGGGAAAATCCCGTGGGCGATCCGAGCCGAACCGTGGAGGCATCGGGAAGAACCATCTCCACCGCCAGAACATGATTCGTGGTCGTTCCATACTTGAGCGTGTGGGGACCGCCGGAATTTTCGGCCACGTTGCCGCCGATCGTGCACGCCTGCTGGCTGGAGGGGTCGGGGGCGTAGAACAAACCCAGGTCCGCCACGGCTCGGGAGAGATGGGCGTTGACGACACCGGGCTGCACCACGGCAATTCGGTTTTCGGCATCGATCTCGAGGATCTCCCCCATGCGCGAGCAGCAAATCACCACCGCCCCAAAAAGCGGCGTCGCCCCCCCGGAAAGCCCGGTCCCCGCGCCCCGGGGCACAAAGGGGCAGCCCAGTTCCCGGCAGATCGCCACCGCGGCGGCCACCTCTTGGCTGCTCTTTGGCAGAACCACGACGCTGGGCCGATGAGCATCCAGAGTCAGGCCATCGCAGCCGTAGGTGAAAAGTTCCTCGGGCCGGGAGAGACAGTGATCCTCACCCACCACGGCGATTAGGCGCTCGATCAAGATGGCGGGGCTGCCCGAGAAAGTCAGGGGGGGTTCGCTCACCCCGACAGCCTAGCCCCAATACGCGGGAACCGGACTTTCACCGAACCGGCACCGCCGGAGACCCGCCGGAGCGGGGGTATAGGAGCGAAGGTGAAGGTATAGGATAGGACCGAAGGTATAGGAGCGACGGTATAGGCGCGAAGGTATAGGCGCGACGGTGAAGCTATGGGAGCGAAGGCACGGAAGCCGGGCGCTCGGCGCGGGCGCATCCGTGGCAAGCGCTTTCAGGCCAGGCCCAGCCGCTCGAGATCGTTTTCGTCAAGGCCCAGGTAGTGGCCTATCTCGTGCCGAACCGTTATCTGGATCTGTTCGATCAACTCCTCGCGGTCTCGGCAGATCTTTTCGAGATTGCCCTTGAAGAGCAGGATCTGATCGAGATCGGGCACCTGCTCCGTCGCGGCCGCCTGGGTGCGCGGAATCCCGACAAAGAGACCCAGTAGTTGGGGCGAAAGACGTTCCCCCACCACCCGGTCCAGAGTCGGGAAATCCTCGATGAGAATCGGCACGTTTGCGACATATTCCCGAATCGAGCGCGGTAGATTATCCAAGGCCTCGGCGATGGCCTCTTCAAAAAATTTCGTACTCACAGAAACCGGGATCGGAAACTGCAGCGGGTCCAGGGCATGGGCGCGTTCAAAAGCGGCTTCTGCACCCGTTCGAGCGGCGGCGACGGCTCCCGTCGAAAACTCCTCACTCCCCGACGCGACGATGCGCTCCAGCACGAGACCCAGACTGTAAACGATATGGGGGGAATCGGGCTCACAGGCAAGGGCCCGTTCGAGCACACGCCGGGCCTCGGCATAGGCACCCATCTCGAAGAGCACATGACCCTCGAATGCGCTGTAGGTGGGCTGCTCGCCTCCCGATTTCGTCGCTCGCCGAATCAAGAAAACCGCGCCCTCAAGATCGTCGCGATAGAAAAGAGACTTGGCCTTCAGGTAACAGAGCTCCGCTTGGAAGGGCCGGTCCAGGCGTGGGCGGGAAGGCAGACCGGCCAGCAGATCGTCACAGGCCTCTAGGGCGGTTTCGAATTCACCGACCTCTTCGACTAGAAGTTCGATGCGATTGAGATGCGCGGTCCCGAACTTTGGATCGGTGGCAATCGCGCGCTCAAACTCGTAGAGCGATTCTTCGACGCGTCCCTCATCCCAGAGAATTTCGCCCCGGCCGTTGTGCGCCTCTGCGCCTCCGGGGTTCGCCTTGAGGGCCTCTTCCAGCCACGCCAGGGCCTCTTCGATTCGGCCGCCGTGGGAGGCTTCCATCGCCTGATCGAGGCAATCCCAGTAGCGATCCTTGTTATTTTTCATGGAAATTCTGCCCAGCCGGTGCCGTCGCGTTTGAACTCCCCAGCATAGCAGAGAGACCCCCTCCCGGATCCCTCGCACAGATCGGCAACATCGCTAGAATCCAGCAGAATTCAGTTCCAACCCCGGAGTCTGACAAGCGCGCTCCACGGAGGAAACTTGCCCGGACCGAAGAATCGCACGCACCGGCAGAGAGTCGCCCGGGCGAGCATCGCACTGCTCGGCCTGACCCTGTTCGGGTGCACGACAACCGGCCCCGGAGGCGCCCTCTTCGTCCCGGCCACGGAGCCCGGTCCCGGCGAGGCCCTTGTCTACATCTACCGGGCCGAACCCCTTCGGGGCGTTCCCGCCGTCGACCTGAAAATCGATGCCCAGAGCCTGGGAGAACTGCACAGGGGCGAGTACCTATCCCTCCTGCTGGGGCCGGGGCGCCACGTCCTGAAGGCCCGGCTGAGGTGGTTGGGCATCATCCCGCGCGCATGGAATAGCGTCGCATTCACCGCCCAGCCCGGGCAAACCCTCTATCTCCGGGTCAGGAGCGGCTACCAGGCAGACGCCGGGAGCCCCGCTGGCCTCCGGGAGTCCACCGGGGCTGAGCCCACCGGCGGCGTCGCGATCTTCCTTGCCGAGCAGAAGGCCGATCTCGCCGCCCTAGAAATGCCCACCATGCGTCGAGTGGCCGGGCGCTAGCCTCCGGGCGCCGACTCCACCGGGAAGCTCGGGCCGAACAGCCTGGGATCGGAGCGGCGGAGCAAGGTGGTGGGCCCGCTCGGATTTGAACCGAGGACTAACCAGTTATGAGCCGGTTGCTCTAACCGCTGAGCTACGGGCCCGCCGAACTCAGCGTACCGCATCCGGCCCCACCGCCGAGGGCCGCCAATGGGGGGGGGATTTTCTGCGCCGGAGCCTCCTGGGCCGGCGCTCATCATTGTGGCGAAGCAAACAAACTGCAAGAATCGCCGCATGACAGATCCCTCTCCCGGCCATTGCGTTGCAATCATCGGCGGAGCGACCGCAGGTGCTGAGATTGCCCACCGACTCGCAAACCGAGGTGTGACCGTCGCCGTCTTTGAACAGAACAGCCGCCCGTACGGGAAAATTGAAGACGGCCTTCCGCGTTGGCACGAAAAACTCCGGCAAAAGGAGTACGGGACGATTCGCGAAAAGCTCTCGCACCCTCTCGTCCACTTCATTCCGGCGACAAAGATTGGCCGAGACGTCGCCTTTGACGAACTCGTCAATGATTGGGGATTTGCCAGCGTGATTCTGGCGAATGGTGCTTGGCAAGACCGGCCGCTCCCCATCGACGGCGCGGGGAGTTATCTGGGAAAGGGGCTCGTCTACCAGAACCCTTTCGTCATCGCCTTCAACCATGCCGAGGATCCCGATTTTTCCGGGGAGCGCTTCGACGTCCACGACGGCAGCATCGTCGTGGGGGGCGGGCTTGCCTCAATCGATGTCGCCAAGATCATCACCCTGACTTGCACCCAGCGCGCCCTCGCCGAGCGAGGTATCGCCCTCTCCACGACGGAACTGGAGGTCAAGGGAATTCCGAAAACCCTTGCTGCCCACGATTTGAGCTGGGAAGACCTGGGGCTCGCGGGTTGCACCATCTACTACCGCCGGCGCGAAGAGGATATGCCCCTGGTTTCAATCCCCGACGATGCGTCTTCAGAGCGCATCGAGAAGGTCAAGAAATCGCGCCGAACTCTGCTCAACAAGGCCAGCGAAAAGTTCAAGTTGAAGGTCGAGCCCCTCGCCGCGCCCGATGGGCTCTTGGAGGAGGGCGGCCAATTGGTCGGCCTTCGCTTTCGTCGTACGCAGATCGAAAACGGCCGGGTTAAGACCACCGACGAGACCTTTGAGCGCCGGGGGCCGGTTGTCATCAGCTCCATCGGCAGCATTCCCGACCCCATCGAGGGCATCGAGATGAAGGGGGAACTCTTCAACTTCATGGATTGGACCTATGGGCGACTCGCCCCCTACCCCACGGTTTTCTCGGTGGGCAACGTGGTCACCGGCAAGGGAAATATCGTGGCTTCTAGAAAACATGCGAGCGCTGTTTCACAAGACGCCGTCGAGGTCTTTCTCGGGGTTTCCGACGACCCCGACGCCACAGTAGCCCTCGAGCCTCCCGGCGCAGAGGTCGCCGAGCGTGTGGCCGACGAACTCGCTGCGGGGCCGGCCAACGATGCCGAGGCTCGGCAGGCTCTGCTCAAGCGCATCGCCCAGCGACAGTCTGCGGTCGACTACCCGGGCGACTTTGCCGCATGGATCGCAAGCGTGGGCGGCCCCTGCTGAGGGGTTTGACAGGTAAGGGATGAACCCGCATCCGCCTCAAACCCCACGCTCAAAGAGCGAGCCATGGAAAACCCCTGAGGGCGGGCCTAGTCGTCGGCGTAGGTTTTCAGGACTCGGCTGCGCGAGGGATGGCGCAGCTTGCGCAGCGCCTTGGCCTCGATCTGCCGGATTCGCTCCCGAGTGATTGAGAAACCGTGCCCCACTTCCTCGAGGGTGGCATCGGAATCCTCCCCGATCCCAAATCGCAACTCGATGATCCGAGCCTCCCGGGGAGTCAGGGTCGCGAGAGCGTCCCTCGTCTCTTGGACAAGGTGGGTATTGATCACGGCATCCTGGGGGCTAATCGCATTGGGATCCGGAATGAAGTCCGAAAGCGAACTGTCATCCTCTTCGCCCATCGGAGATTCCAGGCTGACGGGCTCGGCCGAGAGTCGGAGCAGGGAGTTGACCTTTTCCGAATCCATATCCAGTTTCTCGGCAATCTCCTCGGCTCCGGGTTCTCGACCCAGAGACTGAACCAGCTCTCGCGATGTTCGAATCACCTTGTTCAGGTTTTCAATCATGTGCACTGGGATACGGATTGTTCGCGCTTGCTCGGCCACAGAGCGGCTAATCGCCTGACGGATCCACCAGGTTGCGTAGGTGGAGAACTTGTACCCGCGCTGATACTCGAACTTGTCCACCGCGCGCATGAGGCCGATATTGCCCTCCTGGATGAGATCCAGGAACTGAAGGCCCCTATTCGTGTATCGCTTGGCGATGGAAACGACCAGCCTCAGGTTGGCCTCGATCAGTTCGCTTTTCGCCTGGTGGGCGCGTGCGGTCGCCGCCTCGATTCGCGCCTCCGCATCGTAGACCGCCTGACGGTCCATCCGGAGTTTCTTCTCGAGGTTGATTCTTAACTTCTCAATTTCATTGAGTTCGTCCACCGCAGCTTGGACTCTTTCGAGATCGCCGCCGAGAAGGTCCAGCGCATCGCGTGCCTGGGTCTCGTCCATTTCCGAGAAGTTGGAAATTTCCAAGAGTTCCTGTGGACTCATTCCAAACCGATGGCTCACCTGCCAGGCTCGGCCCTCCATCATGCGGAACGACTTCACCACCTGCATCAGGCATTCTCTGATTTCATCCACGCGTTGATTCGCAAAACCGACGCTGCGCAGTTCTTCCACGCATCGGAGACAGAGTTGATCGATTTCGTCGAGCAGGCGCCGACGGGTCGATCGTGTAGTACGCCGGTTCATGCCGGAATTGCGCTTGCGATCGATCTCCACGCTCATCGATTTCACCCGATCCATGGCGTTGAAGAGCGCCATCTCCCGCAACTCAGGCGGGTCGGATCCCTCGGCGTTTAGACCATCAACCGCGGTCCTGAGCACTATTTCACCGGCGCGAAGGCGATCTCCTAGGGCAAGAACCGCGGAGATCCCGTGGGCGTTTCCGATAATGCCAAACTCCATGTCATGGATGCCTTCTTCGATCCGCATGGCGATATCGACCTCGCCCTGGCGAGTGAGCAACGAAACTTGGCCCATGTCACGGAGGTAAACTCGCACCGGGTCGGCCGTCGCGGCCGAGTTATCGGTTCGGGCTTTGCCTTTCAAACGAGCCGACACGGCGGCCTTGCCCGGGCGCTTGGTCTTTTCGCCGGATCCAGCGGTCGTTTCTAACTTTTCTTGGCCCTTCGAAGAAACCTTGCGGTCACCGACCGCTTCGGAACCTTTCGAAGAAGACTTGGGGGCGTCTGAGGCCATGGGGGAATCTCCTCGTTTCTCTTTCCTTAGTGCCGAGCGCACTTGGCCCGCTGCTACTTCTTGCCAATCAGAGGCCTGTATCCAGACCCGTCGCTCCATGCGCTCGCCGGCGAACCAGCAGTGCCTGAAGATCTTCAACCGCTTTCCCTTGATCCTCATCGGGATCATCGAGCCGACGTCTGATGATTTTTTGTTCGGCATCGAGCTTTCTTAGAACAAACCTGCGCAATATCTGCGTCAGGACTTCCCATCCAGGGGTTTCGTTCGCAAAGAAGCTTTCGTCCATGACCACTTCGTAGGCCATAGCGGCCAATTCGGAAGAAACACGTTCCTTCATGGCCAGGATGTCGACCCTCCCTTCGGCATCCACATGCCCCTCGGCCCCCGCATCCACGAAGGCAAAAACAAGATCCTTGAGGGCACAATTCGGCAGCGCTTCGTGCATCTCCTCAACGAGAGCGGCATTCGCCAGCTCGGGGTGCCGCGAAAGAATCATGGCCAGCTGTCGCAGATGACGCGCTTCCGAATCGCTGATCGGCGCATAATTGTCTCCCGAGACCGGCTTGGACTCTGAGCTGGAGGCGGCCACCCGGGGATTTGCGGGAATACTCTTGCCACCCCTCACCGATCGGACCACCGACTCCACCGCAGCCACGTCAGCGCTCACGAAGAGGGCGAGGCGACGGGCGTACTCACTGCGCTCCACCGGATCGGGGATCGACGCGACCAGCGGCGCGACTCGACGCACGGCATCGGACTTTTCCGCTGGAGTCGAACAACCAGCGGCCACCGCGCGACGAATCACGACTTCAAGCGCGTCCGGCGCACGATCCACCAGGGCGACCAGATCTTTGGGTCCGCGAGCATTCAGAAAATCGTCGGGGTCCTGACCATCGGGCAGGGAAACCGCGCGCACTCGAAGGCCCGCGGGGAGCAGAATTTCCAGAGCTCGTTCCATGGCTTTCTTGCCGGCGGAATCACCGTCGAAGAGAAGCCCCAGGGAAGACGTACGGCGACTCAGGTCCCGGGCATGATCCGAGGTCAATGCGGTCCCACACGTGGCCACGGCTTCACCCACGCCCGCCCGGGCCAGGGCGATTGCATCGAAATAACCTTCGCAGACGATGGCGCGGCCGGCCCGGCGAATCGGCTCGAGGGCGTGGGGAAAACCATAGAAAGTGCGGCGCTTGTGATAGACCGGCGTTTCGGGCGTATTGAGGTATTTGGGTTCCTGATCGGCCCCGAGGGCCCGCCCGCCGAACGCGATCACCCTTCCCCGCACATCCTGGATCGGAAAGATCACGCGACCGCGTAAGCGATCGTAGTGACCACCCGAAGCTCGCTCATTGAGCAAGCCCGATAACATCCCCACGTCGGCGGGAACCTTGGCCCTCTCGAGGGCGCGCACCACGGTGTCCCAAGCATCGGGCGCATACCCGATCTGGAAACGATCGATCACCTCCGCGTCCAAACCCCGATGCTCGAGATACTCGCGGGCGATCTGTCCCTCGGGCGACTGCAGGGCTTCGCGGTAGCACTGTTGAGCCACTTCGAGAGCCGCGAAAATTTTCTCGGTATCGCTGCGATCACCGGAATCTGATTCGGGAATCACGATGCCGAGATCAGCCGCCAATGTTCGCACGGCTTCGGGAAACGTCAGGTTCTCATGGTCGACCAGGAAGCTGAGCACGTCGCCCTTGGCCTGGCAACCAAAGCAGTAATAGGCCTGACGACCCGGATTGACGTTGAAGGACGGGGTTTTCTCATCGTGGAAGGGACAGAGACCCTTCCAACTGTTGTGGCCGGCTTGCTTGAGATCTACGTAGCGACCGACCAAGCCAAGGATATCGGCTCGGTCTCGTATCTCTTGGATTGTTGTTTCAGGGATGAGACCCAAAGCCTACTCCACGACCCGAGCCTTCTGAGATTCAGGGACCCGTGCGTCTAACTTTTTTCAGCGCACGCTTCCTCGCGGCCGCCTCTTTTTTCTTCTTCCGAATGCTCGGCTTGTCGTAGTACTCGCGACGCCGAAGCTCTGTCAGAATTCCCGCCTTCTCGCAGACCTTTTTAAAACGCCGAAGAGCCTGCTCGATGGATTCATTTTCTTTGACCTTCATAACGGACATATATTCTTATCGCTCCTGGCAGATCGCGAACCCCGCGCGCCCTAATATTTGACGCATTGGGCGAGAAACCCCGTCTCGTTTTCTTGCGAGGGTTCCCGCTCCGTCTTTGGGGTGATTGGCGATTGCTCCGGTGTGTGTGAGTGGCCCTTGAGCCTGTTTAATGTCTTGATTTTATTCTGAATTTTGAATTTGCTCAGTTTTATCGTGTACGAGCGGGTCCCCTGCGGATTTTTATGAAAAATTCTGCAACTATTTCAGCAATGCACCCGCTCAATTGCGTCTTGCTCTCCGTATTCCTACCGCTTTCCTCTCGTTCAGTCAGAGGGAGGCGGCCTCTTTTTTCGTAATCGCTCGTCGCTAATCGCTCGTCGTTAGTCCCTACTCGCTGTCTCCCATCGACTCGATTTTTCTGCCTATTCTCTCGGGCCGGCCACGGTTCACGATTGATGAGGCTCACCGTAGATCTGAGTTTCCCTGCAAAAACGGGCAGTGAAACCCCTCTCCCCCCGAGAACACAGAAAATTCAGAAAGCGCTAACGAAACAGCTACTTGGGCAAGATTACGGGACGAATTCCCTAGGCTAGCGCAGCCTTTGCTCTTGCTCAAGAACCTATCAGCGGCCGGGGGAACTCCGCTCCTGGCTGGCATCGGGCGAGGGCGGGCGGACCTCGATCCCCAGATCGAGGAGTGCAAGCTTGACCTCCCCCACAGTCGCTTCACCGAAGTGAAAAATTGAAGCCGCCAAGGCCGCCTGGGCATGGCCGCCGTTCGGGCCATCGCTCAGCGCAGCGGCCAGATCGTCAGCGCTCCCCCCTCCTCCGGAGGCCACCACGGGCACTCGAACGCGATCCGAAACTGCGCGCAGCAACGCCAGGTCATAGCCACTCTTGGTCCCATCGCGATCCATGCTGGTCAGCAATATTTCGCCGGCCCCGGCCTCGGCCATTCGGCCCGCCCACTCGACGGCGTCGATCCCAGTGGGCCGGCGACCACCATGGGTATAGACCTCCCAGCGCCCGGGCACCGGGCGATCGCTTTCATCTCGCACCGCCCGGGCATCAATCGCCAGCACCAGGTTCGCGCTTCCGATTTTCGCCGCGGCATCGGCGACGAGGTCGGGATTGTGCACCGCAGCGGTCATGATCGAAACCTTGTCGGCGCCGGCGTTCAACAGGTCGCGAATATCTTGCAGGGAACGGACGCCGCCCCCCACAGTCAAGGGCATGAAGACCGTCTCGGCGGTTTGGGAAACGATATCGAGCAGGATGCCCCGCTCTTCGTGGCTCGCCGTGATATCGAGAAAGGTCACCTCGTCGGCTTCCTGGGCATCGTAGAGTTGAGCCACCTGTACCGGGTCGCCGCAGTCCACGTGGTCAACGTATTTCACGCCCTTGACCACTCGACCCTTATCCACATCCAGGCACGGAATCACTCGCTTGAGCAGCGTCACCGTGTTTCCTCCACCCAGCTCCGATAGGCGTCGAGAAGCCGCTTGCCCGCCTGCTGACTCTTCTCGGGGTGAAACTGAACGGCGAAGATGGACTGGTTTGCGACCGCGGCCGCAAAGTTTCCGCCGTAGTCACAAATCCCTGCCACCACTGATGAATCCGTCGGCACGGGCCGGTAGGAGTGAACGAAGTAGTAGTGATCTCGCTCGGGCAGGTGCGCGACCATCGGGTGGTCGCCTTGGAAGCGCACTTCGTTCCATCCGATCTGCGGAATCCGCAAGCGCGAGCCATCGGAGTCCGTCTCGGGGAAACGCTCGACCCGGCCCTCGAAGATTCCAAAGCCCGGCGTGATGCCATGCTCTTCGCCCTCTTCGAAAAGCACCTGTACACCGACGCAAAGGCCCAGATAGGGATGGCCCGCTTGAACAGTCTGCTTCACCGCCTCTTCGAGTCCGCGCGCGCGCAAGGTCGCCATGGCATCCGCGAAGGCACCGGCACCGGGCAGCACCACTCCATCCGCGGCCAAGACCACCGACGGCGAATCTGTGACCTCAACCTCGAAGCCGCTGCGCTCGAGCGCCTTGGCGACGCTGCGTATGTTGCCGGCCCCGTAGTCGACCAGCGCCACTTTCGCGGCTGTACTCATTGAGCCCGTCCTTGGCCGACCAAACCCGGAACGCTCTTGCGCACCCGGGCCCACCCGTCCGTCATCGCCCTAGAGCGTACCTTTCACGCTGGGAAGACCCTTCTCGCGGGGGTCCACCGAAGCCGCCTCGCGCAGGGCCCGAGCGACGCCCTTGAAAGCCGCTTCGACCACATGGTGCGGGCTGCGGCCGTAACGCTTCTCGATGTGCAGATCGATCCCAGCGTTCTGCGCGAAGGCGTGGAAAAAATCCTCGGCCAAGGAGGCATCAAAATTTCCGATGCGGCCATTCTCGAGGGGGACCTGGTAGCAAAGCGTGGGCCGATTCGAGATATCCAGCGCCACCTCGACCTTGCTCTCCGCCATGGGGAGCACAAAGGAGCCAAAGCGGCGAATCCCCTCGGCGCTGCCGAGAGCTTCGCGAAAGGCCTGGCCTAGGGCGATTCCCACATCCTCGACCGTATGATGAAAATCGACCTCGGTATCCCCCGCCGCCTCGAGTTTCAAGTCAAAGAGCGCGTGCCGGGCAAAGGACTCCAGCATGTGATCGAAAAACGGAATCCCCGTGGCCACTCGGTACTCCCCAGAGCCGTCAATCGCCAGCTCGAGGTTGATTCGGGTCTCCTTGGTCTCCCGCACCACCGTTGCCTCGCGGCACGAATCCCCACTTGATGCCATTTCGCGCTCCCTCGGCCCGCCCCGGGGGGCAGACCCTCGGCCTCATGGGCCGGTTCGTAGGCCTTCTTCACAGCCTCAGCGGCCGCGGCGAGCCTTCCCCGCCGAAAGGCCATCCCTTGGCTCCCCACCCCTGGGACGGTTGGAGCCCGCTGCGGACCTTGTGTAGCCACCGATCCCGGCAACCGCCACGGCCCGCTACAGCGACTGGCGCGGGTCATCGGGTCGGGGCGCTTCCCGGCGATTCACAGGCCGGGATCGAGTCCCTCAAATCAGGCCGGCTGAGACCGATTTTGAACCGCCACCACCCTGGACCGGCCCGCCAAGTCCTTCAAGATCGTGGCCTCGCCCAAGCCTGCAGCCTCGAGCCAACCGACCACCGTCGCGGCTTGGCCCGGATCGAGCTCGACCAGAAACCAGCCGCCGGCTTCCAGCATGGGCCTCACCTGCTCGGCCAGACGTCCCAGGACCGCGTAGCCGTCATCCCCCCCGAAGAGCGCCTGCTCGGGTTCGTGGGCCAATTCCGGGGCGAGCGCCTGGGCGCTTGCCCGGGCCAAGTAGGGGGGATTACTGACGATCAGGTCGAAGAGCTCGTCCCGAACCGGCTCGAAGAGATCCCCTTCGAGAAAGCGTACGGACTCGCCCGCGCCCAGGGCCTCGGCATTCTGCCTCGCGACCTCAAGGGCGAGGGGCGAGAGATCCGTGGCCGTGATCCGGGCCAGGGGTTTCTCGTGGGCCAGGGCCAGAGCGATGGCCCCGGAACCCGTCCCCAAGTCGAGCACCGAGTACGCGCGCTCGGCGTCGGGAAGCCGGGCCAAGGCCGCTTCGACCAGGGTCTCGGTATCCGGGCGCGGCGTGAGAACATTTTTCGTCACCTTGAAGGGCAGCGACCAGAACTCCTTCTCCCCCAGCAAAAGCGCCACAGGCATGCGTTCGCCCGCTCGCTGAACGACTAGCTGCCGGTAGTGGGCGCGGGCTTCAGCCGCTACGGGTTCCTCGTAGCGCAGGTAGAGATCCAGACGTCGCAGACCCAATGCATGAGCGAGCAAGAGCTCCGCGTCCAGGCGGGGAGTGTCGACCCCCTTGGTGGCGAAGTGGTCGGTGGTCCACTTCAGTAGATCGAGCACCGTCCAGACTCGCTCATCGCCACTCGTTCCCGTGTGGGTCGGATCAGTCATTGCCCTTCGCCCGCAGCCTCCTGCTGCGCCGTGATCTGGGTTTTCACGGTATCGAGCAATTCAGCAAGATTGCCTTCCATAATCGCGCCCAGTTTATGAAGCGTGACCCCCGCTCGATGGTCGGTCACGCGACTTTGGGGGAAATTGTAAGTCCGGATTTTTTCACTGCGTTCTCCGGTCCCAACCTGAGCGCGTCGCTCACTTGCCCGTTCGTCGGCCACCTTCTGTTGCTCGAACTCGAGCAACCGCGAGCGCAGCACCGTCATCGCCTTGGCCTTGTTCTTGTGCTGCGACTTCTCGTCCTGACACTGGACCACGACCCCCGTTGGCAAGTGAGTGATACGAACCGCGGAATCCGTCGTGTTAACACTTTGACCCCCCGGACCACTCGCTCGCATCACGTCGATTCGCAGATCCCCCGGGCTGATATCAATATCCACTTCCTCGGCTTCGGGCATCACGGCCACCGTGACCGTCGAAGTATGAATTCGCCCCTGGGCCTCGGTGGACGGTACCCGCTGGACCCGATGCACACCGCGTTCGAATTTCAGGCGACTCCAGACGTCTTCCCCATCCACCAGCGCAATGATTTCCTTGAATCCCCCCCCGGCCGTTTCCGAACTGGACAAGCGTTCGACCTTCCAGCCGATCAACTCGGCGAAGCGCGAATACATCCGAAAGAGATCCGCCGCAAAGAGCGCGGCCTCATCGCCCCCGGTCCCCGCCCTGATTTCAACCAATACATTCTTGCCGTCATTGGGATCTCTCGGCATCAGCAGGGTCGCCAACTCCCCCTCGAGGTCGACCAACCTAGCCTCGAGTTCCGCCGTTTCTGCCCGGGCCAGTTCAACCACTTCGGCGTCGGGGTCGTCCTGCATCGAACGCGAGTCCTCAAGCGCAGTCAACACTGCGCGATAACGCGCCCCCGCTTCAAGGAGGGGGCGCAGAGCCCCCAGGCCGCGCGCAACTTTTTGATATTCGCCTGCCTGCTTCGCGATTTCCGGGTCGGCGATACGCGCTTCGAATTCGCGACCGCGCTCTTCGGCTTCCTCTATTCGGTTCAAATATTTTGACATCAAATCACACCACCACTACATCGGATCGGACCAATCCAGTCGCCGTATTTCATGAGGGCTGGGCTCAATTCAACCCTTGTACTCGGCGAACCATCGCCCTTCTGGGCAGACCCATGTTCACGAATTCATTGACTCCAGGAATTCACCGTTGTTTTTTGTAGCCTTGATCTTGCCTAGGAGAAATTCCATGGAATCCACGGGAGAAAGGGGTGCCAAGACTTTGCGCAAAATGTGCATCCTGTTCAAAGCCTTCTCGCTCAGGAGCAGTTCCTCCCGCCGGGTTGCCGAGCGATTGATGTCAATGGCCGGGTAGCTACGCCGGTCCGCCAGCTTTCGATCCAGGACAAGCTCACTGTTTCCCGTTCCCTTGAATTCCTCAAAGATGACCTCGTCCATACGCGATCCGGTCTCGATCAGCGCCGTCCCCACGATGGTCAGGCTTCCACCCTCTTCTACATTGCGGGCGGCCCCGAAGAATCGCTTGGGTTTGTGGAGTGCATTGGAGTCCACCCCACCGGTGAGGACCTTTCCCGAATGGGGCACCACCGTGTTGTGTGCGCGTGCCAACCGGGTGATCGAGTCGAGCAATATCACCACATCGCGTTTGTGCTCCACGAGCCGCTTGGCTTTCGCGATCACCATTTCAGCAACCTGGACGTGTCGCGTAGCCGGTTCGTCGAAGGTCGAAGAAATCACCTCCGCCTTGACCGTACGCTGCATGTCGGTGACTTCTTCGGGTCTCTCATCAATGAGCAGGACGATCAAGTAGACATCGGGGTGGTTCTCCGCAATGGAGTTGGCGATGTCCTTGAGAACCATCGTCTTCCCCGCCTTGGGAGGGGACGTAATGAGAGCGCGCTGACCTTTGCCCAGGGGCGCGATCAGATCGATGATCCTCGGCGTCAACGATCCTTCGTCGGTTTCCAGATTGAATTTTTCCTCTGGATAGAGGGGCGTGAGATTGTCGAAAGAAGTCTTGGCCCGGGCCTTTTCCGGCGCTTCGAAGTTGATTGCCTCAACCTTGAGCAGCGCGAAGTAGCGTTCGTTCTCCTTGGGAGGCCTAACCTGACCCTCGACTGTATCGCCGGTCCGAATGTTGAAGCGTCTAATCTGAGACGGCGAAACGTAGATGTCGTCTGGACCCGCTTGATAACTCTGATCCGGTTCCCGGAGGAAGCCGAAGCCGTCCTCCAAAATCTCGAGTACGCCTTCGGTAAAGACCCGGCCTTTTTTCTTGGCGTGAGCGTTCAGAATCTCGAAAATCAAATCCTGCTTGCGCAGCCCCGATACATTTTCGATCTTCATCTCAAGGGCAAATTCGAGCAACTCCGGGGGGGGCATGGCCTTGAGATTGTGCATGTCAAGGCGATCCGCGCCGTCGTCGTCGACCAATGCCGCCTCCTCTTTGGCGAGTTCCGCCTCCGAGGGAAAATAGTCGCGCTGGGCGGTTTCCACCCGCGCCCCACGCGTGCCCGAAGTAGACGAACGACGGCCGCGGCCACGGCGGGTCCGACCGCTTCCCGAAGAAGTGGGTGTGCCCTTACCGGGTTTTCCGTCGGATCGGTCTGTGCTCACTGAGTTGGGCTCTCTTGCCGGAGGGATCGGTCCAGCGCTCTGGAGCACGCGTTTCGGGCTCCCAGCGAATTGACTTTCTGAAAACGATTGTGAAAGGGGAATCGGAATTGCTTGGAAGGGTTGGATCGGCCCAGGGTTGCCCTCACCGATCGGCGGGGCGGGAGCCCATGCTCACCCCATCGAATCTCTGGTCAGAAAGGGTCTGAGTTGGGTGAGGGGCCAAGTCGAAGTCACGCTAGAACCCGGTCTGGAGCCTGTCAAGGCACTTGCCCCGGGGAGTTCCGTAGAGTTCATCGGGGTTGGATGTAATGGATAAGCCGACCGGCGCCGGACCCCTCTCGGCGATAGGAATGAAAGCGGTCGACCCCACACGCGGTGCAGGCCTCGGCGAGAATGCCAATCGACTCGGATTCAATCCCCGACCGGATCAGGTCGGCGACAACCAGTTGGCCCAGATCCAACCGGTGGTGGCCTGGGCGCGACGATGCGCTCGCCGGTTCGAGGGCCGCACCGAAGCGTAAGTGAAGCGGGTCCATTACCGGAGCGTCCACCTCGTAACAGCAGCGCCCAATATGCGGGCCAATCACCGCCACGATTTCCTCCTGCGGCTTCGCCACCTCCCGCAGAGCCCCCAGACCGGATTCCACCACGCCCGCCGCCAACCCCCGCCAGCCCGCGTGGATTGCCGCCACCGCGCCCCCGGACTGGGACGCCAGCAAAATGGGGACACAATCTGCCGTCACGATTCCAATCCCAACCCCCGGCCGATGGGAGATCACAGCGTCGGCCTCTTCTCGGTCGAGTTGACCGCCATTGACCGCACGGGCGACGTTCACCCCGTGCACCTGACGCGGGCGCGCGAGTCCGGAAGGGGCCAATGCCGCCCGAGTTCCGAAACCGTGGTCGACGCCCCGATCCGCTAGCAAAGGATGTCGGAGAAACCCTGGCACCGGGGCGGAATCGCCGTTCACGCTTCCTCCCCCCGGCGAAGTCGGTCCAGAAAATCCGCGAGATCGGCGTGCAGGGGCGACTCAAAGCGCACGCTCCGCCCGCTACGGGGATGCTTGAACCCGAGCACAGCCGCGTGCAGGGCCGGCCTCAAAATCGGAGCAACCCCGCTATGCGGACGCTTGCGCGACCGTCCGTAGACGGGATCCCCGCACACCGGCAGGCCAATCGAAGCAAGGTGAACCCGGATCTGATGGGTGCGCCCGGTTTCCGGATGAATCTCAAGCCAGGCGACCCCGGCCCCGGGGAAGCGCTCGATCACCCTCCAGCGTGTCGCCGCCGGACGACTCGAACGCGAGCGAACACTCATCTTCTTGCGGTCGCGCAAATGCCGACCAATGGGTCGGTCAACCCGACCGCTCCCCACCGTCGGCACGGCCCGAACCGCCGCCCGGTAGATTCGCTCGATGGAGTGATCGTGAAATTGTTCGGCGATCACCCTGTGACTAAAATCGTTCTTGGCCACCACCATCACGCCCGAGGTTCCCCGATCGAGTCGATGAACTATGCCGGGCCGCAGCACTCCGCCCACACTGGGGAGGGAACCGCAATGGTGAAGAAGCGCATTGACCAATGTGCCGCTCGCATGTCCGGGCGCCGGGTGAACCACCATTCCCGCACGCTTGTCCACCACCACGAGGTCCGCGTCTTCAAAGAGAATGTCCAGGGCAATCGCCTCGGGGATAACCCGCGCTTCGGGAGCTTCGGGCGGCTCCGCTTGCAGGTGGTGACCTTCCCGAACCCGGCGGCTCCCTCGCTCCACCGTCTTGCCGTCGACCCGAACTCGGCCCCCTGTGATCCAGCGGGACACCTGGGCTCGGGGGACTCCGCAGAGTTCCGCCAAAGCCTGGTCGACTCGCTGCCCGCCCAGATCTGGACCGACCACGAAACTCAATCCCTCGGCATCGGACCCGGCGGCAGAATCACCCGCGCACCCATCACTTCCCGCCATGGGATCAGCCCCCAGGAAGCCGCAAGGGTTCAGCGACGACCGAGGAAACGACCTCGGCCCTCATCGAGCCGGGACTCTTCAAGGTGTTGGATGTAGCTGGCGACTGCCCGGGTCGATTCGATTCCGATCGTGCGCACATAGGCGGTCACAAAGCCACGGACGTAAACCGTCGCCGGAAGGTCTTCGTAAGCGTCGTCTTCAAGCAGACGCAGGGTTCGAATACCGACTTTTGTGATCTCGGCGATTTGCTCGAGTTCTATGCCCGCATGAATGCGGGCCCTGCGCAGGAGGTCCCCATTCCAATTCCCGTCCTCGGGCTCTTCCATCTGCTCCCCCAGTGTTGGCGAACTTCCAAGGGGTGACACCTCCTCCCAGCCATCGTTCCCCCCCACCCGTGTATCCCCTGCCACGGGCACGCCTCCCGGCGCCTTGGGGCTGGACGCATCGTACTCCCGGCGGAGTTCAAAATCCGACAGGACGCGGTGGGCCTCTTCGACACGGTCCCGCATCAGTTCCGCATCCCCTTCGCTGAATACCGAATAGAGCGCGAGGGATTCGGTCGCGTAGGCTTCGTGAAGGATTTGGTAGGCTCGGTCGATCTCCTCGAGAGAGGCGTCCCTCGGGACCTCCAGGACCTCGTAATAGTCGAGTTCGTTGAGGCCTAGCAAGTTGAATCCTCGAGAGCAGGAACGCGCCTGAGTTCCGATTGAGTCAAGGTTCCCCCCTCCGGCTTAAGGGAACACCGGCAAGTTTTGCGGCGATACGGCTCAGGTAACGAGCTGCGTCCGAATCCGCCTTGTAGTCGCATAGAGGCTCGCGGGCCGAGACCGACTCCCGGGCCTCGTTCTGGTAATTCACGTAGCCAAGGTAATCGGCCTTGAAGCCGAAAAATTTCTCGCAGACGCTGACCACCGCAAAGCCCAGCTTGATATCGGCAGCGGTCCGCGCTTCATTCACAACGACCCTAGGGCGAAAAGCTCGCATGGTGTGCATCAACCGTCGGCCCTCCACTGGGCTGATCGCCTCGATCTCGCGCATGAGGTCGTGGGGCGTCCGAATCCCCTTCTCGTTGCGCTGGTCCGTGGCTTCCTCGACCAATTCCCGCACACCGTGGCCACGCGCTGCCAAACGCAGTCGCCGATAAAAGGCCGCGCGCAGAAACGAGTAGGCATTTTCCACGGAGGTCGGCTCGGGTCGCATGATCAGCAACCCCTCATTCGCGACCAGGAAGTAATCGAGCGCCGCGGGCTGACTTCCCGCGCCCAGATCGATCAGAACGTAGTCTGTGTCTAGACGGCGGAGGCCGCGCAACAACTCAACCCGCCGGGTCTTGTCGGGCTGGGGTTGATGCAGATTGGAGTGCGTACCCGCGATCAGCTGAAGATTCGATTCGCGCGTCTGAATCAGAAGCTTGGCGGGTTCATTCACACGCCCCGCCACGAAATCCGCCAGGCTGATTTCGGGGTTGGCGACCCCCAGGCAGGTATGGAGGTTCGCGCCGTCCAAATCGGCATCCATCGCCACTACCCGATGGCCCATCCGTGCGAGGGTGATGGCGACGTTCGTGGTCACAAATGTCTTGCCGACACCCCCCTTACCGCCACCAATGGCGATAAGTCGTGGCACCCGTGTCGGCAGAGAGCCGGCCTGGAGTGGCGAAGTCAATTTGGGCTGGACTCTTATCAACCCAAGCGCCCCCTATGCGGCCTGAGAACTCTTTCGCGCGACGCGCGCGAATTCAAAAAGTACAGGACCGCGTGAGGGGCTTCAATGGAGTGCATCGTATATACCCGCAAGGAGTCGGGGGGTCTCGGCTTCGTCCACCGCCCGAAGATCGATCCGGAGCGATCCGTCCCGAACCCGCGCAAGAACCGGAGCCCGGCCGGCACGCAGGCGAGCCGCCAAGGTCTCCGCCCCGTCCCCGCCCCGAAGCGCGATCGCCCAGCTGTCCAACTCGAAACCCGGGAGAGATCCGCCACCCACGGGAACCCGATCGCGAATCACCTCGAGATCCACTTTCAAATCCCGGGTCACACCGCCCTCGAGAATTTGGTGCGCAAAAGCCCGAGTTCGCGCTTCGTGCGCGTCCGGCGAGAGAAGAATCTGCTTCAAAACAGGTACCTCGGCCTCGGCGCGGCCCTCCAGATAGGCACCGAGTGTCCAGTCGAGAGCGGCCAGGCTCATTTTGTCCAGGCGCAGGGCCCGGGCCAGAGGATTCTCTCCCAGCGCCGCCACAGGCGCCGACCGACCGACAACGATCCCGGCCTGGGGCCCCCCCAGGAGCTTGTCGCCTGAAAAGCAGACCAAGTCGGGTCCTTCGGCAATCCGTCCGGGCACGAATGCCTCGGCGGGAAATCCGTGACGCCCCAGATCCACAAGGGTTCCGCTTCCCAAATCCTCCACCACCGGAATTCCGTGGGCGGCGCCGAGTTCGACGAGTTCTCCCAACCCCACGTCCTTGACGAAGCCCCGAATCTCGAAATTACTGCGGTGAACCTTCAACAACATCGCCGTTTCGGGGCCAATCGCCTGGGCGTAGTCGCGCAAATGGGTGCGATTGGTCGAGCCAACCTCCACCAGTTCGACCCCCGCGCGCTCCATGATCTCCGGAATCCGGAAGGAGCCTCCGATTTCAACCAGTTCGCCCCGGGAAACCACCACCTGGCGACCCTTGGCCAGGGTGTTGAGGGCCAAAACCAGTGCGGCGGCGTTGTTGTTGCAGACATAGCCCGCCTCGGCGCCAGTCAAAAGCGTCAGGCGAAGCGCAGCCCCCTCCAATCGGTTGCCACGCTCGCCGCGCTGGAGATCAAGTTCGAGATCGGTGTAACCACCGGCGGCTCGGGCGGCCGCCTCGGCAGCGCCAGGCGCCATGGGGGCACGACCCAGATTCGTGTGGAGCACGATTCCCGTGGCATTAATCACCCGCTGGGGGCGCGGTCCGGACAATTCCTCGGCCAGGGTTGCCACGCTCACAAGCCACGCGTTTTCCCCCGAGGGGATTCCTTCCGAGCCATCCGAACCCGGTGGCCGGGCATCCAGCGTCAGACGAGCCGCCGCGACGAGCCGCTGCGCCGCTTCCGAGGCTGCCCAGCGGGGGATCTCGGGATGCCCTGAGGCCATGGCTTCGATCAGCCGATGAACAGAAGGCAGGGCCCGGCGGGGGTCCGTATTGACGCGGCGCGATAGATCCATGATTGTTGCGTCCTCACTTTACACGGAGGAACTGGCCGAATTGTCCGACCCGCGTCTCAAAACCTCACGTCTCTAGGCGGGAGGAGAAGCGACGCGGAATCGAACTCAAAGCCGCTGCTCGAATCGGCAGAACACTGGCCACCCCGATCCCCATGCGACATGCATGAGGGTATCGAAGGTTGCGGTGGAATCCGAACGCGGGGCGGTTCCGAGAAATGAATGGCGGCGGGGGTGTCGCCAAACTGGGATTTCACGGAAGTTGTAGGTCATTTCAACCGTTTCAAGCTAGGAACATTTTCACAGACAACTGCGCGAGCACTCATTTTGATTAAAGATTTCAGGACATTGGAAAACAAGCTCATTCACGCGAGCCGCTCCCAAAGCGGCACGCGACCCAGACCTCACCCCGCCGCGGCGCGCTAAGCCGCGGTTCTGCTTCCGAAGCGTCTTGAGATCGCTCGCCAACGCCAGAGAACCTGGCCGGAGAAGCTGAGAGCGATCTTTCGCGGACCCTGTGGGTCCCGAAAGTCCGTCTGTACGGCTGCTCTGTAGAGAGCAATTCAACTCATGGAGAATGAAATCGTAGTCAACGTGGACTCCGGGGAAACCCGGGTCGCGTTGCTGGAACAAGGCCAGTTCACCGAACTGCATATCGAGCGAGCACGCAGCAAAAGCGTGGTCGGCAACGTCGTCAAGGGACGGGTCAGCCGAGTGCTGCCCGGAATGCAAGCCGCCTTCGTCGACATCGGCCTGGAAAAGGCCGCCTTCCTTTACGTCGGCGACTACTTCGACAACACCGGCGGCGAACAGGAATCCCCAGGACGGCGAGGCGGGCCCCGGGGTCGAGGTGGCCGGCGCAGCCCTCCGCCCCGCATCGATACCGTGCTTTCCGAAGGCCAGGAGATCGTCGTTCAGATCGCCAAGGCTCCCATTGGAACCAAGGGCGCCCGGATCACTTCGAACATTTCGATTCCCGGACGACACCTGGTGCTGACCCCCTGGTCACCCCGGGTCGGTGTTTCACGCCGGATCGATTCCGACAAGGAGCGCAAGCGCCTGCGCGAGATCGTCGACCGGATACGGCCCAAAAACCTCGGCTTTATCATTCGCACCGCCGGGGACGGGATACGGGAAGCCGACCTTGAGGCCGATATCCGTTACCTGAGCACTGTCTGGGAGGCTATTCAGCTGGCCCATGCGGAAAAAGTCGCGCCCTGCGTCCTTCACGCGGAACCCGATCTGCCCCTGCGCATCGTGCGCGATGCCGCGAGTCCTGAGACCAAGCGAATCGTGGTCGATCAGCCCGAAGCCTTTGAAACCCTGAAAAAATTCATCGAAGACTTCGTCGCGGATCCCAAGCCCCAAGTGGATCGCCACGAAGGGCTCGAGCCGCTTTTCCAAAGGATGGGGCTGGAGGCCCAGATCCACGCGAACCTCGAGCGCAAGGTCTGGCTCAAGTCCGGGGGTTCGTTGATCGTGGATCAGTGCGAAGCCCTCACGGCCATTGACGTCAATACCGGCCGCTTCGTGGGTAAACGCGATCTCGAGGAAACGGTCTACAAAACCAACCTCGAAGCCGTCAAGGAAGTGGTCAACCAACTTCGCTTCCGAAATATCGGTGGGCTGATCATCATCGACCTCATCGACATGGAATCGGCAGATCACCGCGAGAAGACCTACCGGGCTCTGCGAGACGCGCTGCGCCACGACAAGGCGAGGACCAATATCCTTAAGATTTCCGAGCTGGGACTCGTGGAGATGACGCGGAAACGAACCCGCGAAAATCTCGTCCAGACCCTCTGCGAACCCTGCGTGCACTGCGAGGGGCGGGGCTATCTGCTCTCGGACGAAACCGTCACGTACAACTTGCTACGCGAGCTCCGCAACTCCCTCACGCATTTCAACGGGCGCCGGATTGCGATTACCGTGGCGCCCCGAGTGGCCGAGCAGTTGCTCGGTCACGAAGCGAAATCTTTGGCCACGCTTTCCGATGCGCTTGGACAAGAGATCGAGATTCGGGCCCGGCCCGGCATCCACCAGGAGCAGTTCGAAGTGGAGGCCCTGGATCAAGCCCCTCCGGTTTCGATTCCCCTGCGCTGGCTCCGGGACCCGGCTGAAATAGCCGCGGATGAAGAGGCCCAGAGCAAGAAGGGCGGAGGCGGGCGCGATGGCCGCCGGAGAGACCGCGGATCGCGGCGGGGTGATAAACGCTCGCGAAGCCAATCCGAGTCCAGGGCGCCCGGCAACGCCGAACCGGCCGAGGCCGTGGAAAAGGAAACCCAGGACCTCAGGCCCAACCCCCCCCCCGCGCCGTTGGAGAAATTGCCACCAAGCCCGATCACGGGCGAGGAGTCTCCAGGGGATAGCCTTGGGGATAGCCCCGAGGCCTTGGAAAACATTGCTGCAGCCTCAACTTCTGCTTCAACAACCGTGTCACCGGCCGAGGCGCCTGGCTCCGAAGTGCCTGTTTCTGAGGCGCTTGTTTCTGAGGCCCTTGTTTCTGAGGCCCTTGTTTCTGAGGCGCCTGGCTCCGAAGTGCCTGTTTCTGAGGCCCTTGTTTCTGAGGCGCCTGGCTCCGAAGTGCCTGTTTCTGAGGCCCCTGGCTCCGAAGCGCGTGTCTCCGAGGCCGAAGCCGAGCCAGCATCGGGTGAACCCGAAGCGAGTCCCGCGGGTGATGAGACCCCCAACCCCCACGAAGACAGCCAAACGCTTGACGAAGAAGCGGAATCGCGGATACTACCGCGCTCTTGAGGCAACCCGGAAAACGAGGAAGATCATGTACGCCGTAGTCAAAACAGGTGGGAAGCAAATCCGGGTCGAACCGGGCGCACGCGTCCGCGTCGAGCAGTTGGCGGGCGAGATAGGAAGCTCCATTGAGTTCGACCAGGTCCTCCTGGTCGGGGGTGGAGAATCCGTCAAGATCGGAACGCCCGTGGTCGAAGGCGCTCGCGTGTCGGGCACGATTACCGCCCAGGGTCGGCACCCGAAGATTCGTGTCTTCAAAATGAAGCGGCGCAAGGGTTACCGCCGTCTTCAGGGGCATCGCCAGTCCTACACCGAGGTCCAGGTCAACTCGATCGACGACTAACCGCGGCCCGCTGGCGCTTGCGCCACTCCGCATGTAATAGGGAATTTGAGATGGCGCATAAAAAAGGACAGGGCAGTTCGCGTAATGGGCGCGACAGCAACGGCCAGCGGCGAGGGGTCAAGGTTTTCGGCGGCCAGAAGGTCACCGCGGGCTCGATTCTCGTGCGGCAAGTAGGGACCCAGATCCACCCGGGCGAAAACGTGGGCTGTGGGCGCGACTACACCCTCTTTGCACTGGCCCACGGCGTGGTGCGCTATGGCAGGTCCCGGGGTCGCAGGCTGGCGCATATCGACGCGGCGGAGTAAACCCGTTCCTTCTGTCGACAAGCGCTTTGTTCACAAGCGCTTTGTCCACAAGCGCTTTGTTCACAAGCGCTTTGTCCATAAGCGCTTTGTCCATAAGCGCTTTGTCGATAAGCGCTTTGTCGATAAGCGCTTTGTCGATAAGTACTCTGTCGATAAGTACTCTGTCGGCCGGACCCTATCAGCCAGCCGCCCTTTATCAGCGCTCTATTATCAGCGCTCTATCAGAGCCCTCCACTGGCCCGGCCCAACGCGTTTCGTTTCCCGGAGGTTTCTCGGTCGGTTCGAGTGCCTTCTTTGCTTCTTCCGTTTCCGCTGAATTCTCGTCGCCCGGGTTTCTGTCCCGGAGACGGCTGAGCGGCCCTTCCCGCAGCCCTTCCGCCGAGGCTGTCCCGCTCCCCCCGAGGAGAGCCACCCGTGAAGAACCCCCAGCCCTTCGTCGACGAGGCCGCCATTACCGTCACTTCCGGGGCGGGAGGCAACGGGACCGTGGGTTATCGGCGAGAGAAATTTGTCAGCATGGGGGGCCCCAATGGGGGCGACGGCGGCCGAGGGGGCAACGTGGTGCTTGTCGCCGACCGCAACCTCAACACCCTGACCGACCTTCAACGCCGTTCGGAGGTCCGCGCCCAGAATGGTGCCAATGGTGGAACCTCGCGCAAAACCGGTGCCAGCGGGGCGCACACGGAGATTCGCCTGCCCGTGGGAACTCTGGTCTATGCCAGCGATCCCAGTAACGAATCGATTGCCGACGAAGAGGACGGGCCGGTCGTCGACCTCACCCAGGATGGCCAGCGCTTCGTGGTGGCCCGCGGAGGCAACGGCGGCTTCGGCAACGCGCGTTTCCGGAATGCCACCCGTCAGACCCCGGACTTCGCCCTCAGCGGAAAGCCCGGCGAAATTCGCCAGCTCCGGCTGTCGCTCAAGTTGCTCGCCGACGTGGGCCTGGTGGGTTTTCCGAATGCCGGCAAATCCACCCTGCTCCGTCGCATCTCCGAGGCCCGACCCAAAGTCGCCTCCTACCCCTTTACAACGCTGAGCCCCTCCTTGGGCGTCGTCGAGGTCGGGGATGCCCGAATTGTCGTCGCCGATATCCCAGGGTTGATCGAAGGGGCAAGCGAGGGCGCCGGGCTGGGGCATCAATTTCTCCGCCACGTCGAGCGCACCCGGGTGCTCGTCCACCTCCTCGACGCCGGTGCGTGGCTCACCGAGGGCCGGAACCTGGTCGAGGACTACCGGTCCATCCGCCGGGAACTCCATCGCTATCGGCCCGAATTGAGCGAACGCCGGGAGATTCTGATCCTCAACAAGGTCGATTTGATCCACGACGCTTCGACCCGGGCAGAATTGGAGAACGTGCTTGGCGAGAACGGACTCCACCCCGCTCTGCTCTCGGGCGCCACCGGCGAGGGCACCGAGACCCTACTCCGCACTATGCTCCAGTCCGTGGAAGAAGCCGTCGAATTGGAAAAGCTCGCCGAAACCCGTGTCCTGGATGAATCGGAAAGACTGGACTGATGGAGCCAAACCCCGTACGAGAGTGCCAGCTCCAAGCGCGGCGGATCGTCATCAAGGTCGGCAGCAGCACCCTCACTCGAGAGGGCAAGCTTCGCCCTCGAAAATTCAGCGAACTGTCCCGCTCGATCAGTGAACTCGTGGATCAGGGCCGGGAAGTCGTTCTCGTTTCGTCTGGGGCCATCGCGGCGGGCAGTCATCGCCTGGGTTGGACCCATCGCGACCACTCGATTCCCGAAAAACAAGCGGCGGCGGCGGTGGGCCAGATCGGGCTAGTGGATATGTATCAACGGCGTTTCGCACGGCACGGGAGACAAATCGGCCAGATTCTGCTGACTCGGGGCGGGCTTCAAGATCGAGAGCGCTTTCTCAATGCACGCCACACTCTATTGGCCTTGCTTCAGATGGGCACGGTTCCCATCGTGAACGAGAACGATACTGTGTCCACCGACGAAATCCGCTTCGGGGACAACGACAGCCTCTCCGCCACCATCGTCAACCTAATCAGTGCCGATCTGCTCATCATCGTGACCGATGTCGACGGCCTCTACGCCGAACCCCCCGCGGCCTCTGGGCCTCGACCCGATCTGCTCGACGTAGTCGAACAGATCACACCCGAGATCGAGGCCGCCGCAAAAGGGCCCGGCAGCCGCTTCGGACGCGGCGGCATGACGACCAAGCTCGAGGCGGCGCGCATGGCCGCGCTCTCCGGGGCCGCCACGGTGGTCTGCAATGGCCGCCAGTCCGACGCCATTGGCCGCATCGCGGCCGGCGAGTCCGTGGGCACGCTCTTCCTGGCCGGGGAACGAATGGCCAGCCGCAAACACTGGCTCGCCTTCACGGCCCAAACCCGAGGCACCCTCACCCTGGATCCCGGTGCCGCCAACGCGCTGCTCAGCGACGGTCGCAGCCTCCTTCCCGTCGGCATCCTGGCCGTGGAGGGCGATTTCGGAGTCGGTGACGCCGTGGTCTGTGTTGACGCCCAGGCTCGCCCCCTGGCCCGGGGACTTTCCGCCTACACGTCGGGAGATATCCAGCGAATCAAAGGCATCGCAGCAAAGGAAATTTTTCGAGTGCTAGGGTACTCCAACGGTTCCGAGGTCATCCATCGCGACGACCTCGTGGTCCTCGACGACTGAACTCGGGGCTAGGAGACGATCGGCAGGAACGATGATCGGCATCTATGGAGGCACCTTCAATCCCATCCACTCCGGGCACCTACGCGCCGCGGAAGAAGTGGTTGATGCTCTTGAACTCGCCCGCATGGTCTTCGTCCCCAGTGCGCGACCGCCGCATAAGGAGGGCGATGAGGGAATCATCGCACCCGCGCGTCAGCGGCTGGCTTGGGTCGAACTTGCCATCCAGGGCAATGCCCGTTTCTGCGTCGACGCCATTGAGGTGGACCGCCCCGGTCCCTCCTACCTGGTCGATACCCTTGAGGCTCTGAGCCAGCGCTTTGCCGACGAAGAACTGGTCTTCGTGGTCGGCCGAGATGCATTCTGCGAAATGGGGAGCTGGCGATCCCCGAGAGCCCTTTTTGCCGCCTGCCACATTGCAGTCACCTCTCGGCCTCCGGTGGTGGGAGGCCAGCTCGCCGAGTGGCTGCCCGAGTGTGCCCGGGCCGATTTCGAACTCGCACCCGACGGTCTCTCGGGGCGCCACCTCAGCGCGGGAACCTGGATCCGCCAGCTCGAGATCACCGCCCTGGACGTCTCGGCCACCGCTATACGCGAGCGCCTCGCCCAAGGGGCTCCCGTCGACCACATGGTCCCCCCAGCGGCCCACGCGGCCATCGTGGCCAGCCAGTGCTACAACGACCCTTCCCCCGGCGTCGCACCGGGAGACCGCTAACGCGTTTCCCGGTCCCCGGAGAGGGTCAAAAGGAGCGATCCATTGAGTGAGCTGCAACCCCCCAACCCCGCCGAGAGTGCCAAGACCGGCCTCATCGTCGAAGCGGCGCTGGACTTGAAGGCCGAAGCCCTGGTGGCCCTGGATATGCGTGGGGTCAGTGCCTTCGCGGATACCTTCTTGATCACCTCGGGACGCTCCAGCAGACACGTCCGATCCATCGCCGAATCGATCATCCAGTCCCTTCGCCGCGCCGGCCAGGAACCACTGGGGGTCGAGGGACTAGGCGAGGGACGCTGGGTGCTCATCGATGCCAACGAAGCCGTGGTTCATATCTTTGAGCCCGAGACCCGTAAAGAGTTTGCCCTTGAGCGGCTCTGGAGCGACGCGCCCCTGATCAATCTCAACGATCCAGCGGAAGCATCGGCCGGCTGAGGGTCCGCGCTCATTCTCTTTACAAGTGCTCTTTTTACAAGTGCTCTTCTTACAAGCGCTCTTCTACAAGTGCTCTTCTACAAGCGCTCTTCTAC
>DUCT01000187.1:0-27430 GCA_012959665.1 Myxococcales bacterium | reverse complement strand
TTCCCGCTGAATCCGAACGACCTGCTTGATTTTTTCCTGCCCTGCCATTGCGCCGGCTGCGGAGCTTCGGGCTCTGGAGAAGTTCTCTGCCCACGCTGCCAGGCGGCGCTTCCCTGGTTGGCTCCCGTTCCCTTTCCCGAGCCGCCCGACGCGGGGCTCGGGCCGATCGTCGCCGCAATCGCCATGCGGGGCGAAGGGCGAACCTGGATTCACCGCTTCAAGTATCCGGCGCGCGGCCTGACAGGACTCGACCCCGGAGCCTTGGGAGTCGCGCGCCTGCTGGCCCGGGCGGCGGGACGGCGAGCCCCGATCCTGCCTACGGATCGAATCGTCCCAGTGCCTCTCCACCCCCGGCGCTTTCGGCGACGCGGATTTAATCCCGCGGCCCTCGTGGCCCGGGAGATTGCTCTCCTGCACGGCAGCCCCCTGGAGGCGCACTGGCTCGTGCGTGTCCTCGATACCCGCCCCCAGGCCGGACTCGACGCCCGATTCCGCCAACAGAATGTCTCCAGCGCCTTTGCCTGCCGTCGGCGACGCAAACCCGTCGCCCAAAGGGTCTGGCTTGTGGACGATGTGACCACCACCGGCGCGACCCTTGCCTCCGCCGGTCAAGCCCTGCGCAGGGCCGGCGTTCGAGTGGTCATGGGGGTCTGCCTTGCCCAGACACCTCACCCGAGCAGCGAATCAGAGCCGAGCGCAAATCAGAGCCGAGCGTAGGGGGCTCCGCGGACGGCTAGGGTTGCCGGCCGCGAACCGTCTCGACAATCACTTCGCGCAAACGGACGGGGTCGACGGGTTTCTTGAAAATCACGCCTTCGAGACCCTTCATCCGGCTTCGCTTGATGATGTGGTCCTTGTCGTAGTGGAAAGCAGTCATCATCAGCACCGGCAGGTCCGGGTAGCGTTCGCGTAGGCTGAGATAGAGATCGTGGCCATCCATGTTGGGCATGACGACATCCGAGAGCGCCAGATCGAATTCGTTCTTCCCCACGCATTCGAGCGCCTCGATTCCATCGTGGGCGGTCGCCACCTCGCAGCCATCGGCTGTGAGGATTTCCTTGAGGGAATTGCAAATCCCTCGGTCGTCGTCGACGACCAGGATTCGCAAGCCCTTCAAACGTTCGTCGCGCTCCGGGCTTCGGGCCTCTCGCCCACGCAGGTCGATCATTCGAGCCGGCCCCGCATAGTTGATGGTCTCGTAGCTGTCCTGCTGAACCATTTCGCCCAGCCGCCCTAGAATCTCGCTGATTCGCGCCACTTCCCGGCGGATTGCGTCGATGCGCTCGACTTCCACCGAACAATCGCCCTCCTGGGCCAAGGCGTAGACTTCGCCCTCGAGCATCTCCATCTGATTGAGAATCACCGCTAGGGGGTTGTTGATCTCATGGGACAGGCCGATGGCCACTTCGCCCAAGGTGGCGAGTTGATCCTTGTGAAGAATCTCGCGCAGGTCCCGGGCATAACCGATGGTCCCGTTCTCGACGCCGTCTTCGTCGTAGAGCAGGGTTCCCGAAATCGCGACTGGGATTTCCTCTCCCGACGCCGACAAGAAGCAGGTCTGATAACTCTCGACAACACCCGGGCCGAACTGATCGGGATCGCGCATCGCCTGGGCGACGCGCCGGGCTTCATCGACGCTTGGATAGAATGCGCCGACGAACTGACCCAGAACTTCCTTCGGATCGTGTCCCAATCCCTTGGAGGCGCCGTCGTTATAGTAAACCACGCGGCCCTTGCGATCGGTCGCCACCACAATATCACTTGACCGGTCCGTTAGACGCTCCAACATCTCCCGAGTCAACGGCATTCGTCTTCAGCCTTGCCCTTCCTCGCACTCGGTTACCCCGGTTGCCCCGGAGATTTGTCTAGCCGAGTCGCGTTTCACTCGAAGCCCTCTTCCGCCAGCCAGCGCTCGGCATCGATGGAAGCCATGCAACCCGTTCCCGCCGCCGTTACGGCCTGGCGGTAGGTCGGGTCCGAGACGTCTCCGCATGCAAACACCCCTTCCAGCGAGGTCCGCGTCGTTCCCGGCTGAACCTTCACGTAGCCGGCGTCGTCGAGTTCGAGCTGGCCCTTGAACAGCTCAGTCGTGGGCTGATGCCCGATCGCAATAAAAAGGCCCTCGATGGCAAGCTCTTCGAGGGCACCGGTTTTCAGGTTCTTGAGCCGAACTCCGGTGACGAATTTGTCGCCCAGCACTTCGTCTACCTCGGAATCCCAGGCAAATTCTATTTTGTCATGGGCCAGGGCACGCTGCTGCATGATTTTCGAAGCCCGCAGTTCATCGCGCCGATGAATCACTGTCACCTTCGTCCCGAAGCGCGTCAGGAAGAGCGCCTCCTCCATGGCCGTATCGCCGCCGCCCACCACCGCGATCGCCTTGTCGCGATAGAGCGCGCCATCGCAGGTGGCGCAGGCAGAGACGCCCAGGTTGACGAAACGTTGCTCGGACTCAATCCCCAGCCAACGCGCCGATGCTCCCGTGGCGATGACCACGCTATCCGCCGTGAAGCATGCTTCATCGGTTTCTACCTTGAAGGGCCGTGCGGATAAATCCACCGAGGTTGCATCCTCAAAGATGAGCCGACTGCCGAAGCGCTCGGCCTGCTTTTGCAGATCTTCCATCATGGCCGGACCCGTGACGCCTTCGGGGTAACCCGGGTAGTTCTCCACGTCGGTGGTGATCATGAGCTGACCGCCAAACGCAAAACCCGCCAACACGACGGGCTCAAGCCCTGCCCGAGCGGCATAAATCGCAGCCGTATAACCCGCAGGTCCGCTTCCCACGATTAGGACTCTCGCGTGCTCCGATGCGTTCTCGGCGGAAGGGTCGCTGCTCATCTACTTGCACTCCGTTGCAAGGGGCAAACTCTGCCACCCCCACTTTCGAAAATCGTATTGGGCGCCGTTTGGTTGCGGGGCCGTCGCAACGGGCCCGAACAAGCAGCAGTAGGCTGCCCCGATTCTAAGCGGGGCCCACCAAGCACGCCATAGCGAAACTCTGCGCGGGAGGGGGCGGGGGATGGAGGAGGAGGAGCATCGGTGGACCGGGGCAAGGGCGGGATGGGAAAAGCGCGGGGCCGGGAAAAGCTGGGACCGGACAAGCACGGGACCGGACAAAGGCGGCGACCGGCGGGCTCGACGTCGACTTCGGCCTCAACTAAAGCCTCAGCTAAAGCGGGGCTGGCCCTTCGCAAGGTCGGCCTGTTCTCGATCTGTGACTTGTTCGCGGAGTTTTGCACGCACGGTGCGAAGCCGAGCCGGCAGGCGACTGCGGGCGACCTCGGTCCAGGGGCGCTGCTCGGCACCTCGGCGGAAACGTCGAAATTTTCGGTACGCGGCGAGTTCATGGCGAAATTCCCGCTCGACGAACTTGATCATGATCGCGTCATCGAGAAACCCAAGCACGGGAATCTCATCCGGGATCAGATCATTGGGATCGGCAAAATAGGCCAGGGCCGCCATGACGCGGTTGACGACGGACTTAGGAGCCGCGTAATCGGCATCTTCGATGATCTGGAGCAAATCCTCCAGAGAGGCCACCGCCTTGGCGATAAAAGTGGGCACCCGGGCCGTGCCCTCAATTTCTTCGATCAACTGGCGCGCACTCTCCAGAATTTGTTGGGGGTCCGAGGCCCGGGCCGCCTTTTTTGCGCTCCGAAATCGCGCCCGGAAGTACGCAATATCCTGCTCGTCTAGACTGAAGCTCAACCTGAATGACTCCGAGCCCATGCTTCTCACTCCTTTGGCCCCGTTGGGCCCGCTGCTTTTGCCAAGTGCCCGCCCCTGGGCGAACCCTGCTACACCCCGGATCGTTTGCGTTCAATAGGTACAGAAATCGATCATTGCCTCTGGTGATTGCTTCCAGTCGGCTTCCCAGCGCTCAGCAAGAATCTCCCCGGGGCTCTTCCCGGTCTCAAGTTGAGCCCAAATGGGGTCAAGAAAATGACTCTCGTCGGGCTCGATGCCCTTTCTTTTGCCAATTGTCCCCAGCGCTTCAGAGGCAATTCCAACGAATTCCCGGGCCAATTCCAACGCGCTTCGGCCCCCTATTGTTGCCGCCAGCCCCTCCCGGGAAACCGCGACCTGGGCGTCTTCACGCTCCTGAGTGGACATCTTCTCCACAAGCCTCCAAGCCGCCTCACAGGCTTCGGCCTCGTAGAGGATGCCCTTCCAGAGAGCGGGCAGCGCACAGGTCAAGCCTCGGGAAACCGCGTCCGCACCGCGAACCTCGATAATGCGCTTGAGACGCGCCTCGGGGAACAGGGTCGTCAGATGGAGGTCCCAATCCGAAAACCGGGCGCGGTGCTCACCGAACCCCTCCTTCATGAAGCTGCGAAAGGGCAGGCCCTTGGCGGGAATCGCCTGGCCGTCGCGAACCAGCATGAACATGGGCACATCGAGGGCCCACTCCGCATACGCGCGGTACCCGAAGCCCGGGTCGAAAACGAAGTGCAGCAAGCCGCAGCGATCGGGGTCGGTATCGCGCCAGATCGCCACGCGTTTCGAGGCGAATCCGTTTCGATCCCTCTCGGAAATACTCGAATTGGCGAAAATCGCCGAAACGATGGCCGTGCAGCCCATGGCCGTGCGCAGTTTCATGGCCATATCGGCTTCGTCGGAAAAATCGAAATTGGCTTGGACCGTCGCGCTGGCATGCATCATATCCATGGCCAGACCGCCGCGCGCCGGCAGGTAATCGCGCATGATGTCGTAGCGTCCCTTGGGCATCACCGGGATTTCGTCCACGCCGTGGAAAGGGTCGACTCCCAGGGCCAGCCAGCTCACCCCAAAACTCCGGGACTCTTCGTTGACAAGGTCAACGTGAGTGTTGAATTCCCGGCAGGTCTCCCGAATCGTGGCCAGGGGCGCCCCGGAGAGCTCGATCTGCCCACCCGGCTCCAAGGTAATGCTCGCCCCGTCCTTGGTCAGTGCGACAACATTCCCAGCTTCCAGAACCCGATCCCAGTTGTCACGCCCCGCGATGCGCTCGAGAAGCGCGCCGATTCCGCGCTCACCCTCGTAGGGAACCCGAAGCCCACTCTCGGTATACACACCGATTTTCTCGTGTTCGGTGCCCACCACCCAATCCGACTCCGGGGTTTCACCCGAACGGAAATAATCGATGCAGTCCTCAAGGGACTCGATTCTCTGATCTGAGTCATTCATTGAAAACTTTTCCCGAGGTGTGCTGCGATGCTTTGTTAAGTGGAGGGGCGGTGAGTGGCTCGCCGCTGAAGCGCGACGGAGGGTAGATTTCCGGATGGAGCAAACGGATAAGGGCGCAGACCACCGCATGCCGCCCGTACTCGCTCCGGGGCAGGACACCAAAAGTCAGCAGCCCAATATTACCCACCGAACGCCCAGATGGCTCAGAAGAGATTTCTGCCCTCGAATGCGCGTTCCAGAGGGCGTCGAACAATTCCCCGATGGGTTCGCGGGATTCCAGGGCGGGAACCACGCAGGCGGGGGGATAGGCGAAGAGGGAACTGAAGCCAAGTCCCTCGCGATTGCCATCGGTGACGACGGCGGCGCCCACGTTCAGCACCTCGCCTCCGAGTTCGGAGAGTTCCACCAGGCCATCTTCGATGCCCACCGCGAGATCGCAGGGGCCGGTTCCGTAGGCGGCCCGGGCGCGACTCCGCGCCCCGCGGACGATTTCCGCAAATCCCACCGGCTGCTCGGAGACCTCGCTCGCCACGCCATGCCCGTGAACTTCGAAATTTTTCGCGTAGGGCTCCAAGGCCAGCCGGACCGCGTCGATTTTCGGTCGGCTCAAGGTCCCTACCCGGACCGTGGCCAGGCTAGACAGCGTGGTGGGCTGGGGAATGCTCGTCACGGCCTGAGCGCTTCTTCGACGAAAGCCGCGAGGAATTCCTCCAGGGCTTGGTCCAGACCGTCCACCGCCGTCATGGGAAAAGTCCGGCAAGGGCCTTCGGCCTTGCCTTGGCGGAAGGGTCCGACCAGGGTGACCTCCCCCCGACTCTTGACCGTTACCACCGCACAATAGCGCCCCCGGCGGAGGTCAAATTGAACCGAGTGGACATGTTTGTCGTCGACCCGGACATCGCTCAAGCTCAGACCCAGATGGGGCGCGCTCTCGCCCACTGCCGCGTGAAAGCCGTCCAGGGCGATTGCGACACGCTGGTGTAGACCCCGCGCGCATTCCCGCGCCTGTTCAAGCCCGTCCCGCTGCCCCGCCTCTCTTCGCGCAAGCTCGCGCCCGAGTTCGGCCAATCGTGAATCCAGCGCCACTTCGTCTCCCCGCCGCATCCAGGCTTCCGCTAATCGGACCCGGGCGATGCCAAGACCTTAGCGCTGACGCTTCGCGCTGACGCTAGGCCATGCGCTCGGCAAGGGCACTCGGCAAGGGCGCTCGGCGAGGGCACTCGGCCTTGGCACTAGACAATGGCGCTAGACAATCGCGCTAGGCCCTGAAGGATGGGGGGAACGATGCGCTGGGCCCGGGTCGCTCAGAGGGCTTCGTCGGATGCGATCTGCATCCCGGTGCCCAAGTCGGCGAAGAGGAGATCCCTGGCGGACTCGAAGCGCTCGCGGTCGAGATCGCCAACCGGATCACCGGCAGGGGCAGAAATATCCAGGGGATTCACGTAACGACCATTTTTCTGGACACGAAAACAAACATGGGGCCCGGTCGCCAAACCTGTATCACCCACGTAGCCGATCACCTGTTTCTGCTCCACGGTAGAACCGACCCCGAGGCCGGGTTCGAAGCGCGAAAGGTGCGCGTAATACGAGACATATCCATTGCGGTGCTTGATCTTCACGAGTTTCCCCGAACCGCCTGCCCAGCCCCGAAAGATCACCCGGCCGGCGCCCACGGACCAGAGTGGAGTACCGTGGGACGCCGCGTAGTCGATGCCGCGATGAGGTCGGACCACGTCCAGAATCGGGTGCCGCCTTGCCGTGCTGAACGAGGAACTGATCCGGCTGAACTTGAGGGGTGCAACGAGAAAAGCCCGCTCCACCGAACTGCCGTCGGGTCGGAAATATCGCCCTCGACCTTTCTCGCTCTCAAAGTAAACCGCGGAGTGATCACCGTTCTGGCCGCTATAACGCGCCGCCAGGATCCGGCCGGGTTTGACATAAACCTCGTCGCCCTCGGAATTCGTTCGATAGAGGCGCTCGAAGAGAATTTGAAAATCATCCCCCGGCTGAACGCTGCGGCTGAAATCAATATCCCAAGCAAAAATATCGGCGAAGTCACTGGCCAACTGGGTGCGCTCACCCAGTTCCTTGACGGTGCCGTAAAGCGAAGAATCGATTTGACCCCCTACCTTGACCACTTGGGCCCGCAGTTGAGCATGATCCTCCCGCACGCGATAACCCGAGTCGGTGGAGTAGAGGTAGAAGCTCTTCTCCGGATTGACGGAGTAGCGAAAGTCGACCAACTGGCCGCCCGGGTCCTGGCCGAGTCGATATTCGTCCCCCGGTCGCGCATGCCGAAAATCAAAAACCTCGGCCAGTTCCGTCGCGATCGTGTGGATCACCTTGAAACCAATTCCCTGACGACGCAGGGACGTGGACAAAGACTCGCCCCGCTCGAGGGATCCCCGAGTAACCAGGGTGAGGGATTTCTTCGGTTCCTTGATCTGGGTTTCCAACGATACCCGGTGAATCGGCAAACTATCGATGGACACAGAGGGAAACTCGGCGGTAAATTCCAGCGTGCTCTCATCGGCATGGGCCGGGGGACCTGAGGGGAAGACAGGGGGCCCCCACGGAACAAGCTGGGCGGGTGCTTGGGGTGCCTGAGACAGCAGAACCGTGGCCTCGTCGGCCGGCTGACGGAAGCTCTGAGCGCCCAACGCGCCGAGGGCGACGATCAATAGGGCCACCAGCCAGACCGCTGGTCTATGAATTCGTGGCGGGGGGTAGGCCAAGTCGAACTCCTATATTTGAGAAGGCGGCGTATAGTTAGCAAGTCGCTCTGCCCAAGACACCGCAACAAATCGATACGAGGGGCCCTCGCCCCCCGCCACCGAACGGACAAACGTCCGTGTGTTTAATCCCTCAATACATTCAAGCGTTTACCGAAGCCAGTGAATCCAATTTCTCGTAGAAAGAGATCGGCCAATGGGTGCAAGTTCTAAAGCGCTCCGTGCGCAACCTATCCCAAAGCGGCCTCAGCGGCTTCCTGGGCCCTTCGGCGCCCTCTTTTTTTCCTTCCGGGGGCTAAAAAGCAGCCCGCCCATGACAAAGAATTTTTGGCCCAGTTGCCTGCTCTCGGCGGCACTGGCAATGGTTTTTCCCATTTTGGGCCCAGGACCTTCCGGGGCGTCGGGCGCATCGGTTTCCCCGGACTTGGGCCAACGCACCGCCCAACTCCTGGCCGAACTCATCCGGATCCCCAGCGTGAACCCACCCGGGGGCGAAAAAAAATTGGCCGAACGCATCGCCGCCGAATTGGCGGGCGCCGGCCTCGAGACCCGAGTGATTCCGACCCCTCGGGCCACACCCAGTGATCCCCCCCGAGCCGCCGTCTGGTCTCGGCTGCCCGGCCGGGGCATTCGGCCTCCCCTGATCCTGCTCTCGCACCTCGACGTGGTGCCCGCCGTCGCCGAAGACTGGCTGCACCCACCTTTCGCCGGCGTCATCGAGGGCGGCGTGGTCCATGGCCGGGGCGCCCTGGACGCGAAGGGCGTCACCGCGGTCCATATCTCCACCCTCCTGGAACTCGCGGGGCGCGAGGAGCCCCTCGACCGCGACATCATTTTTCTCGCCACCCCCGACGAGGAAACCGGGGGTCGGGCAGGTGCCCAGTACATCGTCCGACAACATCCCGAACTTCTCGCAGGAGCCGAATTCCTGCTCACCGAGGGCGGCAGCATTCGACCTGCTCGCGGCCCGCGCGAAGGCATGCACCCGGTGCCGCCCATGTGGGGAGTCACGGTGACCGAGAAGGGTCCGTGCTGGTTGGAACTCAAAACCCGAGGCACAGCAGGGCATGGCTCGGCCCCCCGGCCCAACGCTGCGGTGCCCCGACTCGTGGAGGCCCTGGATCGGGTGCGCCGCATCGAGACACCGATTCACGTACTGGACGAGGTCTCGTTCATGTTTCGCGCCCTCGCGCCCAGTGCGCCCCCAGAGGACCGGGAAGGATTCGCCGCCCTGGGTCAAAGCCTCGCAAACGATTCGTCTTTTCGCCGACGCTTCCTCGCCAACCCCGGCTATAACGCCCTGGTCCGGGACACCATTTCGATCACCGTGCTCGAGGCCGGAACCAGCACCAACGTGGTCCCGGGCGATGCGACCGCGCAACTGGATGTTCGCCTCCTTCCCGGCGAAGACTGCGCCGCTTTTGCTGGCGCGCTAAGCGACATCATCGCCGACCCCCTGGTCGAAGTCGAAACCCTTCTCGCTTTTCCGTCGCGCAGTTCCTCCGCCGACACACCGCTCTTCGAAGCCATCGCCCGGGTGGCTCGGCGCGAGACGCCCGAGGCGATTGTGGTCCCGCGAATGATCGGTGGTTTCACCGACGCCCACTGGTTTCGCGAAAAAGAAATCGTCGCATACGGTTTCGTCCCGCGTTGGCTCTCCCGGGCGGATACCGGGGGTGTGCACGGGGTCAATGAGAAGGTCTCCACCGCGAACCTCGAAGCGGGTGTGGTCACCCTCCTGGCGATCCTCGACGAGTTGGACACTCTCTCGCCAGACGAGGCAGCCCCGGTATTGGACACCGCGCCGGGCAACCCATAAGTCCCTGGTCTAGGCGAGGTCCTGCACGGCTCGATGGAGTACTTCGAAGAGGGGCTCGATTTGCTCCACTTCGAGGCACGAGAACGCGATGCGGATGTCACTGGCGCTGGTGGAAATCAACCCGACGCCATACTGGGACAGCAGATGGACCCGCAATTTCTCGGCGTCGACCTTCACTTGAACGCACATGAAGTAGCCGCTGTTGAAGGGGTAGACATCCCAGCTTTCCGCGTAGCGGGGCAAGGCAGCCACCTCGGCCACCCGCTTCGCACGCGCGCACAGCTCCTCATTCTTCGCTGCGCGCTCCTCGGCGAGACTGGGCGACGACAACGCCTTCTCCACCAAGCTCTGGGAGAGTTGACCGACGTTGGACACGCCTCCACGAATGGCGCCCTTGGTCTTGGCCTCCAGAACTGCACACACGGTCTCGGCCCCTTCAGCCCGGCCCGGACCAAAGCTGATGAAGCCACACCGCAATCCCCAGACGAAGAGTTCCTTGGTCGCGCCGTCGAGCTTGACCGCGAGCAGGTTCGCGTGCCGACCCACCAGCTGGGCGAAAAGGGATTGGGTCGCTGACGGACCGCCAATATGGTAGAAGAGGCCGAAATAGGCGTCGTCGGTGATCACCACCAAGCGCGTTCCCGCTTCGGCCTGGGCGACCAACGCCGCCACGATCGCCTCGGTTTCCGCAACAGTGGGCATATAGCCCGTGGGGTTGTTGGGGAAGTTGAGGAGCACAACGAGCTTCTCGCGGCCCTCGCTAGTCTGGGCCAGGGCCTGGGCAAAGCCTTGGCAATTGAAACCGCCTTCGGCATAGAAGGGGAAAGTTTCGATCTCGGCCTCCCCGTGGACCTCAAAATTCATCCGGTAGTTGCCCCAAAGCTTGTCGGGAATCAAAATCCGGTCCCCTGGGTCGACAAAGAGTTCGCGGACCAAGGCCAGGCCATGGGTAATTGCAGAGGTCACGATGGGCAGCCCGAATTTTTTAGACCCCAGATCGGGATTCTCGTTCACCAGCTTGGCGCGCCAATGCTCGCGCAGGTCCATACGACCCGAAGCGGGCGCATAGGGGTACGCGTCGTCGGGGTCGACATCCAGCAGGTGCTGCTGGACCGAGGCCAGATACATGGGCCCCCCAGCCTCGGTCGCGATGCCGATGGTGGCGTTGAATTGGTGGGCCTTCTCTTTGGCTTCGGCGGATTGGGAGAGGATGCCCTTGGGAAAGTAGAGCCGTTTCCCATACGCGGAGAGCATGGCGAGCACCTCGGGCCCAGCCCCGTCGAGGTCTTCGTTCAGTTGGGCGGCTAGGGGGTTCAGGGCTGTCGGGGCAGATCGAGTCATTACTTTAATCCTGTGTCTGCAGGGGCAGCGCAATGCTGACCCTACAAACGTTTGTCGAGTACGTCCATGAAGTTCGCGAATCCCCGAGCTCGCCAGAACGCCTGGGCGGTGGGATTGGCCGATGCGACTTGAACCTCGACCCGCTCGACCCCCGAGGCCCGCACCCAGGCAAGCGCTTCGTCGACCAGTCGGGTGCCGATGCCCCGACGGCGAGCATCCTCGCGTACTCCCAGATCGGTGATCTCGGCGCGCTCGTTCTCGACCATGATCGCCGGCGAATGATCGATGCGCACGATGCACAGGCCCTGAATATCGATTTTCTCCTCGTAGAGAAAAATCGCCGCCTCGGGATCGCGTTCGATGCCGCGAAGCAATTCGGCGAGTTCTCCCTGGGCGTCTCGTCGCATGCGAAAAGCCGAGGCCAGGGGTTCGTGGAAGACCGTGATGGCGGTCCAGAGCGCCGCGACCCGGTCCAGATCTCGACGAGCGGCCAGGCGGATTTGGCCCTTCACTGGCGCGCCTTAACGGCTCGGGATTCGCCCATGCGAAGCATGCGAAACTCGCCCTGGGCCTCACCCTCCCGAAAATATTCCCCCCGCATCGCTTTCCCGTCGCCAGCGACGGTTCGCGTCAGGAAGCGGGTGGCCGCTTGGGAGGAAAGGGTTCGCCCGGATCCCAGAGTCGCCTCCCGAACAAATATCGGGCCCGCCCCCCGCAACTCCATACTCCAGCGCTCGTGATAACCGATCTGTGAGGCCGAGGCCGCGCGAAGCCCACCCCTCGAAGCCCAACGCTGGGGGCCGACGGGGTCCAGACGTTTCGAACGTTCATCCTGGGCGCTACGGGCGAGACCCCGCGCGATCTCGCCGCGCTGGTCGGGGTTTGGCTCCCAAGCACCCAGGGTGCGCGCCTCCTCCCCGCCCGGCAGTTTCTCCCACCGGCCCGACCCATCCCGGAACTCCGGATGCGGAAAGATCGACCACCGCAGCCCTGGGCCATCGGCCTCGATCCGCCAGATCTGGTCGTCCCAAACCGGCAGCTGGGAGCCCAGGGCCGAGGGATCCCTGTGGTGTATGAGTACGTACCAGTCCCCGACCAAAATCTCCGAGCCCGAGGCTGCCCCGGGGCCGGGGTCACCCGCGGCGACTGTCCCGGCTGTCCCGGCAACCCCAACAACCCCAACAACCCCAACAACCCCGCAAGCCAGCACCAGGATGGCCTGCAACCCGGGCCAGGTCCGGGCGCGCGCGGGAACCGGAGCCGGCCGGCCACTTGGGCAAGGAGGCGCTCCAGTTCGCGTAAAGGCAAATTTTTTCCGAATTTGTCGTCCCAGGGTAGATCCCTTGCTTGGACCGGAAGCCGTTCGTCGTCTTCCCTTGTATTTCTGGCCCTTATAATTTACTAATAATAACGGTATCTTATGAGATCTTCGGAGCCTTCTTGAGGAACTCTTGAGCGAATCGGTTGCTTGGCACGCAGATTGCGCAAAGACCCCCGGGTAGGCTTGCCCGGCGTTCGCCCCTCAGACCGCGCCGCGCGGAAACGCCGCCACCGGACAGGAACAATGCTGACAATCTGGATCATCCACCGCGACCCGCATCACCGTAACGCACTGGCGCGCATGGCGGCTGTAGGGGACCGGACTGTGGTCGGGGCCCCCGGAGACCCCCTCTTCGGATCGGTCGAGGCGCCCGATGCCGCAGTGCTCGGACTGAGTGGAGACTTCGAGCAGGAACTGGAGTTCGTCCACCGTTTCGGCCACCGCTTTCCAGAGTGCGCGTGGCTCCTACTGGCCTCGCCGGGGGAGGAGACCCAGGCGCGCCAGCTGTTCGACACCCTGGACGCCCGCCATCTCAGCTACCCGATCGAGCCTCAGAAACTTCGCCGCGCCCTACGCGACGGAATCCAATCCAGCCGGGCGGACTCGCTCTCCTCCCGGCGCAGCCGCGATGAACTGCGTGCGCGTTTCGGGCGCTGGTTCGGCGATCTCCAGAGATCCGACTGGATGGGCGCCCTGGATCCCCGACTGGCCTCGGTCCCCGTACTGATTCGTGGCAAAGCCGGAACCGGGCGTGAATTGCTGGCCCGCTACCTGCACGCATTCGGTGGCCCGGGTGAGGAACTCTTTCTCCACGTCAGCTCACGGGGCGTGCTCGACCCCGGAGATCTGGCGGACCGCTTCCAGTCCGGAGGAACCGACGTCCCCGGACGCCCCCTCGCGGTCTGGCTCGAAGACGTCGACCGCCTTCCCCTGCCCATCCAGCGCACCCTGCGCGAGTGGATCGAATTCGGCTCGCCCCCTGGAAAGCTCCGCGGGCGACCGATTCGCTGGATGGCGGGCGCGGCTGACGAATCCGAACTCGATGTCGAGCCGGGCCTGGATCCACGACTCGCCGAAACTCTCTCGGTTTTGAGCCTACGCACCCCAAGCCTGGGGGAGCAATCGGTGAACCTCGAGCGCTTCGTCGGCGAGACCGCCCTGGCCTGGAGCAGCGCCCGGCACGAGGCCCCGCGACAGTTCAGCGCCGAGGCCCTGACGCGCCTGCGCGCCCATCCTTGGCCGGGCAACCTGCACGAGCTCGAAGCTGTCGTGCTGCGAACCCTGGCCTCAATCGGCACCAGCACCCGCACCCAGGCCGAAGCCGTGGGCCCGGGGGAGCTGCGTTTTTCCGAACTCCGTGAGGGTGAGGGCCTCGGGCTCAACCCGCAGACCTCTGCGGAAGTCGCCCCCACCGATATCGACTCCGGCCAGTCCCCTCGCCAAGCCGAGTCGGTCGAGGAGGAGCTGTCCTCGGACGCCCATGACGACGAACTAACCTCCCTGATGCCCGAGGGTCCACCGGATTCCAGTGACACCGAGGGCCGGGATATCCTTTCCTTCTTTGAAAGCCCAGAAGTGGCGGGAGCGGATTCGGGCCCCGCCATCGACCCCGTCCAGATGGCCACCGACGCCGCCCTCAATACCCTGGCCCCCCAACGGATCCCGGATCTCCGAGACAGCAAGGAGTCGAATCTCCGGCGGGTCATCCAATCCGTCGCCCACGCCGTACGAAATCCTCTGGTATCCATTCGCACCTTCGCGGAACTCCTTCCCGAGCGGTATGAAGACCCGGATTTTCGCGATCACTTCCGGGAACTGGTGGGCCAGGATGTTGCTCGGATCGACGATGCCGTCACCCGGCTTCAGAGCATGGTCGATCTTCCCGATATCGAGCCCCAGCCCGTGGATCTTGCCCACCTCCTCGACAAATTGCTCGACGAACACGCCGACGAAATCCGAACGCGTAGGTTGCTGGTCTTGAAGGAGCTCGATCACGGCCTTCCCCATGCTTACGGGGACCCCATGCTCCTGCGCGACGCCTTCGCGGGGCTACTGGATCGGGCACTCTCCTCGGTGCGGGATCGCGGCGACATCTATATCGCCTCGAAACACCACGAGGGCGGCCGTGCGGGGGAACCCAGCGTTCGTATCCTGCTTCGCTACTCCCTGGCCACCGGCGCCTCCGCCCAAGCGGCCTCTTCCGGTTCCCGACCCGTCCTGCCAGGGGGAGACAACCTAGCGACCATCATGGCCCAAACCATCGTTCAGGCCCTCGGCGGCTCGTTCACCAGCGACACCACCGACGCCGATGAGTGCGTGGTCATCATCGACCTGCCAGCGCCCGGGCCCGAATAGCCGCATTTCGCCGTGCACCCAACCGCTCCCGATCTTCGGTAAGCGTGATACATTGAAGCCGATGCCCACCGTTCTGGTTGTCGACGATGAGCCCGCGGTCCGGGAATCTTTGCGAATGCTCCTGAAGCGGGAGTACAGCATAGATACCGCCGAGAGCGTGGACGCCGCCCTGGTCGCGGTCGCGGTCTCCCCCCCCGACCTGATCCTCCTCGATGTGGTGATGCCCGACCGCAGTGGCCTCGACCTGCTCGGCGAACTGAGCGAGCTCGGTCTTGAGATTCCCGTGATCGTTCTCACCGCGACCAACACCGTCGCGGTCGCCGTTGAAGCCATGAAACTCGGGGCCACCGACTTCGTCACCAAGCCCTTCGAACTCGAATCCCTACGTCTGAAGGTCGCCCAAATCCTCGAAAGGCAGGTGCTCGAGCGCGAGGTGGTGCGCTTGCGCGACGAGGTGCGCCAACGCCACCGAGTGGGGCGAATGGTGGGGCGAAGCCCAGCAATCCAGGAAGCATTCCGCACCATCGAACGCCTGGCCAAGTCCTCGGCCACGGTCCTGATCAGCGGAGAAAGCGGCACGGGCAAGGAATTGGCCGCCCGCGCGATCCACGATCTCTCGAACCGGAGCGACCAGCCTTTTGTCCCGGTCAACTGCGGGGCAATCCCCAGGGACCTGATCGAAAGCGAACTCTTTGGCCACGAGAAAGGCTCCTTTACAGGCGCTGCCGACCGGCGGATCGGGCGTTTCGAGGCGGCTTCGGGGGGAACGCTCTTCCTGGACGAAATTGGCGAACTCGAGGCGAGCCTTCAGGTCAAGTTGCTCCGAGCACTTCAGGAGCGCGTCGTCGAGCGGGTGGGCGGCTCCGAGGAGATCCCCATCGATCTCCGTATTCTCGCCGCCACCAACCGGGACCTCGAAGCCGAGGTCGCCGCGGGCCGCTTTCGCTCGGATCTCTACTACCGGGTCAACGTGGTCCCCCTGGTCCTGCCCCCGCTTCGCGAACGGCGCGAGGACGTCGCGCTCCTGGCCGACACCTTCCTGGCTCGGAATGCCGAGACCCGAGAGCAGGCAGGCCCCGCCCCCCAGCTCTCGGACCAAGCCCATCGGGCGCTACTCGAGTACAGCTGGCCCGGCAATGTCCGCGAACTGGAAAATGCCATCGAGCACGGAATCGCGATGACCGACGGCGAGACCATCGAGGTCGCCGAGCTGCCGCTCTCGGTTCGCCGATCCGGGCGTGCCGAAGCGCTCCGGGAAGAGTGGCGCAAGGGGCAGATCGATTTCGAGGAACTGGTCGCGCGCTTTGAAACCGAGATCCTGCGCGAAGCCCTCGAGCGCAACGAGTGGAATCAGACCCGAACCGCATCTCGTCTGGGCATCACTCGGCGCAGTCTGAAGCTCAAGATGGATCGTCTGAGCGTCGACGCGCCCGGCTGACCGGATCCTGGGTACCCGGCGGAACACTTCTCCCGAATCGCGGTTCGAAGCAGAACAAGCAGGAAAAGTCATTTTATTTCAAAGACTTAGCTGACACACGGGCGGCTTCGGGTTCCGGCCGGAACACGGTGCGAGCCGAACTGCCCGATTAGCGACACCCCGAGTGACAATATTCATCACCAATTCCAGGCTCTTAGGATCGAATCAGTCGCAATGGCACACCCCTTGCTTTACGAAGGGGCATGCAGATTCAACCGACACACCCGAGCGGCAAAGAGCGAAGCGGCCCTCAGAGATCGACGGGGGCGGGGGAGAACCCGAGCGAGGCTCACCCCCCTCTCCGAACCGGCCAAGCACCCCGCGCCGAGAAGCGCGATTGCGTGGTGCGGAGCTTCGAATACAGCCATTACCCGCGCGATGCCCGGCAACAGCAACGCCTGATCGGGCTCACCCGCGACGAGTCTAAGTCCGGCCTATGCGTGGTCGTAGATCAACCCGAACCGTCGGGCTCCCTGCTCCAGATCGCTCTCCAGACCCTGGATGGCGACCCCTCTATGCAAGCTCTGGCCGTAGTGGCTTGGTGTCGGCCTCGAGAGGACGGCCGCTATGCCCTGGGCCTGAGCTTGATTGAGCGCACCTGTCGCCGCCGAACCCCACTCCGGGCTCGGCACTCGTCTTGCGAAAGGCAGATGCGTCTCTCGGCTTAATTTCGGAGATGAGGGCTGGCGGTATCAACTCGGGGGGGTACGGCCGCCGGCCCTTCATCTTTCGATCCGCAACGCCCGCCCCGGCGCAGCCTGCTAATTTCTCATCATGTTCGGAATCGGTATTCAGGAACTGGCAATCATCTTCGTTGTGGCCCTGCTGATCTTTGGCCCCAAGCGATTGCCCGAGTTCGCCCGAAGCCTAGGCAAGGGACTCGCCGAATTCCGCCGGGCCTCGAGCGATCTCAGGCAGTCCTTCAGCCTGGATATGGATCCCCCGGACTCGCCCCCCCGAGACGCCTCCACCCGCAAGTCTCCCGAGGCGGACCCACGCACCCGGGAGGAGGAACCCGAACGCCCTCCTCAAGCCGTGGATGGCGGAGTTCCCGCGCCCGACGCCCGGGACAGTGCATCCGAGGACGAGCCCGAAGCGCCGGGTGTGAAAACACCGGATCGCGCCCCCGGTGCCTGACGAACCCGCCCCCATCACCGAGCACCTCGGTGAGCTTCGCAAACGGATTTTCTGGATCCTCGCGACGATGCTGTTTTTCACGGCGATCGCGTTCAATTTCGCCGAGCAGATTTTTCTGTTTCTGCTCGACCCCGTCGTCGCCGTCATGGAAGCCCGGGGCTCAAAGCTCCAGGCCATCTCACCCACTGAAACCTTCTTCACATACCTGAAAGCCGCCCTCCTTGCGGGCTTCATGGCCTCGCTCCCAGTGACCTTCTGGCAGCTTTGGGCATTCATCTCCCCCGGGCTCTACGCCCAGGAGCGGCGGGCCGTGATCCCCTTCGTGCTGGCTTCCAGCCTGCTCTTCGCCGGTGGGGCCATCTTCGGCTACACCCAGGTCTTCCCCCTGGTCTTCCAGTTTCTCAGCGGCTTCGATACCAGTGGGCTCATCGAGCAGAGTTGGACCATGTCCCTGGCCTTCTCCACGACGGCCCGGCTTTTCCTGGCCTTCGGGGTCGCCTTCGAATTGCCCGTGCTGATTTTCTTTCTCTCCGCCACGGGCATCGTCAGCGCGCGCAAGCTCTGGACGGGGACTCCCTACGCGGTGCTCGGCATTTTCGTCACCGCCGCCGTCCTGACCCCGCCGGACTTCGTCAGCCAGGTCCTACTCGCCCTCCCGATGCTGGCCCTTTACCTGATCGGTGTCGGAATCGCATTTATCTTCGATCCCGAGCGCCGACGCCAGCGCATTCAGGACGGAGAAGAAGAACCGCCGGCGGCGTCCGGAGAGGAATCGGACGACCATTCCGAGTAGGGGCGGATACTGAGCTCGCTGTTGCGGTAGCGCGCTTCGTGGCTCACTTCCTCGGCGAGCCAATCCGGCCGCACGAATGCCTGCTCGGGATAATCGAGTTCGATTTCCGCCACCACCAGTCCCGAGTTTCTGCCCTCGAAGACGTCGATTTCAAAGCTCGCATCGGCCTCCCGCCAGATGTAGCGGGTCTTCTCCACTCGCTGGTCACCGCAGAGTTCCAGCAGGGCAACCCCCTCATCGTGGGGGATCCCGTACTCAAACTCAGCTCGAGAAATCCCGATGGTAGGACCCTTGACGGTCAGCCAAGCCTTTTCCCCGGTCACACGAACCCGAACGACAGCCCGAGAGTTGGACCCGAGATAGCCCTGGCTCAGGGCGACTCCCGCTCCGAGCCGCCGCCACGGAGCCCCTCGCACGCGGAATTTGCGTTCGATCTCCAAGGCCCCTCCCCTCGACGAAACGAGCGCGGCGCCGGCTCCCCAGAGCCGGTGACCCGGGCCTAGAGTTTTGCGATGTCCCCCACCATGTGGACGAGTCGCTGGGCGTAGTCCCCGATTTCGATGGGCTCGCGCGCAACCCCCGTATCCATGGCGGCCTGGGCGACGGCGGGGGGCACGTAGAGCAGAACCCGCGGGTCGAAGGGCTTGGGGATAATGCAATTTCGGCCGAACTCGAAAGCCTCGCCCGGGTAGGCACGCTTGACGACTTCGGGCACAGCCTCACCCCGGCGTGCCAGTTCGGCCAAGGCGAAGACCGCCGCCTTCTTCATCTCTTCGTTGATCGCCGAGGCACGCACATCCAACGCACCGCGAAAAATGAACGGAAAGCCGAGCACGTTGTTCACCTGGTTGGCGAAATCCGAGCGCCCGGTGGCGGTAATCGCATCCGTTCGGACTTCGTTCACCTCGGTCGGCGTAATTTCCGGGTCCGGGTTTGCCATGGCAAAGATGATCGGCTGGGGCGCCATGGACTCGACCATCTCCTTGGTCACCAGGCCCGCCATGGAGAGGCCCACGAAAACATCGGCCCCGTCGATGGCATCGGCCAGAGTTCGCGCGGTGGTTTCCGCGGCAAATTCTTCTTTGTAACGGTTCATCCCTTCGCCGCGCCCTTTGTAGAGAACACCGCGGCTGTCGGTCATCAGGATGTTTTCAGCAACCACGCCCAGATCCTTGTAGAGCTTCATGCACGCGATGGAGGCGGCACCGGCCCCGGAGACCACCACGCGGATCTCCTCGATTTTCTTGCCCGTGATCTCGAGGGCGTTCAGCAGCGCGGCGGCGGAAATAATCGCCGTCCCGTGTTGATCGTCATGAAAAACCGGGATATCGAGGGTCCGCTTGAGGGTCTCCTCGATTTCAAAGCATTCGGGTGCGCGAATATCCTCAAGGTTGATACCCCCGAAGGTCGGCGCGATCAGCTGACAGGTGCGGATCACGTCCTCGGGGTCCACGCTATCGATCTCGATGTCGAAGACGTCGATATCCGCAAAACGCTTGAAGAGAACGCCTTTGCCCTCCATGACGGGCTTGCCCGCCATGGCACCGATATTCCCAAGCCCAAGGACGGCGGTTCCGTTGCTCACCACGGCCACCAGGTTGCCCTTTGCCGTATAGGCATACGCAGAACTCGGATCGCGCTGGATCTCGAGGCAAGGGGCCGCTACCCCGGGCGTATAGGCGAGGGACAGGTCCTCGGCCGTGATCGTCGGCTTGCTGGGAACGACCTTGATCTTCCCCGGTCGGCCTTCGCTGTGGTAGGCGAGGGCCCTCTCCTTCAGACTCACTTGTAAATCCTTGTACTCGCCCCTGCCCGCCTTCGGGAGCCTACTTCCCCGGGCGATCAGGGATGACCCGGTTCTCAAGTCGCCGAAGCCTATCAGATCGTATGCGGACATGTCCAAAGCAAATGGCTTCCGAATCCCCGGGCCGGGGAATCAGGAGAGGCCCGCCGATCTCGATCACCCGGGAAAAGCTCAGCCACCCAGCAACTCACGGGCAATCACCACCCGCTGGATCTGGTTCGTTCCCTCGTAAATCTGCATCAATTTTGCATCCCGCATCAGCTTCTCCACCGGATATTCTTTCGTATAGCCGTTGCCGCCAAAAATCTGAACCGCGTCGATGGTGGCCTTCATGGCCGCGTCGGTGGCAAAGCACTTGGCCATGGAGGACTGCTTCGACGCGCGCATCCCCTCATCGATCATCCAGGCGCACTGCTGGGTCAGCAGACGACTCGCCTCGATATCCTTGGCCATATCGGCCAGCATGAATTGGACGGCCTGGAACTCGGCAATGGCCGAACCGAAGGCCTTTCGCTCCCGGGTGTATGCCAGGCACTCGTCCAGGGCTCGCCGGGCAATTCCCACCGCCAGGGCTCCAATCATCGGCCGGGTACGGTCCAGAGTCTCCATGGCAATGCGAAAGCCCTGGCCCTCCTCGCCCAGGCGCTGGGCGGCAGGCACCCGCACACCGTCGAAATGAACCAGCCGGGTATCGCTGGCCCGCTGACCCAACTTGTCCTCTTTCTTGCCCGGCTCGAGGCCCGGGGTATCCCGAGGGACCACGAAGGCGCACAGCCCCTTGTGCCGGCTCGAGCGGTCCAGGGTCGCAAAGACCGTGTACAGATCGGCCTCACCCCCGTTGGTAATCCACGCCTTCGTGCCATTGAGCACGTAGTCGTTGCCGTCCTTCTCCGCACTCATCTGGAGCCCGGCCACGTCGGAGCCCGCGCCCGGCTCGGAAAGACAGAATGAAATCAGCTTGAACTCGTCGGCGCAGAGCCCAAGCCATTCCTTGCGCTGCCCCTCGTTTCCTCCCACCAGGATGGGCGAGAGCCCCAGGTCGTTGCACATCACCGAAGTGGTAATCCCCCCGCAGCCCCGGGCAATTTCTTCGACGATCACGCACGAGCCGAGAATCGAGAGGCCGAGACCGCCATGCTCGGGGGGAATACAGGTGCTGGACAGGCCCAACTCCCAGGCTTTCTTGATCACCGAACGGGGGAAATCGCCACTGCGATCAAATTCGGCGGCGATCGGTATCACTTCCTCCTCCGTAAACCGGCGGGCTGTATCCTGAAGGGCAAGAAGTTCGTCGTCGAGAGCAAATTCCAAAGCAAAGCTCCTGGCTGGCCGGGGCCACGGCACCGTGGCAGAGGGGGAGGGCCCGGCGAGGGAACCGGCCGGGCCCGAAGAAGCCCGACTGTAGCAATGCGGGGGCGTCCTCGGGGCTACAGGATCGGGGTTACGGCGAGGCCGGGGGGGTAACCGACAGCCTTCGACCCGGGCCAAGCACCCGGGGTCTCGGCAGCTGGCTTTCCTCAGGGGCTCAAGATTCTGGGGAAACTAGAGGCGATGCCCGAGTTCCAGGGAGAGCTGCTCGGCAGCCGAGACCGCCCAGCGGCTCGATTCCGACTGCAGGGTTTCGCGGGAGAGTCGCGAGGCGGGACCTGAGATCGAGATAGCCCCGGCCAGCTTTCCGGACGCGTCGTAGACCGGTGCCGCCGCGCAGCACATGCCGGTCTCGCATTCCTCGAGATCCAAGGCGAAGCCCTGCTCCGCCACACGATCGAATTCTTCCAGCAGCTTGTCGATATCGACGATGGTGTTCTCGGTCCGGGCATTGAGGAAGACCCCAGGGGTCATGCTCGCCACGAAGCCCTCGCGCGTTGCCTCTCCCGAGCACGACACTAGGACCTTGCCCAGGGCCGTGCAGTTGATGGGGAGCCGATCGCCCACGCGCAGCCCCGTCAGCAGCATCCGTTCGGGCTGAACCCCATCGAGGTGCACCGCTTCCTGGTCGCGCAAAACCGCAAGGTGCGTGGTCTCCCCCGACTTGAGGGCCAGCTCGTTCAGGATGGGATGCGCGCGCTGAAGCAGCGCGTTCCCGCGGGCAAAGCTCTGGCTAAGCTCAAGGCAACGTGTGCCCAGTCGATAGCGGTCGGTCTCGAGGCTCTGCTCGATATACCCGTGCTCCTCCAGGGTCGCAAGTAATCGGAACACGTTGTTCTTGTGCAAGCGGAGACGCCGGGAGAGCTCGCTCACGCCGAGTTCGTCCGACTTGTAAAAGGACTCGAGCATTCGAAGGGCGTTGCTCACGGTTTGAATCGAGTAGTCGCTCTTGGGCTTCATCGCCATGAGTGAATTCCACCGGTCTATTTTGAGGGTTTAGGTCGAGTCGACTCTTGTTCGTCCCGGAATCGAGAGAAAAGCTGCGGTCTACTGAGTGAAGCAACGGTTTGAGCTGCAGGATCTGCGTGGAGCGAGGGCGTTCCTGGGAGGTGTTCGACTAAATGCCGTCCTACGTCATGACCTCTCCCTGGGACTCCCATGGAAATTGATATCGATGTGGGTCGGGTCTGAATCGGAAGACACTCCGAGACCTACCGCAGATTCTCCCTGGAGGTGTCCCCGGAGATCAGGGCCTCGCAGCACACGGGCATCCGAGTTCAGATGCGTGGCAAAGCGTCGGCGCGGAACACCCCGGAGAAGAAGTTCTTCGTGACCGATCGCGTCACGAACAGCCTTACTGACAAACTTACTGACAGTATGACTGACAGTATGACTGAAAGTATGGCCGGCAGTCTCACTGACAGCATGACCAGCGGCACGGTCGGCAGCGCTGTCAACAATATGGTCAACAGTGCCGCCAACAATATCGTCAATAACAGCGTCAGCAGTGCCGAGAGCGGTACCGAGTTGATGCCCCTGGGCAGCGTCGCTTCGAGCGCAAAGCCCGAAACGTTCAATTTCAACGCGAGTGCTGCAGGAGATCGCTTGAGGGATGGATTGCAAGGCCGCACCGAGTGCGGGCATCAGATCTATTTGTTGAATCGCTATTTCACGGTTTGATTCAAAAAATGATCGACTGAAAGGTCGTCGATCCGTATGCCCAGGGGAGAAGTCAACGATTAACCCACCGTGTAGATCCGTGTCAACAATTAGTCGACATCATCGTGCATAAAATTTCAATTAACACTGTCCGGTGTCGGACACGCATCGTCCGAACATGCGTGATGAGAAAATGATTCATTCGGCCCCACTAAAGCGAAATTCCGATTCGCGTTTCACGAAGGGGTCTTCACATCGGCGTGGGGGTGAGGCCACCCGCTTAGTCATCGAGCGGAGACGACGAACCGATACCCGCCCGGGATGCGCCTTCCGCCACGAGCAGTTCCACAACCAAAACCACCAAGCCGATCAAAATAGACCCATCGGCAAAATTGAAACGCGACCAGGGTTCCGGATCGCCCCCCCCGACCTGCATGATCTCGATCACCGCGCCGCGAAATAATTCATCCGCAAGGTTTCCTACCCCTCCGCCCAGCACCAAGCCCAGTGCAAGCGCATTCACCCACTCGCCCCGAGCCAATCCGCGGTACAAGACGAATCCAACCCCCACGATCAGGAGGCCAAGGAGGCAAAAAAACGCGATCTGCCCCGGCCGCGGCCATTCCCCCGTAAGCTCGAAGGCCAACGTCAGGCTCTGGGTCGGGATGAACGATAACTGCCCTCCGAAAAAGGATAAAATGGGTGCAGCCGGGTCGTGGGTAAAGTGCGCCAGCAAGAACGCCTTACTGAGTTGATCGATCAAGAGAACCGACAATCCCCCCGCAATCAACCACCGAAAATTCGAGCGGCCCTCCGTCCCTAGCGACCCCCCCATCCCTAACGTAACTCCTCGGCACTCAGAGATCCGTCGCCCCACACGTTCGGCGCCAGCGTGGCTGCCCTGCTCAAGTAGATCTTGCCCTCCCCCGAGGGCCCGCGAGATTCGAAGCTCCACCCCCGCAATCCGATCAGGTGCACATTGACTTCGGGCGAGCGCAATCCTTCGGCCTCAAAGAGCGCCGCCGACTGATCGATCAAGTTCACCGCCTGGGTGGCGTCGCCACCATCCAGATGGTGCCTGGCCAACGCGAGATACGCGTATGGGTTGGTGGGGTCCACCTGAATCGCTCGCTCATAGCTTCCTTGGGCGCGCCTCAATTCGGTCTCACTGTCCATGCCCAGGTAGAGATCGGCCGCGGTATCCGCCTCGAGCCCTTGGATCACCAAGCGGACCGACGCGCGCCGGGCTGCATCGCCGCGCTCCGCGACATCGCTCACACGAAGCGCACGCCCTCCGGTGTGATCTATGCCCTGGGTTAAGCACCCGCTGTACGTAAAAATACTCACTAGAGTGACGAGCCCCACAACGACTCGACCACGGCATCTTCTACGCCGACCACTCGCACCGCGCCCACCACACCGACCACTCGCTCGGCCACGCGGCAGCCCTGCTGCTTCATCACGACGGGTTTGATCGTCCACGCTTTCCCTCGAGTCCCGGTGCGACCACCGAAGCTAGCGGCCCAACAAGCGGCGGAAGGTACGACGGAAAAATCCCGGCTGCCCATCATCCTCCGCCACGGCCTCGACGGGACAAGTCGTGGTGGGCCCCGTGCCCTCGAGAAACCATTCGGTGCGGCTTCTCGGACAGCCCGCAAGCGCTCGGGCTCCACTCTCGGGATCGATGGCGATTTGCTCGAGGCCTGCGGGGCGCGGGAAACGCCCCCGCACGTTCTGACCGAGGACGTCACTGATGAAATCGGTCCATATAGGCAACGCACCCCGACTGCTGGGCAAACCCACTGGCGCCGGATCGTCGAAACCCACCCAGACCACCGCGACCAACTCGGGCGTGAAACCAACGAACCAGAGATCGAACTCGTCGTCCGTGGTCCCGGTTTTCCCCGCAATCGGACCGCGCATCCCCTGAGCGCGCACCCGGGCCGCCGTCCCTCGATCCACCACACCCTCGAGCAAGGACACAGCCAAGTAGGCGGCCGCCGGATCGATTGCGGGCACCGAGCCCTGCAGCGGACGATTTTCCTTCGCCATGCCCCCGGCCTCCACCACGTCCACGAACATGCGCGGGGTCGGTCGCCGGCCGCCATTGGCGAGGGTCGCGTAAGCGCGAGCAATTTCGAGGGGAGCCACCTCGGCGGTCCCGAGGGCGAGGCTCGGGACCAGGGGAAGCGGGCTGGTGATCCCCAAAGCGTGAGCCACCGAAGCGACCCGCGCGATGCCCACGCGCTGACCCAAGCGCACCGCCGGGACATTGAGCGAACGCTCAAGGGCCTCGCGCACGGAGACCGGGCCACGAAACTTGTGATCGTAATTTTCCGGCCGCCAGGGCTCGGGGTTGTCCGAACGTTCGATCTCTAGGGGCGCATCGTCGAGAAAGTCCGCCAGGGTAACCACCGGGCCACCACCGGGCTCAAGGGCCGCGACGTAGACAAAAGGCTTGAAGACGCTGCCCACTTGCCGGCGCGCGTGCACGCACCGATTCCACTGGGACGCCCCGTAGTCTCGGCCCCCAACCAAGGCCAAAATTTCCCCAGTCTGGGGCCGCATGGCGAGCAAGCAGCCCTGGAGCGGTGGCGCGTCCTTCCGGGACCCGGACCACTGGCTCTCGATTCGTTCGAGGCCCGCCTTGAGGGCCCGGGCCGCCGATCGCTGAACCCGGGGGTCCAGTGTGGAGTAGATGCGCAGGCCCTGGGAACTCAGCACCTCGGCATCGTAGACGTCGGGGAGTTGTTGGCTGAGCGCGTCGAGAAAATACCGCGCCTCGCCGGTATCCCGGCTCACCGCCGCCAGGCGCAAGGTCTCCCTCCGAGCGCTCTCATGGGCGGCCGAGTCGATACGGTTTTGCTCGAGCATTAGGTCCAACACAAGATTGCGGCGCTTGATCGCGCGCTCGGATTGGCGGTGGGGCGAAATTCGATTGGGACTCTGGATGATCGCCGCGATCAGCGCTGATTCAGCCAGGCTGAGCGCGGCCACGGATTTTCCAAAATAGAGCCGGGCCGCCTCGCCCACACCGTGCACCTGGGTCGATCCCCGCTGGCCCAGGTAGATCTCGTTGAGATACGCCTCCAGAATCTCCTTCTTGGAGTAACGGGCCTCAACCACCAGGGCCATCACCGCTTCCCTCAGCTTGCGCCGCAGGGTTCGTTCAGGGGTGAGAAAGAAATTCTTGACCAACTGCTGGGTCAGAGTGCTGGCCCCTTGCTCCACGTGCCCGGCCTTGATATTCGCCAGGAGAGCCCCCACCACCCGCCGCAGATCAATCCCGTAGTGGTCCTCGAAACGCTTGTCCTCCACGGCATAGATTGCGCCCACCAGATGAGGGGGAACCGCTTCGATCTTGATCAGCTCGCGCTGCTCACGATTTTCCCCGAGAAAAGCGCTGATCGGCTCGGGCTCGAGAACCACCACCTCCACACTCGCCCCGGTACGCGCCTCCTCGATTTCTTTGATCAACCCCCCGGCCAAGCGAAAGGTCAACTCCCGAGCGGGTTCTGGGCGAAGGGGATGATCGAACGCGCGCAAGTGAACCCGCAGCCGACCCGGGTGCCACTCGTAGCCTCCGGGCTGCAGGGACCCGCCGTCGGGCTGCTCCCGGTAACCCAGGCGCAGCAGCCAGCCCGAGAGATCCACGCGCTGCCAGTCCGTCCCGGGATAAACAATCAGCGGGGCGGAATAGACTCGGGAGGGCACGCTGAAGCGCCGGCCCTCAAAGCGAAGCTCAACGACCCGATCGATCTCCAGAATCCAGCTCGCGAGAGCCAGGCCCAGAGCAAAGCCGATCGCGGCCCCCACGCCCCCGAGCCCGCGCAGCAGCCACTGGCCCCCGGAGCGGGGGGTGGGCTTGCGCCGGGCCGAAGTGGCCCGCTTTCTGGACGCCGCCTTCCGCCTGGCCAATGCTCCCCCCTTGCCGCGTCCTACTCGAAGCGCTTCGATGCTGTGGCGACACAATTCGTTCGGCGTTCTCGCCACCCCGGTCCGCTCGGGCTCAATTTAGCCGTCTACGGGGTTCGGCGCGTGGGCGCTTGTCGTTTCCCCGCAGAACGGCGAAGTTACCGTGAACGAGGAATCGAGCCATGAGCAAAAAAAATCATCCGACCAGCGAGGGCAGCGGCAAACTGTGGGGAGGACGCTTCACGACGGCCACCGACCCCACCGTGGAACGCTTCAGCGCCTCCATTCACTTCGATCAGGCCCTGGCCCGCTACGACATCCGGGGGTCCATCGCCCACGCGAGAATGCTCGGCCGGACGGCGCTGATTCCGGACGAAGACGCCGACGTCTTGGTCGCGGGTCTCGAGCAAATCGCTCGGCAGATCGAAGCCGGCGAGTTTCCCTTTGACCCGGCTCTCGAAGACATCCACATGAACATCGAAGCCCGGCTCTCAGAGGCCGTGGGGCCGGTGGCCGGGCGGCTGCATACCGGGCGCTCGC
>DUCT01000186.1:11158-14653 GCA_012959665.1 Myxococcales bacterium | reverse complement strand
TCGACGGGGATGGACACGTGGACGTTCTTCTGGTGGGCGGCGCGGGTAACGCGCTGCTCATGAATACCGGCCAGGACAGCTTCGTGGATATGACCGCCGAGGCGGGTCTCAATTATCAGCGCGCCGATGGCTCCATGGCCGAGCCGCGGCAACCGATCATTGCCGACTTCGATAACGATGGCCTGCAGGATATCTTGATCACCTACGTCAATGATGACCACCGGCTCTATCGAAACCTCGGGGGTCGAAATTTCAGCGACGTATCGGCCGCCGCGGGACTCGGCGGCGAGGGCCTGGTCGGCGGTCCGGCGACGGCCTTTGATTTCGATGGAGACGGTCTGTTGGACATCTACATTGGCTATTTTGGAAATTACCTCGAGGGGGATTTCCCCGCCCAAGAGCGCGACAACCACACTGCCCTGCCCAACAGACTTTTCCGGAACCTTGGGAGCATGAAATTCGAGGACGTCACCCAGGCGAGTGGCACAGGCGATCGGGGCTGGGCCCAGGCGGTCTCCCACGTGGATTTCGATGCCGATGGGCGCCAGGATCTTGTCGTCGCCAACGATTACGGGTTGAACGCTTTCTTGCGCAATCTGGGGGGCGGCGAGTTTCGCGACATGGCGCCGGGGTTCGGCATGGACCAGGCGCTTCACTCCATGAACGTAGGAACCACGGATATCAATCTAGACGGTTTCCCCGATATCTATATATCCAATATCGCGACCTTGGTGAAAGACAACAAGTACACCTTCCCCGATGTGAATACCCCCCTCGACTTCGACCTGCGGGCGATGTCCGGGATGCTCGTCAAGGAGGCGGACACATTCTTTGTTTCCGAGAGCGACGAGGACGGGTTTTCTGGCTACGTGGCTTCGGATGACGTGGAGCGGGGGCGGACCTCGACGGGCTGGGCGTGGGATGCAGAATTTCTCGACTTCGATCACGACGGCGATGATGATCTCTATCTCGTCAACGGCACCAACGACTACAATGCGTTTTCCATGATTGTGCGCAACGGACAGAAAGGGGAGGGAGAGGCTTCCCTGCTCGTCAGTCATTCCCGGGAGTCGAATGTTTTCTTTCGCAACGAGAAGGGAAAGCTGAAGAATCGATCGGGGGAGAGCGGTGCGGATTTCGTTGGAAACTCGCGAAGCACGGCCTTCTTCGATTTCGACAAGGACGGCGACCTGGACATCGTCGTGAACAATTTTCATTCGCCCGCCACCCTGCTGCAAAACAATGCCGATCAGAATGGGCACCACTGGCTCAAGATCAGGCTCCTGGGTGAACCGGAGAAGGGCTCGAATCGCGACGCGATTGGCGCCCGAATCGAGATGAAACCAAAAGGGGGGCTCCCGAATTCCAGGATTGTCCAAGGGGGTTCTGGATATCTGTCGATGAACCCCAAGGAGCAGCATTTCGGAGTGGGCTCGGCCCAGTTCGTGGATCTGACGGTGACCTGGCCCAATGGGGAGAAACAGGACTTCCCGGGTCTTGCCACCGACCGCGCCTACACGATCTCCCAGGCGTCTGGGCTCAGGGAGAAGGGGGTGGCTCGCCTGCCGCCACCCGGTGATAACGGTTGATGCCGGGGTTGAGCAGGGTTCGCGTTTTACCTCCCGGCCAGTGAACTTCGATGGAGTCGACTTTTTCCATGGGGCCCAGGCCGAAGTGCAGGGTGGTCGAATGCTGGCCCATGACGCTCTCTCCAACCATCACCTGGCGGACCTGGCTTCTTCCTCCCGCCCGGAGAAGCGCGCGTGCGCCCACGGGCGAGGGGCCAGCCCCTTTTTCGGAAAGTTCCACGCCGATCCAGTTGTTCACCCGGGGCAGGGTATTTCTGTAGATATGCAATTGTTCCCCGTCGCCCGGTGGTTGCTCGATCACGACGAGGTCCACCCGGCCGTCCTTGTCGAGGTCGCTACTGAGGGCCGAGCGGCTATCGAATTCGTCGCCGACACCCAGTAGGAAGGCCACGTTGACGAAGGAACGGCCGCCCTGGTTCATGAGCAGATGATTTTTCTGGTAGCCGTCCCAGGATTCGGCTCCGCTGGAAAATCCGCTGCCCTCTTCGGAAAAGAGGTTCTCGAGGGTTTGATTGGGCTTTGAATCACCCTCGAAGATGTCATGGCGCCAGAAGGTTGAGCAGTAGTCCTGGGTGCTTTCCCCACTTTCGTGGCCATTGGCAGCAAAAATGTCTGGGTCGCCATCGTTGTCGAAGTCCAGGGCGGTGGTTCCCCAAGTCCAGCCCGTGCGCGCCACGTCGGCGTGGAAGTCGGGTTCCTGCCATCCCTCTTCGCCGGCAAGATACATCCGGTTGCCGTAGGCCATGCGCATTCGCATGGCACTCTCCTCGGGTCGGTCCTCCCGGTGCAGCCCGGCTGCTTCGAGTCTGCGCGCGGTGGTGGATCCCATGCCGGCGACGAAGATGTCTGTTTTCCCGTCGAGATCGTAATCCGCGAGAGCCCCGGACATGCCGAAGAGATGGCGGTCCCCTATCAGGGTTGAATTGGCGTCGCTGAAATGACCCTGGCCGTCGTTGGTGTAGAGATCGACTCCGGAAAAGTCGCTGATCACCAACAGATCCAGATCCGCATCTTCATCCAGGTCGACGAAGGTGCTCGCGTAAGTTCTGCGAAAGCGTTTCTCCGCCAGGCCCGCCTCTTCGGTGGCGAGTTCAAAGCGGCCGTCGCCCCGGTTTCGAAGGAGGTAGCCGGGCCAGCCGTCATTGGCGTCAAAAAAAGGCGTCGGCATCTGGCCCTCGAGGTAAGGGGGCTTGTACTGAGCCAGCCAGGCATCGAGGTCGCCGTCGCCGTCGATGTCCCCCACGGCCAGGGAGGAGGGGCCCCGCAAAGGGTTGGGAAGGCGAGGTGTTAGGCGGGGCTGGTGGGGAAATCGGCCCCGGGCATCCCCGAGATAGAGCAGGATGTCTCCCGCGGTCCGGGCGGCCAGCAGGTCGGGGTTTCCGTCGCCGTCAAAGTCGGCCACGGCCCCCGCCTCGGCCAGAGACTGGGGGTGGTCGAAGAGGTCTTCGGACTCGAATTGCATCCCGCCTTTGTTGCGCAGGACTTGGCCGGCCCCGAGGAGGAGAAGATCGTCGAAGCCGTTTCCATCGAGATCGTAAACCACCAGCGGATGCAGCCGCGAAGCGCCGGCTCCGCTCTCCGGGCCAAGCCCGCCGGTGAGGGCCGGGTTTGCGGTTTCTCGAGGAAACACGCCGACCTTCTCGAAGGCGGGAGAATGCGCGCGGCTCAGCATGCGAAGCCCCGATGCGTCGACTCGCCGGGGCCTGGCCAGGCCGTTCCGATCCCGGGTTTCCGCCCACTCCACCTCAACCGGGCCGTCGATGGCGAAGCGCCGCCCAGTGGGTTCGTGAATGCCATGCAGGACCACGGCCACCTCGGACCGTGCGGGGGCTTGCCCGGCGGCGGGTTCAAAGCGCGCGTGGTGCCATTCACTTTGGACGAGCACATAGCCCGATTCGGCCAACCG
>DUCT01000186.1:0-11109 GCA_012959665.1 Myxococcales bacterium | reverse complement strand
GGCCGAACTCGCTTTGCTCGATGCCGTGATCGAGGATCGCCACCGGGTGGGGCGCGCCCAGGATCACCTCCTCGGGGTCGAGATCCGCGAGAACACGAAATTTGGCGGCGGGCTCTCCGCGTCGCCCGGCCGCCAGGAGGTTGTCCCAGAGGGCGACCAGGCTCCTCTCGTAGTCCTGGGCGAGTTCTTCCCTTTGCCACACAGTGGCGTTGAGCCGTTCGCGCAGGGCGCGGAGCGAAGGCGCGGTTTCCGTCGCCTCGCCGGCCCCGATCGGTTCCGGTCCAGGCGCCACCCCGAGTTCGTCCCCGCACGCGTAGGCCAGGCAGAGGCTACACATGAGCAACCCAACGCGAGCCGCCCCAGGCGAGGCAGCCCTCCCCCCGCTGGGCCGGCGTGGGATTCTTCCGGCCGGTGAGCGACCGTTGGCATGGGCCAGCCCCGGACCCAGCCCCGGACCCAGCCCAGTGCGCGGCACATCACGTCTCCCCGTGGGAATCATTTTTCCGAAAATTTGGTCTCCCCCCACGGGCACTTTCTGCTTGACCGGGTGCCCCTTTGGCGTTCATTATGAGGATTGTATTGCAGGTGGTTGAATCTCGGCACTCGATCTAGAGACCCTGAGCGTTGGCTTGTTAATGGTCTTGGACTTTTTCTGTGGTTCTGATTCTGAGGTTCTGATTCTGAAGTTCTGATTCTGAAGTTCTGATGATTGAACTGATTAGTCAGGGTGCTAGGACCGCACCGGCAACCAGCAACAACCAGAACAGAAGCAACCACAAGCAAGAAGCAAATGATACTCGACGATACTTGAAGTCGGAATCGAAGTCGGAATCGAAAAGCGGAATCGGGTTCGCACACATCGAAATACGGAGGGACTTATCAATGTCAATTGCCCAGACTCGTGGAGCGACCTTCTCGACGGCCAAGCGTGGCGCCAGCCTAGTACTGGCTCAGTTGGTTTTCTTAGCGTTGGTGATCGGCATTGCGGGAATCGTGTCCGCAGCCACGCCGATGTATGTGCTCGGCAAGTACACGCAGGTTTCCTTCGGCAACGATACGACGACGGGCACCACGTCTCCGTTCTACTCGACCAACTATCTCGGGATTCCCTTCGGCCAGGACTGCAACGCGCAGCACGGCAGCCGAATTGCACCCTCGACGCCTACGTTGACTACGGGGGGTCTTCCCGGAGGAGGAACCACATCGCTTCCCACGGGCTACCAGTGCTTTGCGACATCGTCCTATCCGAGCGCGCATGCCGGTTCTCCCCTCGTGGGCACCGGGATTATTTCAGTTTCGGCCTCTCCGGGGGGGGCGATCGGCCTGCCCGCGAGCCTGCTCTCGGTGAAGTTGGGCAGCTTCCCGACAGCCTTTATTAATCCGGTCCCGCCTTTCACGCCCAATAATTTCGCCAAGAAGCCGGTTGGTGGCGTGCCGGGTGGATCTTTCTCCTACTACCCGCCGTACATTTACAGCTACTCCTACGCGGACCTCAAGAATGCTGCGGGTAACTTCTTTGCCGATGGAGGCCCGGGCAACTTCGTCCACGCGGCAACGGCCGGTGGCGTACCGGCGGGCACCCTGACCACAACCGCGGGGGCCGCGAAATTCGGTGGCACGATGGGCCTGCTGGGTCAGCAACAGACGCATTTCGCGTACTCGAATTCGGGCGGCCTTTCCATCGGCACCGATCCCTGGCTAATTTCCTGGTTGGGCAATGGAACGGTGAACCCGGTAACGGGGGCGGTCGGGGTTGTGACAACCATGACCACGGGCACCAACAAGCACAACGTGCTGCTCCAGACCAATACCAACTTCATCACGGCTTCGGCCTTTCCGTGGAGCACCGGCATGGCCACCGCCCGGGCGACCCGCGGGCCGTTTTTCACCAACTTTGCACGGAGCGGGTATGACAGCCGGACGGCTGCGGGAGCCGGGAATATTCAACTGGTGAGCCCGATGCTGACCCACTGGCGCACTCCGGCGGGCGGCGTGGACTACGAAACCGCGGCCATCGGAAAATTGACCCTTACCTTCGCCCCCGAGCCTTCGAGCGCCATGCTCTTGGTGGCGGGCGTATCCTTGCTGGGTCTGGTTTATCGCAGCAGTCGAGGCGCCTGATCGATTCCATCGAATACTCGCTTCGCGGGTGTGTCGCTGGAGCGATGAGATGAAAAAAACGGCCCCCGGAGGCTTTGCTTCCGGGGGCCGCATTGCATCTGGGGCTACGGTAGGCTCAATCGCATGTGGAAGCGTCTGGTCAATTCGCGCTCTTTCTATGCGGTAGCCCTGGTCCTGATGTTGCTGGCCTTCGCGTTGTCCCAGGTCCGGATTGGAACGAATCCGCGCCCCCTGGCGTCGCCCGATGCGATCGATCAACTGCCCGCGACCGAAGACCTCAATATCGTCTTCATTCTCATCGATACCCTGCGCGCGGATCGGCTGAGTGCTTACGGGTACGAACGGGAAACCAGTCCGACACTGGACGCCCTGGCGGCGGATGGGCTGCGTTTCGCCCAAAACATGTCCCAATCCTCGTGGACCAAATGTTCCATGGCCTCCATGTGGACGGCCCATTACCCGGCGCGAACCGGCGTCACCCGCTCGGAAGACGCGATTTCACCCGATGCAAAAATGCCCGCCGAGATCCTTCAGGAGGCCGGCTACAAGACCTATGCCCTCTGGCGCAACGCTTGGGTGGGGCCGAGTTTTGGCTTCTCCCAGGGCTTTGAGGTTTATCACAGCCCCCGGGCTTCCCCGGTGGCGCCTTCGATTCGCCGGGAAAAACCGACCACCGGCGTGGCGGGGACGGATTGGGACATCGTCCAGTCGGCCAAAGATTTTCTGCTCACCCACAGCCAGGAGAAATTCTTTCTCTATCTCCATTTGATGGATGTTCACCAATACGTTTACGATGAGGACTCGGCACTCTTTGGCACCACGTACTCGGATATCTACGACAATTCTATCCGTTGGGTGGATCGCCTGATTGGTGTTCTGATCGAGGATCTCGAAGAGCGGGGCCTACGGGACAAGACCCTCATCATCGTCGCCTCTGACCACGGTGAGGCCTTCGGTGAGCATGGCCGAGAGGGCCACGCCCGGGACGTATACAGCGAAGTCGTGACCACGCCTCTCATCATTTCGTTTCCCTTCCGATTGCCGGAGCCCCTGGTGGTGGAAGCGCCCAGCGAGAACGTGGATCTGTGGCCCACTCTCCTTGACCTGTTGGGCCTTGAGCCCATCGAGGGCGCCGACGGACGTTCTCTGCGCCCGGAGATCACGGCCGCAGCCGGCCGGGGCAGCGTCGATGATGAGGTCCGTTTTGCGCACATCGACCAGTCCTGGGGACGCAAGAAGGTGAAATCCCAACCCATGGTCGCCGTCACCGAGGGCCCATACCGACTGGTCTATCGCTCGGCGGGACGCGGGGCCCGGCGCGCTGAACTCTACAAATACGAATCCGATCGTCGGGAGAGTCGTCGCATCGATGCCGCTGAGCCCGAGGTGCGTAAGCACATGATGGAACTGGCCAGCGCGTATCTCGAGCAAGAAAAGGCTTCTTGGGGCGACGCTCCCCAAATCGAACTCGACGACGCCCAACTTCAGCAGCTTCGCGCTCTGGGCTACGAAGTGGAGTGATGCGCGCCGCACCGAACCTCGTTCGGCGACTGAGTACTGGGTAACAAGTGCTTAGTAGTAGTACGACACGGTGACGCCCGCCATTCGTGGCTGGCCCCATACTTGGAGGACCACGTTGGCCTCCTGGGTGACATCGAATACGTCAACCAAGTACTCTTTATCGGTGACGTTGCTTATCCAAAACGCCACCTCGAGGGTGTCGTCCAGAGTCCGGAAGGCGAGGCTGAGATCGAGGTACCAGTAGGCCGGCATGCTGATCAACTCCAGGGCTTGGGGATCCAGGTAGGCCCGGGTCTGGTACGAATAGTCGATGCGGGGGGCCAAGGTTCCCCAGTTCATCAGGTAGAGATACTCCGCCATTCCATTCAATGTGAACTCGGGCGCCGCAATGGTCGGGTTTCCGGCATAGTTGAAGGCGAGGTTATTTCGTTGGGTGTTCCGTCCCGCCTGCCGCTTTGTGACCACGAAATCGGCAAACGTCGAGTCGAGCCAGTTGATGCCGAAGCCCAGTGTCATTCCATCTACGGGTAAGATTCGAAGGTCGGCTTCGACGCCAAGAATGTTGGCGTCGCCATTCAGGAGTTGTTGCGTGGGTATTTCGCCGGCCTCGTTGACGAGGTCGAAAACCTGAAGGTCCTTGTACCAGTAACGATAAAAGGCCGCGGAAAGCAGGACACGCTTCGCCAGCCAACTCGAGTCGAACCCGATCTCGAGAGCGTCGATGGCTTCGGGCCTGACGGGGGTCAGCAGCGGTTCGTCCTGTCTCGGATCCGGGTCATTGGTGAGGGAAGCATTGAAGTGCCCGTTCTTTATCCCGTGGTTGAACTTGGCGTGCAGGGTAATGTCGTACTCGTCCCGCACGATGGGAGTCCACGAGAGCATCACGTCACCGGTAATGCCTGACCACGTGGCCGACTCCGTTTCGGGCTTTACAATTTCCGCCACTTCGCAGTTGTTACACGTGAGCGTGCTGACCAGATGAAAAAACTTGTGGTCTCGGCTGCCCCGGAGCGCTCCACTCAAGCGCAGGAGTTCGACCCCTGGCCGTGAGTTGCGGTCGTTGATGAGGTCGTAGTGACCGCTCGCGTAGGCGGCCAGGGAGTTCAGGCTTTGATCAAAACGTTGGGTGTTGTTGCGCTGAAGCGCTCCGTTGAACTGGTTGAACGCGTTCACTTCTTCGTAGAGGCCATAAAGGCCGGCCTGCCAGCTGAAATCGTCCCGGTCGACCTCGACCCGGAATTCCTGGCTGACCTGCCACGATTTGTCCGACCAGTCGGCATAAAGAAGCCTTTTGGGCGTGGCGTCGCCCTCGTCCTCGACTAAGCGCTGGTTGCCCTCGTAGCCCGTGAGGGAATGAAGGGTGAAGCGGCCCTCGTCCCAGCGGCCGATCATGCCGGCTCCCCAGACATCCAGCAATTCCTGCCCGTCCCGATCGTAGAACCCCAGGTACGGGTCGCTCCCTCGGTGGCCCGGGAGCGCTGAATTCCCCGGCCCCAAGATGCCGGGAATTTCAATCAGAGATTCGCCCTGGGCACCTCCGAAGGATTCGTTCCAGTTACCGAGTTCGCCTGCCAGTGTGGGTTCCCTGAAATAGGGTTCCTCGAGAATTCCAGGGAAGGGGCAAGGTACGTTTGCGGAATTGCTCGTGGCGCAGTTCGCGAGTGCGTCTGCCGGAACCTTGGGGCTGACGGCAGGAACCATTTGCAGGTGAGACGAATCACCGAGGTTCTGGCCGCCGTGGAAGCTCAGGAGAATCTCCACATCTTCGGAAGGGTTGTAGAGCAACATGCCGCGCGCAGCCCAGTTGAGCGCATTGTTTGTGTACGGCTTCAAGCTTTGAAACTCTTCCAAGGTGGCATTGTTGGGAAAGGGTTCGAAAGTGCCTGCGCTGACCGGAGGGAGGCCACGGTCGATTTTGAACTGCTCTCCGGCCGGGGTTACGACGATCCCAGGGGAATCGACGACGCAGCGCGGATCGGTGCTATAGGCCTGGTCGAAGCCAGTCGATTGGATATAGAAAGGGTCGCCGTTTTCATCATACCGGGGCTGCTTGCCGGTAGACGGACTTCCGCTGTCACTGAGTTGCTCGGCCAACGCGGTGTTCCCCCAAGCAAACTGACTTTTTTTCCTTCCCGACTGGTTCGGGTTGTTCCAGAAGTCGCGAGCGGTGTTTTCGGGAGCAAGGGCCGCATAAAGCTCTTTGGCCCTGGCTTGGGATTTTTCGCCGTAGCCGGCGGCCACGGGGTCCCATCCCGCGCACCCGTTGCGCGTGTAGCCGTCCCGTTGCTGGTAAGTAAAGGCCACCCTCCCTGAAAGCGTGTCCTCGAGGATTGGGAAGCCGATTGCGCCCTCGACTTCCACATCGTTGTAGGACCCGTAGGTGAGCGATCCGGAGGAACTCCAATCCCCATCGGGCAGGTTCGAGTCGACGATGATGGCGCCCGCCGTGGCGTTTCTTCCCCAGCGCCCGCTCTGGGGACCCTTCAAAACGGTGACGTTCTTGACGTCAAAGAGTTGAAAGAGTTGGCCCGCCGGCGAATTGATCGCCATGCCATCAAAGAAAATCGGAACCGCCCCGGCCGCGTTGGCGTTGTAATCCTTCAGCCCGATGCCGCGGATGAAGAGGGTCGGGTTGGAGGCCGCGAAGGCGGTGTTGATTTCGAGTCCCGGCGTGAAACGCGCGATGTCCGAGATGTCCTGGATTCGCATGGCCTTGAGATCCGAGGCGCTAAAGCTTGTCTCGGAGATCGACTGCTCATCGTGGGTATTGCGCTTCTGGGAGGTGATCAGGATTTCTTCGATGCGATTGCCGTCGGCTCCCCGGGTGGGCGCCTCGCCGAGGTCATAGCCATCGTCATCGCCCTCGTCATCATTCCCGCCGCTCTCCTCGCCGTTCTCCCCGCCGCTCTCATCCAGAATTTCAGTGGGCTCAAGGGGGTTCTCTTGGGAGAAAGCGGCATCTGCACCGACCACCAGGAGCATGAGCACAACTAGCCCACTCCGGAAGAAATATTTCGGGCACATTTCGATGGACCTCCAGAAGCCGCGATCGGTGGTCGAACAATTCTATAGGGAAATTTCTCGCTGTGTTACTTTATTTCTCAGCCCATATTCCGCGAAAACCGACCTGAATCGGCCTAATTCGGGCCAGAAAAAAATACGGACCGGGAAAAAATCGAGACCAAAAAACAGTGCGGACCCAAAAAAAATACGGGCCAGGAAATCGACCACGAGGGAGAAATTCATGAACGCAGTATCGATGGCGCTCTGCGCCGGGTTTCTTGGCCTGGGTGTTGTCCTCGGTTATAGCTTGGCGCCGGAACTGAGAGGCGACGGTTCCCCCGATTTCGCTTCGGCGCTCGGCGAAGAGGATCTTCTGCTTCGCTCGGGCATGTTTTCCGATTCCCTTGTGGGTATGAATTCGGAGAATCTCGAAGACTTTCTCGGCAAGCTTCACGAGGGCAGGGTGGGCATCACCGACCAGGAACTGCGGATCTTCATGCTCGCCTGGGCGCGCTTCGATGCACCGGGCGCCTTTGCATGGGCGAAGAGTCAGAGCAGCGATTGGAATGCCCGTCTTCAGCAGGCCGCTACGTATGCATGGGGATTTTCTGACCCCCAAGCCGCCCGGGTCGCCTTGGAGGATTCGCCCAATGGGGGAACCCGGCGATCGCCCCTGAGCAGCCAGTTGATGGCGGGCTGGCGTGCGAGCGGGGATGTGGCGGGCATTACCGCTCATCTTATTTCGATGCCCAATAGCCGAGAGCGTGAGACCATGACCACGGGGTTGCTGGCCCAGATTGGGAAAGAGGGCACCGACGCCGTGATCGCCTGGACGAATGCAATTCCCGAAGATGCCGAGGGTGGTTTCAAACGTGTCGCCTTCAATCGGGCGGCGGGGGTGGTTGCGCGCGCGGATCCTGAAAGGGCGGCGCGCTGGTACGAAGCCAATCGGGGCAAAGATTTTACGAAGAAATCTCTCGGCGTGATCGCCCGGCGTGGCATCGACCATCACGACCCGGATGCTCTCTTTGTTTGGTTAGCCGGGCTACCCCCACTCCCCGGGGAGGACTTCGACGCTGAACAAGTTCACGCCATCGCCCAGGCCATGAAGTGGTGGCTCCGCCGTGACCCCGGCGCAGCCCAAGAATGGGTTAACGGTCTGCCAGAGGTTCCCCGGGTCTACGATCCGGCGCTTGGCTCCATTTCCCAGTTTCACCTCAAGAAAAGCCCGCAGTCCGCGGTTGAGTGGGCCATGCGCATCCAGGATCAAACCCTGCGCTCGGAGGCTCTGGTCAAGGCCGCTAGCCGCTGGCGCCGACGGAATTCTGAGGCTGCGGAGGAGTGGCTCGCCGTGGCCGAAATCAGCGAAGAGGATCGCGCCCGGATCACCGCGCCCAGACCCGGTCGAGGCGGTGGGCGTTCGAGCCCGGGCCGACCCCGGCAGCAGTAGAGCCCTCGCCTGTATCCCGTATTCGAGGGCTTTAGGGGTCCTTGGGCTTCAGTGCCTCAAGGGCCGCGCGGGCGGTCGCGGCTTGGGGTTCGGCTCCAGCTTCGGCGACTGCCTGGAGCGCGGCCTGGGCGGCTTTGCGCTCGCCCCGATCGAAGAGAGCTGCTCGCCGAGCGAGTTTCAGGGCTCGCTCGGGGTCTTCGCCGCGCTGGGCGACGATCTGCGAAAGTTCGCTCGCTATGCCGGCGCTGTGCGGGTGCCGGACCAGATAGGTTTCGGCGTGGGCCTGGCGTTCCTCCAGGCTGGCCTGCTCGCGAAGCAACTGCAGGGCCGCCATCGCGGCGGCGGGTTGCTGGGAGTCGGTTTGGGAGGCCCGGTCGTAGAGTTCGAGGGCTTCGTCATGGCGTTCGGCCGCGGCCTCCAGCTTCGCCAGTGCCATCAGTGCAGCCCCGTGGTTGGAATCGAGTTCGATGGCTCGGCGATAGGCGGCGGCTTCTTGGTTCTTGGGGAAGTCGTCTGAGCCAAGGCGATGAAGGACATGGCCCTGGAGCGCGTGAAAGTCCGCACATTCGGGGTGGGCTTCGAGGGCCTTGAGCACGTAGTCCCGGGCCTCTTCGGATTGCTTGGTTCGGAGGAGGCCTCGCACCAGGGACTCCAGGGCAGCGGAGTTTTCGGGCTCGGTCAGATCCAGGGGCGATCGCTTGATGAGCGCGATGCTCTCTTTGGCTCCCTTTTGTCGCCGGATCATCTCCGCGCTGATGGAAAGGGCCAAGCCCCGGCTGCCGGGCAACTGGGCGAGGCGGGTCAGTCCCTGGCGGACGATTTCGCGTTGGGCCACGCGATTGGCCAACCGGATGCTGATTTCGTAGCCCGTGGGATCTCTTGGACTGGCGCGCACGTAGTGACCGATTCGATCGAGGGCCTGCATGTCGAGGCCCTGGGCTTCCTGGAGTAGAGCCAACCGAAGAGCGGAATCGGCCTGGCTCTTGTCGGCGCGAATGGCCTCGCGATAGTGGGATGTGGCCTCGTCGAAACGCCCAAGTTTTTCTGCCGTTTCCCCGGCAAGCAAGCGCGCTCCGGGGTTGTTGGGCCAGAGCCGGATACCCTTCTCGAAGGTTTCCAGGGCTTCAGTCCATTTTCCCTCTGCGGCCAGGATCCGGCCCTCGGCCAGATCGCCCAGGGGCGTTCCCTTCAATGCTTTCCCCGCTATCCGGGCCTCTTCCAATCGATTGGCCTGGATCAGGGTGTCCGCGTAGGCGAAGACGATCATGGGCGGCGGCTTCGGACCCACATTCACCGCTTCGTGGAAGGCATCGACGGCCTCGTCGAGCATGTCCCGACGGACGTAGTGGTCCCCGAGAACAAACCAGGCATTCGCCGATGAGCTCTGTTCGGCTTCCTCACGCAGCAGCTGCTCGGCTTCCTCGGTCTTGCCCTGTCGCCTCATTCGCTGAGCCAGGAGAATGCGGAATTGACTTTTGGATTCCTGGGCGAGGGCGGCCTGGAGAAATTCCGTGGCTTGTTCGCTCCGCCCCGTCTTGTCGTAGTACGCGACGGTCTCCTGTACGACGAGGGAATTGAGGGGGTGTTCTTCCTGGCATTTTGTGTACTGGGCATCGGCGGCTTCGCGGTCGCCGCGTTCGAAGCTGAACATGCCGTTGACGACGCAGAGCCGGGCCCGGGCGGCTTCGACCCCTGGCTTATTTTCCTCTTCGTCAGGGCTTTTTTTCAGGCCCTCCTTGGCCACGCGGAGCGCCTCCTCTGCACCCTCCTCATCCTCCATGGCGAGGTGGGCCATGATCCTGGGCACGAGGACTTTTTTGTTGTCCGGGTCGAGTTCGAGGACTCGCGTGACTTCTTCCAGGACCTCCTCGTTTCGGCCGGCAGCCTGATACGCATCGATGCGCATTTCGAGAGCGGCGACGTTGTTCGGTTCGATGGCGAGCACGGCATCCGCAGCCTGAATGGCTTCGTCCTTGAACCGGCTCTGCAGTGCGGCCTCGGTGAGCACCAACCCAGCGTCTACGGCAAGGCCAGGGTCTTTCACGGCTACGCGCAGGGGCCAGATGGCCGATCCGGCGTGGCCCGTTCGCACGAGGGCGAGGCCGAGTAAAAAGTTGGCTTCGTTGTTGGATGGGTCTGCGGCGACCAACTCGCGCAGGGATTCGAGGCTTGCCTGGAAATCCCCCCCCGCCTGTTGGCTGCGAATCCCCTCGAGTGGGTCCGCGGGCGCGCAAGCGCTGATCGCCATGGCAGCGCCCAGCAGGGCGAAAATGTGCAGGACGGTCTGCGCCCGGCCCAGGGCCGATCGAACCGAATGGCGGTGCCCCACGCCTGCAGCCAAGCCCTCGTTTCGCATGGTCGGTTGGCCTTTCCCTGGCTTTCTGTCGGGTAGTCGGCCCGGGCTGAAGGGTGAATCCGAAGTTTCGAATTGTATAGCAATTGGGCGACCTTACGCCCGCCTCTCCACTCCCCGCCCCGGCTTCTCGGCGGAAAGAGAAAGGGAACGACAAAGGGAAAGAGAGGGGAAAGGTAGAGAGGGGAAAGGTAAGGGAGGGGAAAAAGGGAAAAAGAAAAAAGCGACAGGAAAAGGAGGTCCTTGGAATACGGCCTCAGGGGTTTTTCCCGGGCCCGAAATTCCCCGGAGCGGCCTGGCGTGGCTTCCTCTTCGCGCTGGTTCGCCTTCGGTTTTTTTTCTGGCGCTCAAGAGCCGTCATGGCGGACTCCGAGAGCGGGTTTTCTGCGAGCCAGGAAGCCGCGGCTTGATCGTCCATCTGGAACCATTGGGCCAAGACGCCGACCAAGCTTGTCTCCCGCACCGATGGGTCGCTGACGCCCTGGACGAATTCGAGCGCTTGCAGGGGGGAGGTCACGGCAAGTTGGCGCGCCGCCGACAGCCGAGCCGGATCGAACTCGGGGCTTGCTTCATTGGCGAGAAGCCACTTTTCGGCGACGGCGGGGTTCTTCTTTTGCCATTGAATGAAGGCGAGCTGCACCGCGCGATCGCGGCCGGCGCC
>DUCT01000185.1:13864-14799 GCA_012959665.1 Myxococcales bacterium | reverse complement strand
ATTCGGCGATCGGCTAAAGGGCGGCGGCGACGCGTTGGCCCAAAGATCCGATCAGGGCGCGGCAGGCGGGTTGGCGGCGGCGCAGAGCGGGGGGTCGGGCAGGGGGACGTTTGTCTCCGAACTTGCCGTCTCCAAGGCTCGCTTCAGCACCATGGCATCGAGGATATTGCACTTCTCCGCCGTGTCAGCGGTATCGTTTTTGAGGTTGCAGCGCGCCGTGCTGTCAAAGCCCAGGCCGGACACATCTTCTCCGAGCAAGTAGTGCCGAAGATTGGAGAGGTCGGGTCCGCCGTTGGTGATTTTTCCGTCGCTGTTTCCCTCGGCGCACTGGCATTTGTCCCCAATTCCGTCGAAGCTGGCCCCGGGAGTGTGCATGCCGATGGCCAGATTGTTCTCGGGATCCCAACTTCCGCGATCTTGCTGCAGGGGGTTCGGGAAGTAAGGGCAGTTGTCGGCCTCGGTCCGGACGAAATCGCCGTCCAGATCTTCGGGGACGGTGCAACTCGACGAGCCTCCGGGCGAGGGCAAGAAGGCGGAGATCCAAGAAGTTGGCGAGCCAAAAGTATCGGTCGTGTCGTCGGGCAGGATGCCGTCGAGGTAGGGGTCGCCCTTCAAAAAGACATTGGGCGCGTGGCTGGCCTTGTTCGTTCCGTTATTAACCCGAACCGTGCCCAAACATTGGAAACGATCGGAGAACGGCGGCTGGGCCAGGGTCGAGTTCAAGCGACTGCTATGGCCGGGCCGACTGCCAGTGAGAACCGCATAAGTTTTGGAAATAGCCGAGGGAGGCGAGGAGGGTGTGCGGAGATACGAATCGGGACTTGCCGCGATGGGGTACTGGGGCGTAGGCGTACAGCTGGCTCCGAGACACTCGAGCCACTCGACGTCGCTGCGCACGAAGGCAGTGGTGGGGGGGCTTCCGTTGTACTTTCCGG
>DUCT01000185.1:8732-13710 GCA_012959665.1 Myxococcales bacterium | reverse complement strand
TCGGCAATGCGAACCCCCGGCTCGATTTGTCCAGAGCTTGCGGTGGGGGTGCCGGTTTGTTGACCAGACACCCGCTCAACGGAGGCAGCGGCCCTTCGCTGGTGTTGGCAAAACTCAACCCGAAACCGCCAAGATTCGCCGCCGAGACAGCGACATCGGCGGGCGGGGGAGACGCCGCTGTCGCGAGTTCCAGATCGCCTAGAAAAACATTCCGGTCGCCGGCATTGCACAGGCGCGGCGTGCCATTGAGCCAGACGTAGAGGGTATTGAGGCGGAGTCCCGAATATACGGTTAGGCTCGGAAACATGTAGCTCCCCGCCGCGTCCGCCATGAACACCCCGGAATCCACATCGACGGTCGAACCGATTCCGTTGACCAGATTCCCCCCCCCCGCGTCGCAGCCCGTACCGACCGGAACACCGATGGCGAAAAAGGCGGTGCCCGGACTCTGGCACGTCGAGGCGGGAGTGTCCGGGGCGCCGCCGAGTTGCAGATTGAGGGGCACGGTCTGATCGGGTGCAGACAAAGCCACCGAAAGCTGCTCGACGTTGAAGGCTCCGCAGTCGATCTCCAGCGACCAGTCTTCGGTGGCGGCCTCGTTCAGGGTCACCACGACGGGCTCGCACGCATCTCCGATGCCGTCGACGTCGGTGTCTTTCTGGTGCATGGAGCAGAGCCCAGAGCCCGGGCTGGCGAATTTGCAATCCGCGTTTGCCGAGCAGGCAAGGCCTCGCATGGCCAGGTTGTCCCCCGCCAAGCAGATCCCACTGAAGGCTCCGTTGGGTACCTCCGCGCAGTTGTCGCAGGCGTCCCCCACGCCATCCGCGTCGGTATCCAACTGGTCGGGATTGGCGACGCCCGGGCAGTTGTCCGCCAGGCCATCGGGGAGCAGGTCGAAATCGGGGTCGTGGAGGCCCAGACGCCAGACGAGTCCTGCCGAACTTTCAATGAGATCGGTGGCGGCGCCAGCGAATATTTCCGCAAGTCCGTCTCCGTTGACATCGAGGCGCGCCAGCGACCAGGCGAACACCGTATGGGTTCCGCTGTCGGCTTGCCCAAAGGCGGTGGGAATTTCGCCCCCCGCCCAGCTGATCTCCGTGCCCAGTCGGGTTAGGCTTCCGTCGGGTTCCAGGGTGAGAAAGGCCAGGGATCCCGCCTCGAGATCTCCGGCGCCGGGTCCGTCGCGTCCAGGCAATCCGACCACCAGGTCCACGGTACCGTTGCCATCAAGGTCGCCTGGGGCAACCAGGCTCTCGCCAAAAAAGTCTTGGGGTTGGGCGGGGGCGGAAGGGCTGGACAATACGCCCGAAGCGTGGCTGAGCGCCGTGCCGTCGGCCACGGCGCCCACGTCCAGCAGAGAAAGGATCCACACCACTCCGGAGCCGCCCACGGAGCCCGGGCTCCCTACGGCGAGTTCGGGGGCACCGTCTCCATCGAGGTCGCCCAGTCCGGCTACCGCCGCGCCGAAGCGAGAACCCGAAATCGACCCGCCGGGGCTGGTGATCGGAAGTTCAAACGTAGAGCCCAAGCCTCCCAAACCGATGTGCAGAATTTGCACGGCCCCACAGTCCACGCTCAAGAAACCGCCGCAGCCGACTCCGGCGAAGTTCTCCTGCCCCAAGGCAAGCTCGGGCAGGCCATCCGCGTTCAGGTCGTCGAGGGCCGCCAGGGAATGGACGGGTTCCGTCGTGGAAATTTCGACAGAGGACACGATTGAGACGGGATATGGGCCGGTCGGGTCGGGGGCGAGGATCAATAGCCAGATGGCCCCCGCCGCCGCGGGGGCATAGGGAGCGGAAACCGCCAGCGCCACTGCTCCGGGCCCGGTATCGTCGATGTCGGTGAGAATGGCGATAGCGCTTCCGAAGCCATCCTCTGCCCCGAGAAGATCCGAGGCCATGCCCCCCTTGCCGTCGGCGATAATCTGGGTTTTGTCGACACTGCCGTCGTGGCGCAAGAAGGCCAATAAAACGCCGCCTTGGCCTTGGAACGCTCCAGGAAATCCGATCGCCATATCTTCGACGCCGTCGCCATTCAGATCCCCCACTCCAGCGATCACGCTGCCGAGTTCCGAAGGACTCGTGAGGCCGAACTCGGCCGCCACCATGGCGTGGCTGTAGTCAAGAACCTGCGCCTGGCTGGGGGCCGCCCCCCAACCCATGCAGAGCAACCCGAGGATCCCAGCGCTCGCTCGTCGGATTTTTCTTCGGGTCAGGAGGCCGAGCAGGAAAAGACCTCCAGCGAGCAAAGCGCCGTGCGCGGGTTCGGGCACCACGATGGGTCCTTGGTTGGCGGAAACCAGAGTCAGGTTGGTCTTGACCGCCAGGCTGTTGGCTGCGATGTCCAGCTTGGCACTGGAAATCTGAATGCCTTCGCCAGTCACCGTCAAGGTTCCGACGTACTTGGGCTTAAGGGGGTGCAGAGCCACCCCGCCGTCCGCGAGCCAATTGACGTGCCAGGCGTTTTCCGCGAACTGGTGAGCTTCAATCGGCGGATCGGGGACGAAATTATGGTTGATTCCTGGGGCAAGGGAGAGCGTCAGTTGGAAGGCGCACAACTCGCTACCGCTGGCATTCAGGCAGGGGACTTCTAACCCCGGGCCCGGCGGCGGCACCGTTGGCGTCAGTACCGGAATGGGTAAGGGGTCCGTGAAGGCGAGAAAGAGACAGAGGTCGGCGCTCGTGTCGGTGAGGACCGGCGCCGAATCTGCGCATAGGCATTTGGGGCCGGAAGTCGCCGGGCAGAGGTACGGGGTAGGCGTTGCGCCGCCGGAACTCGGCCCGACGATCGCCGTCGTCATCAAAATCGCGAGCGTCAGCGCGACGGGGAAAAAAAACCAGGAGCAACCCGGAGATTGAAGGGACATTGGATAGCCATTTCGGAGCAATAAGCGCTTCGGTTTGGGTTGGGTTCATTATGCGCTTCTACGTGGGCGACCCCAAGAAATACTCAAAAATGACATTTCCCACGGGTCTATTTATCCCGAATTCTTCACCGGTTTCCGTGAGGGCGCTGTGAGCCGGGTCACACCTCATGCTAAAGGCGGAGAGGAGCTTGGCTCGGGTGCCCAACGCCGACCGGGAACCCGATTGCCCCCGAGCGTTTTCTCGGTGGGCATACCGGCGCCTGGATCAGCGCCCGTGCCAGCGCATCCCGCGCAGGCGAATCGCTTCTAGTGTTCGACGAACCCGAAAGCTCCACCTGGCTTTCCGCACCTTGAGTCAAAGGCGGCCAACTGCGCGGGCAACGCAAGCGGGGTCGTTGGCCGAGTGCGCGGTTTCGGACTGGCCGCCGAAGGAGAGAGAGAAGGAGCGGCCGTAGAGAGGCCCGAGGCGAGAACCGAGGCGGGCAGGTAGCCGCCGGGTTCGGGTCCGATATTCGGGCGATCCGCCAGGATCAGCGAACTTCCCTGGTCGTTGCGTCGCTCGGCGCAGTGCTCCTGCAAAACAACGCTCACGTCCAAGTAGGTCGAGGGCAGGACTTCGAGGTTCCCGTCCACTTCGAACTCTGGAGCGATGAGTTCCACGATGCCATCCTTGGTGGGGTCGCCCGACGAAGCGTCGACCCGGCTTCCGGGAGACTCCAGGTATTGGCCGGCGGAGATGGAGATAAATCCGCCCTGGTTCTCCTCGGCGGTGGCGGTGAGCCGGCTGGCATTCAAGACTGCAAACCGGGGCGGATCGGGAACGTTGGCGCCTCCCCCGCCCAGGCGAATATTCCCGCCGTTCCCCAGGCCACCCACATCGGTCTCCACCGCGCTGCGAATCAAGTGCACGAGGGAGCCGGCGTCGAGTTCGATATCGCCGCCCAGTGCGGAACCCGAACGCGTGGTTACGAGTCCGTCGATCATCGTGAGATCGCCCCCGGCCTCTAGCCGAATGTCTCCGGCATCCACCGTCCGGGCGGTGGCGGCCAGGGTTCCTCCATCGGTGATCCGAAAATCCTCGGCGGCAAAAAGCATCAAGCTTCCCGCTGCCCCGGCCTCCGCGCCGGCCCCGGCGGATTCCGAGAGTACAAGTCCGCCGGAGGTAATCTCGATGGAACCCCCTTCGACACGAACAATGACTTTGCCCGCGGATCCCGAGCCCTGGGTGCGCACCGAAAGCACGCCGCCGTTGCTGACCTCCAAGGCTTCCTCGAGGGTTATGTTCAAGTTCCCCGCTCTGCCGGCGAGTCGGGGGGCCTCGGAGTAGATCGCCGAAGATTGGGGTGGGTTGGCGAGGCCAGCGCCCGGGGTCGAGCGCCCGGAAACCCGCAAGCGATCCGCAATGATCGTGACGTTGCCTGCGTCTCCCTCCGTTTGGCTGGTGGCGCTGATCGCCGCGCCATCGAGGACTTCGATCCGAGAGGCCGTGAGGAGAAGGTCGCCCGCTCCGCCCTCAACGCCCCGGCTCGAGATCTCGGTCAGTTCCTCACCCGCCAACTGGACACCCCCGGTCAAGCGAATCCACGTGTCGGCGCGAATCTCGATCTTCCCGGCGGCGGCGGCGTTGCGCGCGCTGGCCGAAATCGAGGCGCTGCGGCTCATCTCCAGGCTCCCGGTTTTTATGTCGATGTTGCCTCCCCGGGCATCCGCGGTGGCGCCGTCCAGGGCGCGTGCGAGGACGCCTGGGCGCTGAATCAAGGTCTGACCCGTTCCGGGGTCGTCGACGCCGAGCCCACCCGCGATGCGGAACGCGTCCTTGACGACGATGTAGATATCTCCGGCGGCCTGGCCGTCGGGGGTGTTCGGGTCGTGGCCGGTCAACGAAGCGATCTGGCCGCCCGAGAGAAGATCGAGGGAGCCCGCGTCGAGATGAATGTCTCCGGCATCCGCCGCCCCGGAGCCGTTGTAGCGCGTGACGGTTTGAATCGAGGCGCCATTTTCCAGCCGAACGGCTCCTGGGCTCCGAATGACGAGATCCCCTTCGGTGGACACGATGCGGGCGAAATCGTTGAGGGAAAGAGTTCCCGCCTCCAAGCGGATTCCGTTGGCCAG
>DUCT01000185.1:6813-8532 GCA_012959665.1 Myxococcales bacterium | reverse complement strand
TCGAGCCGACCTCCGCGCAGGACAACGCTCCCCCCGCCTGGAGGCAGAGACGGGTTGCTGGTGGTCACAATGCTTCCAGGGCCCAGACGGATGACCGCCTCGTTGCCCAGGGAACTGCGCCATGGGCCATTGGAGGCGATGTCGATGGGCACCCGAACCGCGGCGTGGCCCGTCGCGGCGAAGCGGACGGATCCCCCCGTCAGAATGATTCGCCCGTCGTCCACGGTAACCGTTCCTCCCACAGCGCTCACCGACTCGCCGAGGGGCACAGAAAAGTTATAGGGGTTCGAAGGGTTGCTGCCCGCGCCGAGCCGAGTACCAATCCAGATCTCTGCGGGATTGCCCGCGGTGGCTGAATTCGCCCCGGTGAACAGGTATGCGGTGGGCGCTCCGGTGCAGCAGGGGCTGGATCCCCAAGGCGTATCGATATTGGTTGTTTGAAACTCGCCATCGGCGAACTCCAGGCCATTGGCCGTGCTGACCGAAAATGAGCCCAATGCGCTCGAGACGTCTAGGGAGCCGGTTGGACCAAACACGACGCCATTGGAATTGAGGAGGATCAGGTCGGCGCCGCTCCCATTCACTTTGGCAACCCGCGACCGCATCAGACCGTTGATCTCCGAAATCGAGGCGCCGGTTACCCGGGTGATGATTCGATTGAAAGCAGTCGCGGCGCGGTTCGGGTCTCCGGCGCTCCCGCTGAGGTTGTTGAAGGTGGCGACTTCGCCTGGCCCGATGCTGAATTGGTCGAAGCTGTGGAAGAGGTTCTCGCCCCGGGCGGTTCCCATGTCCAACTCGATGAGGTAGTCGGCATGAACATTCGCCGAATCCAGTCCAGACCCAACTGCCAGGCCCCGGCCCGCCCCCATGCTTTGATCGCGAACCACGAGACCCTGATTGGCTAGGGAGACGCCTGAGCCGGCCAACGCAAACCCTATGAGCGCAGCGAGCAAAGCAGCCGATCGCCGTAAAGAAACCGCTTCGGGTTCTTGGGCCTGGGGTCCGGGAGGGGAGCGAAGGAAAGGGTTCGCTGACATTCTAGAGCCAGCTTCCGATGAGGATGAAGGGCGCCCAGTAGGCGGGGTGCCGATACCCGGGCTGGGCGAGGAGTTCGCGTTGGGCCCGGCGCAGGGCCTCGGCGCGCGAGGCCCCTTCCACGAGCAACTCGCGGTAGAAGGTAGCCACCAGGGCTTCCGCCGCGGGGTCGTTGATGCTCCACAAGGTGCCGAGGGCACTGCGCGCCCCGGCCTTGATGGCGATCCCCGAAAGCCCGAGAGCGGCTCGGTCATCTCCCTGGGCGGTTTCGCAGGCGCTGAGGGTCAGCAGTTCCAGGGGCTCGTCGCGAAAGCGAAAGAGCCCAATATCCTCGGACAGTTCATCGAGGCTGATGGGCCCATCCCAGGCCAGTAGGAAGGCGCCTTCGCCACTGCGGGAGAACTGGGCGTGGGTGGCCAAGTGGACGAGGGAGAAAGGCTGCTGGGCGAGGGCGTTGCGCAGCGCCCCCCGGCGAAAATTTTCGTTGAGCAGGACTTCGCCCCCGGTGAGTTCGCGGACGGCTTGGACCTCCTCCACTACGTTGGGCAGTGGAGTGAAACCGTTGACGCGTTGGCTTATGCCCCCCACCAGGGCGCGGACATTCTCGGTGCGCATGGCGCGTGGGTCGGTGAGTTCCAGCCCAGGGGTTAGCGCCACGGCAAAGCGTTCGATCAGAAATTGATC
>DUCT01000185.1:6294-6714 GCA_012959665.1 Myxococcales bacterium | reverse complement strand
CATCGGGCGGATCAGCCAGTCGTAGAGGGTGCGGGCGTGGACGAGGTAGCGCCGGGTCGCGCGGTTGACGAGCCGCTTTCGCAAGGCGCGAGCCTCACGCTCCACCTCGGCGTGGCCCACGGGCACGGCGTATTGCTCGAGGCGGCCCGAGGGCAAGCCCGCCAGCACCACCAGGCGATCGGGCAGGGAGATCGGGTAGATGACCAGCGCCGAGCCCGACACGGATTCCAGTCCGGTGAGCTTGGCCTGGAGGGCGTCGACGCAATCGTCCCGAAAATAATCGCGCAACTCGGCGGCGCGAAGTTGCTCGACGGTGTCCCGGGCGCGCCGGAGCAGCGCTTGTTCGGCGCCGCCCTTTGGCTCGATCGGTTGTTGCGGCTGTTGTGCGTGTTGCGGTTGTTGTTGGGGTTGTTGCGGTTG
>DUCT01000185.1:0-6228 GCA_012959665.1 Myxococcales bacterium | reverse complement strand
CCTGGCGGAGCAGGAGATCCACCAGAGCGGAGTAAATCGGTTCGGCCTCGCTCTGAAAAGTCGAGTCCCTGAGGTGGCCCCCCCAAGCTTCCCGGTGACGCAGGGTCTGCAGGCGGTTGACGGCGAACTGGTAGGCGGTGATGGCTTCCCCTGGCCTCCCGGCGGCGGCCAGCAGCCGGCCCCTTTGTGCCTGCCAACGGTAGAGGGATTCCGGGGCATCGATGCGTGCGGCCCGGGCCACGGCTTGGTCGGTGGTGCTGAGGGCCCGGTCGGCTTGCCCGTTCTTCTCGTAGAACGCGCCGAGGAAACCCAGGGCATACGACGCGGCACGCGGATCGTCCAGACTGTCGGCGGTGGCCAGGGCTTCCCACAAGAGGCCCGCCGCACCGGTTGTTTGGGAGCCCGGGTCGGTGGGCTCGGCGCCGGACAGGCTCATTGATCGCTCGCCCAGGCTGATCAGCAGATTTGCTTTTGCGTGGCTCGGGGGCAGGCTGCGCGCGAGAGCGGCCGAGCGAACGAGCAGGTCCGCCGAAAGCGCGGGATCGTTCAGTTCCAGCCGGGCTGCGTTGGCCAGAGCCTTGGCGGCGGCCAGGGTCTGCCCTCCCGCCAGGGCGGATTCCGCGCTGCGTCGGTATACGTCGAGGGCTTGTTGGCTCTCGCCCCGGAGAGCCAGCAGAGTGCCGAGATCCAGTTGCCCGGCGGCCAGGAGCCGGGGTTGGTCGGTTTCCCGGGCATGCCGAATGCCCGCCTCGAGCCATGTCTGGGCGTTCTCGGGTTGGCCCGCGGCCAGGGCGGTCCCCCCCAAGGCGATCTCAATCATTGCGGGCTGGGCCGGGCGCGCCCCGGGGTCCTGGCCCAGAGGGCGGGCGGCTTCGAGTTGGGCGAGTGCGGCGCCGAGATCGCCAAGTTCGCGTTCGGATTCGGCGATGCCGATGCGGGCGTCGATCTCCATAGCGGGGGCGTTGTTTTTTTGGGCGGCGGCCAGGGCTTCGCCGAACAGCGTGCGGGCCTCGCTCGGGTGCCCCCGGGCCAGGGCGCCCTGGCCTTGATCGAGTTTCTGCTCGATGCCGCTTGGGGAGAGCGTGGGCTCGAGTCCGGCGCAGGCCACGAGTGCGAGGGTGGCCACGAGCCACCCCGAACGCCGGGTGCGAGGTACTGCGCGGCCCGGGGCGCTCACCTTTCCGGCCCCCTCGCTTGGGCGGCGGGGCTCGGCTCTCCGGTGTCCGGCCGCGCCACCGAGGGCATTGCCCCAGCTTTAGCCCTTGATGTCCGCAAGAGGAACCCGGGTGATGTCGTAGTCGGCTTCTTCGGGGATGCAGAGCATCGGCTCTCCGGCGTCGTTCTTGGCCACCCAGGGCTGCACGGTGACAACGGCGCCGTCGCGCGCGGCCGCCATGGCTGTGTGGGTGGTGGGGCTGCGCCCGAGTTTCTGCAGGTTGGCCAGGGTGGCGAAAACGATGGTCCGCTTGCCATCGGCCTCGGCTTGCAGGGCGGCGGTGGGCGTGGTCCAGACCGAGTCCACGGATTCGGATCCGTCGTGGAGGGCGAGTTGATCGCCGGGGGCATCGGCGAGAAAAAAGTGCGTGTCGAAGCGCTTGGGCAGCATGTCCGGGGTGATCCAATGGGCGAAGGGCACCAGGCAGTCGCAGGCGAGGCTGAGATTCTCGGCTTCGGCGAGGGTCCGCAGATCGGTTTCGCCCGCCTGGAGGGCGGCGCGATACGTGGCGTCGATTTTCGCTAGGGCATCGGCTCCGATGAGTTCCCCCTGGCCCCGAGGCCGAGCCAGGAGAACGCCGGATTCCTCGAAGGTTTCCCGGATCGCGGTTACCCGCACCGTGATGGCGTCGTCGTCGAGGTTTTCGACGCCGTCGCAATGGGGCCGCATGGCTTTTCCGCCGTCGGAGGTCTCGACCTTGCCCCCCGGAAAAACCAGAGCCCCCGTGGCAAAGTCGATCTTGTGATGTCGCTCCACCATGAAGACCTCGAGCTGCTCGGTGCGGTCCCTGAGCAGGAGGATCGTGGCGGCGAGCCGGGTCCCCACTTTCTCGGCGCTTTCGGCGTTCTCTTCGGCCATGGTTCCTCCAGCAGTGTCCCGGGTGGATGCTCAAGCCTAGCGGGGCGAGCCCGTCGGGGGCACCCGGAATCGAAGGGCCCTTGGGATGTTCGCGCGAGGCTCCCTGCTTCTATGTAGACTGAGCCGCCCTGAACCCCAAGAGAAAGCCCTTTGCCCATGTTCGATTTTAACGCCGCGACCCAGCTCTTTATGCAGGACGATCTGATCGGGTACGTGGTCCCGCTCTTTGTCGCGGCGATGCTTGCCGAGGCGCTCTGGTCCCGGGTGCGGGGCCAGGGGCTCTACCTCCTGCCGGATACGGGATCCTCGCTCGTGATGCTCGGGGCTTCGGCGATCCTCGAGATCGTGCCCAAAATCGCGATCATCGGCGTGATGATCCTCTTCTACGAGATCAGCCCCCTGCGCGGCGTCGTGGGCCATCAACCTTGGGCCTGGGTGCTGCTCTTCTTCCTCGACGATCTGACCTACTACTGGTTTCACCGCCTCAACCACGAGGTCCGCTTTTTTTGGGCCGGGCACGTCAACCACCACTCGTCCGAGTATCTCAACTACGGCACGGCCCTGCGCCAGGGTGTGGGGGAGCGGATCTACAAGCTGGCATTTTGGCTTTGGCTTCCCCTGCTCGGCTTCGACCCGGGCATGGTTCTGCTCATGATCGGGCTGAATCTCAGTTACCAGTTCTGGGTGCACACCGAAGCGGTGCGCCGCCTGCCCGCCTGGTACGAGGCGGTCTTTAATACGCCCTCTCATCACCGAGTGCATCACGGCTCGAATACCCGCTATCTCGATCGCAATCATGCGGGGGTGCTGATTGTGTGGGACAGGCTCTTCGGGACGTTCAGCCCCGAGGCCGAAGAGGAGCCCGTGGTGTATGGCCTGACCGAGAACCTGGGCACCTTCAACCCGTTTTGGGTGCTGGTGCATGGCTACGCGGATCTTTGGCGAGACATGCGCCGGGCGCCGAGTTGGCGCGAGCGTTGGCGCTACCTTGTCCGGGCGCCGGGCTGGTCCCACGACGGACCCGACAAGCGCGCGAAGACCCTGCGCGCCCAGTTGGCGCCCGGGTAATGCGAGTAAAGCGGTTAACATGAAGCCGGAAAAATTTTTGCCATTGGCTCTCATTGGCGTAAGGAGGTTTTGCTCCGACCATGACGGATGATTCCCAAGACTTGACCCTTGAAGTTCTGGCCGACGAGCGGCGAATCGAGCGCGTGTTGATCGCCTATGCGACGAGCGTGGACACCCGAAACTGGGCTGGGCTCGACGAAGTTTTCGAAGCGGCGGCCCATGCGGTCTATGGAAACGATCCGCGCTCGCAATTTGTTTGCGAAGGGCGCGACGCGATTCGCGCCATGTGCCGGAAGAATCTCGACGGCTGTGGCCCCACCCAGCATCTGCTGACCAATTTCCGAATCGCTGTGGCTGGAGACCGCGCCTCGAGCATTTGCTCGGTGCAGGCGGGACACTTTGGCCGGGGCGAAGCCCGGCAAGCCCGCTACGAGCTGTGGGGCGAGTACCGGGACGAGTGGGTGAAGGGGACCGCGGGTTGGCGGATCAGCCAACGCGAGCTTCACGTCATCCGCGATTTCGGCGAACCGGATCGAGTGCTCGGGCCGGCCTAGGTTTCTTGTCGATGAACGCATTCCCCATCGACCCAAGTTTCTTCCACGGGGATCGCGTGGATCGTCGTGGGTTCGACTTCGCGCGGATCCGCGCCCAGTACCACGAAGTCCGCAAACTTTCCTGCTTCCAGGCTTCCCACTTCGTGGTCGGAATGGCACTGCCAAGCGGCATCCAGGGTTGCGGCGCGGAGGGCCGCTTCCACGGGGACGCGTTCATCCGGGGCCAGTAGCTCATCGGATTTCCACATCGTCCGGGTCACCGCATTTTCGATGCAGCGCAGGGGCCCCATCTCGGTGACCGGGTCGTCCGAGTGCAGGGTCCAGCGAATGCCTGCGGCTTCGCACGCCGCCGTGCGGTCGAGCTTGGCGGCCTTTTCCGGGCCGAACAGGTCGGAGACAAACGCATCGCCCCAATAGTAGACATGGCCAATCAGGAAACTGGGCGAGATGCCCAGGGCCGCCATGCGCTCGATGTGCTCGTCGTGGAGAATGCTGCAGTGTTCGATGCGCGAGCGACGCCCACCGGGATCCAGGCCCAGGGCATGGGCGCGCGCGTAGGCGTCCAGGGCGCGGTCGATTGCCGCGTCGCCGTTGGCGTGGACGCAAATCGCCCAGCCCTCGCGCAGGCGTTGCTCAACCGCTTGTTCAAGCTCGGCGGCCTCGATATACGCGATGCCTTTTTCATCGGAATTCAGGAAGGGTTCCCGCTGGAGCCCCGTACGCCCCTGATTGGAGCCGTCGCTCACGATCTTCCAACCCGTCACCCGCACCCACTCGTCCCCCTCCCCCCAGGCGATCTGGGTCTTGTCCCAACTCGCCGCTGCGGTGTGGCCCAGGCAATACCGAAAGCGCGCCGTCATGCGTTGGCTCTCGCGCAGGGCGCGGTAGAGATCGAGTTCCTTCGGGCCTTGGAAGAGCCCGGTTCCCTGATCGCAGAGCAGGGTGATGCCCACGCGGTTGGCCCGGCGGAAAACCTCAAGGCAGGCCTCGGCGAGGTTTTCCCCGCGCATGCTCGGGATGTGACGCGCCACCATCGCCATGGCGGGGCCGGCCTTGAGCACACCATTGGGCCGGCCGTCCTCGCCCCGAACGATTTCTGAGGCCGGGGGCGAGGGCGTATCGGCGGTGATGCCCGCGACTTCGAGGGCCCGGGTGTTGCAGTAGGCCAGGTGAAGCGAGGCGTTATAGACGAAGACCGGGTGGGCGGTACTCACCCGGTCGAGCATTTGCCGGGTGAGAGCGTCGGGGCCCTCTTGGAGCGAGGGGTCGAATTGCCGGCCCAGCACCCAGTCGCCTTCGGGTGTCTCTCCGGCCACGCCCGCAAGATGCGCGATGGCGCCTTCGATGCTGGAAAAGCGAAAGGGTCCGATGTTCTCAAAAACGTCCAGCAGGGCCAGGGGGGGTAGGTGCATGTGGGGCTCGACGAAGCCGGGCAGGACAAAGCGTCCGCCGAGGTCGAAGGTTTCCTCATCCGCCGCCGCACCGGGCTGGTCCCCCGCCCGGCCCACCCAGGCGATTTTCCCCTCGCGAATCCACAGACAGTCGGCCACCGGCGCCGCTGTATTCATGGTCATGATCTTCGCGTTGACCACGAACGCGCTTGCGGCCTTTCGTGGTCGCCCCGGCTTCAGCGTGGCCGCGTGTTCGGCCAGGTCGACTTTCGCCAGGCGGAGGGTTTCGCGAAACACATTGGCGCAGCAAGGACACGCGAAGGGATCGGAGGCGTGGCCTGCGGGCACCCCGGCTTCGGGGTGAGGGGTGCGGCTTGGGTTCCCCGAGCCAGGGGAGTCATCGCAGTCGCGGTACATGGCAGATCTCCTGAACCCGGCGGGAAGCCGGTGGCCAAATTTTCAGCGCGCGGCCGCTCGCTCCTCCGCGTCGTTGATGAGCACGGCCACGGCCGAATCGCCCGTCACGTTGGTGGCGGTCCGCGCCATGTCGAGGATGCGGTCGACGCCCAAGATCAGCGCGATCCCCGACGAGGGAACGCCCACGGATTCAAGCACGATGACCAACATCACGATGCCCGCGGCCGGCACCGGCGCGGTGCCAATGGAGGCGAGCAGGGCGGTGAGCACAATGGTGAGCTGGGCCATCAGGTCAAGGGGCATCCCCAGGGCCTGGGCGATGAAAACCGTGGCCACGGCTTGGTAGAGCGCGGTGCCGTCGAGGTTGATGGTGGCGCCCAGGGGCAGCACGAAGGAGGCGACTTCGTGGCGAACCCCGAGATTTTCCTCGGCACACTCGAGGGTGACGGGCAGAGTGGCCGCGCTGGAGCTTGTCGAGAAGGCCAACAATTGCGCGGGCGCGATGCCCGTAAAAAATTCTTTCAACGTGAATCGCGTAAAGAAATGCACGATCACCGTATAGACGAGGAGCACGTGGAGCAGGAGACCGAGCAGCACCACCAGAGTATAGAAGCCGAGGGAACTGAGCAGGCTGAACACCGTGCCCACGTTGTCCCCCGCAATGGCGGTGATGGTTCCGGCGATCAGCGCAAAGACGCCGATGGGGGCAATGATCATGATCAGG
>DUCT01000184.1:2203-2498 GCA_012959665.1 Myxococcales bacterium | reverse complement strand
TAGCAGTGAGCATTACTGCCGGTGCGAGCAACACCGGAATCGGCGCCGCCGCCGCACCTGTGGACGCCCCAGCCGCCGAGGTTGTAGTGCCGACACCCGTGGTGGCCGTGGACGAGCAAGTTGCAGTGCAGTCCACCTTCTCCTTCCAGGAGAATGCGGACAACCGAGGACGCCTCCGGGTAGAGGTCGACGCCCCGGATGGCTGTACCGTCGTGTCGGACGTGAACGGCGTCAGCTGCCGCGCAAGGGACGGCCGCCCCACGAAGTGTCGTGGACGAAACTTGCAGGCCAACGA
>DUCT01000184.1:0-2149 GCA_012959665.1 Myxococcales bacterium | reverse complement strand
TCGGTGGGGGAGCCCGGATCCTTCGCGGATCCGAACTCCCGCCCCGGAGAACCCCATAGGGATCTCCGGGGCGTTTTGTTTTGGGGCTCGCTGCCCGCCCGCTTTGATCCGGTTGTCTTCGGGAGTGGCCGGCTTCTACGATTCCGACTGCGCAAATCCAAGCCCGCGAACGAATTCAACACCTCTCTCCCCCGACTCGCACAACCGGGGGGGAGAGGGGCATTCGAGCTCGACGAACGGAATCCGGGAATCGGGCGCGAACCGGGGCAGGCATGCTGGATCAAAGTCGACCCCTGGGGGTTCTCCCCTAGGGCCAATGGCCCGGATGACGCCACGGGGTCGCGGTCGGTCGGGCACAGTATGCAGCCGCGAGTGGGCAAAACCTGGCCCTCCTCGGCCCTAGCCGCCCTAGAATAATCTGATCTCATCAAGCCAGCCCGGGCTCTCATAATGGGGGGAATGAGTTTGCCTCACCTCTGCAGGATTCTCAACACGATCGGTCGAGGCAGCGGTCGCCTCCTACTCTTCGTTGCGACCTTCTTTGTTGTGAGCCCTGAGGGCTTTTGCGCCGAAATCTCCGACGGGCGCGGAATCGGTTGGGCCCACCTGGGCTCCTCCTCCTCCTCCTCCTCCGCGGTTTCCCCTGCTCGCCCAGTCACCTCCCACCCTTCTCTCTCCTCCATCTCCTCCATCTCCTCCATCTCTCCCACCCCCGCCATCCCCTCCATCTCCTCCGCCCCCGCCATCCCCTCCATCCCGTCCAAGCCAGGCGAAATTTCATCGGCCACCAGTACGGGACTCAAGAGCCCCGTGGCAGAAGCCCTCGAGAGCATTGCGACCCACGAATATCGCGCCACGCGTAACCCGCAAGGAATCCAAGCGCCCAACCGTGCTCACGGGCTCCGAACCTATTTTGAGGGTTCGGGGATCCGAATACTCGACCGCCGCGTATCCGATCGCCCCCCGCTTCTCGGTCTTTCTCTCGCCGGGATGGGGCGGGGAACGGGGCTGTCGCCCGTCGCACCGGGAACCGTGACCCACCGGGGGGCGCGAGTCGAAATCGCGCGGCCGGGAATCACCGAATGGTATGAGAATTCGGCCCGGGGGCTCGAGCAGGGCTTCACCCTCGACGCGTCGCCGGACGGCGAAGGCGCCCTGGTGGTGGAATTGAAGGTGGTCGGCGCCGAAGCGTCACTCGAGAGCGAGTCCATCGTGCTTCACACATCGGGCGGGCGACGGCTTCGCTACGGCGAGCTCATCGCCTGGGACGCTTCGGGGCGCACTCTCGCCTCGCGCCTCGAACTGTCCCCGCCGGACCGCCTACGGCTGGTGGTCGAAGACGCCGGAGCCACCTATCCCATCGTGATCGACCCGCTGATCACCGCCATCCCCGACGCCACCCTCGAGTCGAATATCGCCTGGTCGGGATCCTTCGATTCCACGAGCTTCGGCGAGAGCGTCTCCGGGGCGGGCGATGTCAACGGCGACGGCTTCGACGACGTCGTCATCGGCGCGTTTGGCTACGACAACGGCCTCTTCGACGAGGGGGCCGCCTTCGTATTCCTGGGCAGCGCAAACGGCATCGTGGGGACCGATCCCACCACCGCCAACGCGGTGCTGCTGGGGGACGATGCCAGCGGCGAGTTTGGCAACAGCGTCTCGGGGGCCGGCGACGTCAACAATGACGGCTTCGATGATATTGTCGTCGGGGCGCACCACTACGACAGCAGCATCGCGGGCGGCACCCTGGCCGTCGGTGGCGCGGCCTTCGTTTTCTACGGCAGCGCGGCGGGGATCACCGGTACCGGTCCCTCCAGCGCCGACGCCAGCATCTTCGGCAACCAGACCGACTGCCGCCTGGGGCACGTGGTGGCGGGTGCGGGCGATGTGAACAACGACGGCTTCGGCGACATCATCATCGGCGCCCCGCTCGAGGGAGTCCCCTTCCCTCCCCCGATCGCCGAGAACCAGGGCTCGGGCAACGGTGGCGCGGCACTGATCTTCTTGGGGAGCGCCGCGGGGATCACCGGCACCGGCTTCGCCGACGCCGACAGCGTCATTTTCTCCTATCCACCGGGCCAGCCGGTAGCCAGCGGGGACCAGGTGGGTGCGGATGTCGCCGGGGCGGGGGACGTGAACAACGACGGCT
>DUCT01000183.1 GCA_012959665.1 Myxococcales bacterium | reverse complement strand
CGAGGAACTCCTCTAGACTTTCAGGGCTTTTGGTTTGCACGGCTTTTGGTTTGCACGGCTTTTGGTTTGCACGGCTTTCGATTTACACGGCTTTCTATTTACACGGCTTTCGGCTTCGGGCCCGCACAGCGAAATCCCGAATAAAAAAACCCCCGTACGCCGAATCGCGTACGGGGGTTTCTAATTCGGGCCGCTTTTGAGACGGGTCGATTCGTTTCTGATCTCTGAACCGCACGCCTCTACGGGGATGGCTAGCCGGCCTAGTAGCCTTCGAGGGCGGCGAAGCGATCACGATGAAAAGCCGAGTTTCCGAGTTGGAACTGGAGAACCCGGGCGCGCTTCATGAAGAGGCCGATCTCCTCTTCATCCGTGACCCCGATCCCACCGAACATCTGGACCGCCTCGTTGCCCACCTGGAAAATCGTGTCGTTGCAGCGGGCCTTGGCGCAGCTGACCTGGGCGGAAGCGTCCGCCCTGCCCTCGTCCACCGCCGTGAGTGCGTCGAGGACCACCGATCGCGACAATTCGATCTCTACGAACATGTCCGCCGCCCGATGCTTGAGCGCCTGGAAGGAACCGATCACGACACCAAACTGCTCCCGGGTTTTCAGGAAGGCCAAAGTGCGATCGAACGCTTCGCTCAGGGTTCCCAGCATTTCGGCGGACTGCACCGCCAGGGCGCGGTCGAGAACCGGGTCGAGGATATCCGCACCCGAACCCACCGCACCGACCACCGCAGAACGCTCCACCTCGACGCCCCCAAGCTCGACGGTGGCAGAGTTCCGACCGTCCATCATGACGGTCCGCTGAATGCTCAGCCCTTTTGCTCCCGAATCCACGAGAAAGAGGGTCAGGCCATCGCGATCCCCGGAACTACCCGACGTGCGAGCCACCACCACGAGTTGGTCGGCCACGTGGCCATCGAGCACAAAGGTCTTTTTGCCGGTCAGCCGGTAGCCTCCGCCAGCCTCTTCCCCAGTGGTGGTCACGGCGTAGGGCGCGTGATGCGCACCCTCCTGGTGGGCCAGGGCAAGCAATCTCTCCCCCCCGGTCACCGCGGTCAAGATCTCTTTTTTCTGGGTTTCATTGCCACCGGCCAAAATGCATCCGCCGGCTAGAACCACAGTGGAGAAGAGCGGATTGGCCACCAGGGAACGGCCGCACTCTTCGAAGATCTGGCCGAGTTCCTGGTAGCCCAGATCCATGCCGCCGAATTCTTCGGGGTAGATCACGCTCGCCCAGCCGAGTTCGGCCATTTCCTTCCAGAGGGCCGCGTCGAAACCCGTCGCGTCCCCGGAATCACGCAAACGGCGAAGCTCGGAAACCGGGCTCTTTTCCTGGATGAACTCCTTCGCGGTCTGCTTCAGGAGTTCTTGCTCGTCAGTCAATACCAATGCCATGATAATCCTCTTCTCGATCTCAGTCCGGAAGCCCGAGCACGCGCTTCGCAATAATGTTGAGCTGAACTTCCGACGTTCCGCCTTCGATGGAGTTCCCGAAGGAGCGCAGCCAGTCCCGGGTCTCGGTCAACTCTTCCGAACTGAAACCGTCGCCCTCCCAGCCCAGGCCCTGGCTTCCCATAATGGAGACCAGGAGCTCGTGGCGCCGCTTGTTCATCTCGGTGCCATAGAGCTTGAAAAACGACGAGGCCGGCCCCGGCGGCATGCCCGCCTTGGCCTCTTCGCTGGAACGACGCAGGGTTGCGCCGTAGCAGGACGAATCCATCTGCATCTGGGCCACCCGATCGCGCACCACGGGGTCAGAAATACGGCCATCGATTTCGCCGCAATAGTCCTTGGCGAGTTCCGGCGCGCCCCGGCTCAGACCACCCCCGAGCCCAAGCCCCATGCCGCCGATCATGGATCGCTCGTGCTGAAGCAGGCGCTTGGCGATGGTCCAGCCGCCGTTGAGATCACCGATAAGCTGATCCTTGGGCACCTTCACGTCCTGAAAGAATGTCTGGCAGAAGGGCGAGGATCCGCTGATGAGTCCAATGGGCGAAACCGTCACGCCCGGACTCGCCATGTCGAAGAGCAGAAAACTGATGCCGTCGTGCTTGGACGCCTTGGGGTCGGTGCGCACAAGACAGAAAATCCAATCGGCGTTGTCCGCGTAGCTGGTCCAGATCTTTTGGCCATTCACGAGGTAGTGGTCGCCCTTGTCCTCGGCTCGGGTCTGGAGACTCGCCAGATCCGAACCCGAACCCGGCTCGCTGTACCCCTGGCACCACCAGATCTCGCCCTTGACGATCTGGGGGAGAAAATGCTTCTTCTGCTCTTCGCTCGCATACTCCAGCAGCGCGGGGCCCAACATGGAAATACCGAAGCTGGTGAGCGCCGGGCGCGCGTGAGCGGCCCGCATCTCCTCTTGGAGAACCTTCGCCTGGGCCTTGTCGAGACCTCCGCCCCCGTACTCACTGGGCCAGGTCGGGCACGTCCAACCCTTTTCTCCCATGCGGTCGAGCCAAAGTTTTCGGTCGTCATTGCGGCCCTGAGCGGC
>DUCT01000182.1 GCA_012959665.1 Myxococcales bacterium | reverse complement strand
GTGTCGGCGGTAGTACCGGTGGTAGTACCGGTGGTAGTACCGGTGCGAGTACCGGTGCCTTCTGTGTTTGGCTCCCGGCGTCGGAGCCCACCCGCTCCGCGGCGCTTGCCAGGGGTGAAGGGCCCAGGGGTGAGAGCGCAAGGGCCATGACCAACCCTGGGATTGAGCGGACCGAAGCGCGTCGAACTCGCGATTGCATTTCGCGGCTCCTTGGGCGAGAGAAAAGCCCTCGCCAGAGTTTCGCCGATTCGGTGGATTCGTCCAGATGGCTCGGGCCGGGCGCCGGCATCCGCAACTCGCCATACTGACCCGATGCGGGGAACCCTCTTTTTGAGCGACGGCATCGAGGCCAGTTGGGGCGCGGCCCTGGATGCGGCGGCGCCGGGCTTCACCCGTGTAGTCAGCTCCCCCGGCGCTTCCGAGCCCGATTATTCCAGCATCGAGGTGCTCTACTTCTCCGGGGACGTTTTTCCCGAGCGTTCCCGGGAATTCGCCGTTGCGGCACTCAAGTCCGAGAATCTCCGCTGGATGCACACCTTCAGCGCCGGGGTGGACGATGCCTTTTTCCGAACGTTGATCGAGCGTGGGGTGCGGCTCACCACGTCATCCGGGGCCCAGGCCGAACCCATTGCCCAAACCGCGATTCTTTACCTCCTGGCCCTGAGCCGGGACCTGCCCGGGTGGCTGGAGGACCAGCGCAATCGCCACTGGAACCCGCGATCCGTGCGCGACCTTCAGGGGCTGCGCCTGGGTGTCGTGGGTCTCGGCCCCATTGGCGAGGCCGTGGCCCGACTGGGAGCGGCGTTGGGAATGGGAGTAACGGGCTTTCGGCGGAGGCCAAGGGGGGACGAGCCCTGGGACACCCGGGCCATGGCCGAGTTGCCCGGGTTGCTGCCCGAACTGGATGCCCTGGTGGTGGCGGTGCCCCTGACCAAGGCCACCCGGAACCTCATGGACGAAGCGGCCTTCGCTCGGCTCAAGCCCGGTGCTCTCTTCGTCAACGTGGCCCGGGGCGAGGTGGTGGATGAGGACGCGTTGATTGCTTCCCTTCGCTCGGGTCGGCTGGCCGGCGCTGGGCTGGATGTTTTTCGCCAGGAACCCCTTCCCGAAGAGAGTCCGCTCTGGGCCATGCCCAACGTACTGATCACGCCCCACAGTTCGGGGACCAGTCCGGGCAACCAGGTCCGAGCCAGCCGCATTTTTATCGAAAATCTGCGCGCCTATCTGCGGGGCGAGCCCCTGCGCAACGAAGTCGGATCCGAAGGGGTTCGCTGAGCGATTGCACCCGATCCCCCGAGTCCGGAGGCGCGACGGGGTATGCTCGGCCACTGACGAGAGAGCGGGAAGGACCGGCCATGGAGAATCACGCGCTGAACAAGGACTTCGTTTGGCAGGATCGTGCGGGTCCGTTTCGGGGGATCAGCGAAGACCAGGCCCAGGCCTACGATCACGACGGGTACTTTCGAATGGAAGACGCCTTCGATTCGGCCCTCATCGAGGGCTTGCTGGCGGAACTCGACCCCCTGGAAGCGCAATTCGAGAAAATCCTGCGTGAGCAATGGGGGGGCCGGGCGTTTATCGCCCGAGCCGATGAGATCACATTCAACATACATCCCATTCTGCGCTCCCCGGCCGCCCGGGCCTTCACCCGAGATCCGATTTTTCAAAACCTGGCCTTTGATCTGCTCGGACCCGATGTGCGCTTGTACTGGGACCAGACGGTTTATAAAAAACCGCGTTCGCCCGAGCGCTTTCCCTGGCATCAAGACAACGGCTACACCTACATCGAGCCCCAGCAATACCTGACCTGCTGGGTGGCGCTCACCGACGCCGATGAAGAAAATGGTTGCCCCGTGGTGGCACCCGGGATTCATCGCGGGGGCACCCTCTTGCACCGCCCCACGGATCTTGGCTTCGAGTGCTTTTCCTCACCGCCCGGGGAAGCGGTCCCCGTTCCGTTGCGTGCGGGCAGCATTGCGGTCTTCTCCTCGCTCACGCCCCACATGACGGGTCCGAACCTGACTGCGGACCGGGAGCGAAAGGCGTATATCGTCCAGTTCGCCCCGGATGGGGCCGAGATCGTTCCGCCGGGGGACGGTTCGGTCGCCCGAACCCGTTGCGACGCGCCGGATCGGCAATACCCCGTGCTCGAGGCGGGCCGGGCGCCGGGCTGAGCCCGAGATTCCTTCGCTCAGTGCGGCCAAGCGACGCCAAATGTGGCCCGGCGCGGGCGGGGCTTCCGAGGCTGTGGCTGGTTTTTGTCCCGAGGCGAGCCCGGGACTTCTCCGATAGCCTTGACCTCAAGGGAGCATGGCTCTCCAGGGAGGCTTCATCGTATGGGGGAAGAAAAGTCGGGCGCTGGGGCACCCTTCACCGACAAACGCATTATCTCTTCGGACTCGCACGTGTGCGAACCCGCTGCGGCATACGAAGACATCGACCCGAAGTACAAGGACAACCGTCCGGTCTTCGTCAACCACGAGGGCCTCGGGCCGAGTTTTCAAATCCCCGATTTCCCCATGCCGATTCCGCTGATGCTCATCAACGCGGCGGGACGGAAGCCCGAGGATATTCAGAATTTCAAGTTAAAGATGGAGGACCTCGAACCCGGGGGATGGGATTCGGCTGAACGCCTGCTCGCCCAGGATAGGGATGGGATCGGCGGCGAAGTCATCTACCCGAGCATCGGCATGGTGCTCTGCCTGCATCAGGATATCGATTTCAAAGTGGCCTGCTTTGCCGCCTACAACCGCTGGCTGGCGGGGTTCTGCGAGCGGGATCCCCAGCGCCTGATCGGTGTGGGCCAAGCGGCGGTGCGGACCATCGAGGAGGGCATTCGCGAACTCGAAGCCATCAAGGCCCAGGGCTTCAGGGGGGTGATGCTTCCTGGGGAAGCCCATGTCGAGGATTACGATCACCCCTGTTACGACCCGTTCTGGCAGGCCGCCATCGACCTCGAACTTCCCGTCAGCTTTCATATCCTGACCAGCAAGGCCGACGATCTCGGCAGCAGCCGCCAGGGGCGCGGCCCCCGGATCAATTCCTTCATGCAACTGATTCGGGGCAATCAGGACATCATGGGCATGCTGTGTTTCGGCGCGGTCTTCGAACGCAATCCAAAGCTGAAGGTGGTGTGCGTCGAGGCCGATGCCGGCTGGGTGCCTCATTTCACCTACCGCATGGATCACGCCTACCATCGGCATCGTTTTTGGATGGAGACCGGCGCGATCACCCGGCCGCCGAGCGAGTACTTCTACGAAAATATCTACGTCACCTATCAGGATGATTTTTCAGCGACCGAGCACGCCGACGATCGCCTGCTGAAGCGGGTGATGTGGGCCAACGATTTCCCCCACAGCGACTCGACCTGGCCCTGGTCCCAGGAGGTGCTGGGGAAAATGGTCGGCGGCTTGAATCAGGATCAGCGGGATTGGATCCTCCACGACAATGTGGCGGAGCTCTATCGTCTGGACGCCTGAAGGGGGTCAGTCCCCTTCTGCGCTCTTTTGCAGTTCCCGGGAGAGGCTCCAGGTGAGGAAGCGGCCGGCGGCGACTACGGCGGCGCTGGCGCGGATCGAGTGAAAGACCTCGAAGGCGTGCTGGGTGCCGGGCAATTCCCCGTAGGCCACGGGATTGTTCGAAACCCGGGCCAGGGATTGGGCGAAATGGCGCGCCTCCTCGATGCAGGCCAGGCTGTCGTTGGTCCCGTGGATCACGAAGAAGGGCGGCGCTTCGGCGTGGAGGCGATGCGCGGGGGAGGCGCGTTTGAACTCGGCCATCTCCGTTTCGGGATTCCGCTTGAGTACCGACTTGCCCACCCAACTTCGCAGGGTGTCGGCGGGCTGGAGATCGAAATGGTTGGAAAAGTCATAGACGCCATAAAAAGGGACGGCGGCCTGGACCCGGGTGTCCACGTCCTCAAAACCCGGCTGGTATTCGGGATCGTTGGCGGTGAGACCGACCATGGCCGACAGGTGTCCCCCGGCCGAGCCGCCGGTGACGGCGATGAAGTCGGGATTGCCGCCGTAGTGCGCGATCTCCCGGCGGATCCAGGCAATGGCGCGCTTGGCGTCCACCAGGTGGTCGGGAAAGGTGTTCTTCGGGCTGAGCCGATAATTCGCCGCGACGCAGACCCAGCCCTGGGCCGCCATGAAGTTCATCAGGGGCAGCGCCTGTTCGTGCTTGTTGCCGATGGTCCAGCCCCCGCCGTGAATTTGTAGGAGCACGGGGGCATTTTCGGTTCCCGCGCGCGGCGCGTAGACATCGAGTTGGTTGCGCTTGCCACCGCCGGGCACGTAGGGGATATCGCTGTGCCGAATCACCTCCGGGCGATTGAGGCGAAAGGGATTGAGGGCGAGGCCGGGAGGAGGCGACACCCTGTCCAGGCTGTCATTGAGTTCGGCGGTGATCTCGCTCCGGTAGTCCTCTCCCAGGCCGGCTACCAGGCTCGCCTCGAGGATGGGGGCGGCTTTCCTGGCCTGGGAGACCAGCAGCCCGAGGGCGACCCACGAGAGGAGGGAAAGGCCCAGGCCCCAGAGTCCGGGTGCGCTGGCCAGGGCGCCGTTGGCCACGAAGACGACGGTGCCGATGAGCTGAAGCCCCAAGGTGTGCAGGGGAAGTTCACCCACCAGCCAGCCGAGTAAAAAACTCGGGATCACGAGGGGGCCCGTCCGGCGCTGGGCCACGTAGGCGTTCAGGGTAAGCAGTGCTCCGAAGAGCGAAACCGCGAAGAAGGTCCAGGGGGCCATGGCGCCCTTTCCAAAGGTTTTGCGCTCGAATCGGCGCAGGGATCCGGGAGAATACATGGCCGGGAGGTGCGCGGCAGGCCCGGCGTTGGGGGAGACGGTATATTCTGCCCTGGGCCCGCGCGTGTTCCGGCCCGGGTGTACGAGGAAACGACGATGCTCCCCGATCCGCTGCATACCCGGCTCTGCGACAGCCTGGGTATGAAATTGCCCATCGTGTGCTTTACCCACTGCCGAGAAGTCGCGGTGGCCGCCACCCGGGCCGGGTGCTTCGCGGTGCTGGGCGAAGCGCTTCGCAGCATGGACGAGATCGAGCGGGATATCCGCTGGGTCCGCGAGCAGATCGGTTCGGGCTTCGGCATTGACTTGGTGCTGCCCGCGCGCGCCCCCCGGGATGCGACCCCCGAAGAGATTTATGCGGAGATTCCCCAGACACATCTCGATTTCGCCGAGGGGATCGAAGCGCGCTTCGAAGTGCCCGCGCCCACCAACGAAGTGGTGCTGCGCAAGTGGGGGGGCAACAACAAGAAGATCGCCCGCGCACAGATCGAGATGGTTCTCGACGAGGGGGTTCCGGTGATTGCGACGGGCCTGGGTGCGCCGGATTTTCTCTTCGATGAAGCCAAGGCCCGGGGAATCAAGATGATCGCCCTGGTGGGGGCGACGCGTCAGGCCCTGGCCCAGGTGGAGCGGGGCGCCGACATGGTGGTGGCCCAGGGCTATGACGCCGCCGGGCACACCGGAGGTGTGGGCACTTTCTCCATCGTTCCCGAGATCGCGGCAAAGCTCCCCGACGTTCCGGTGATGGCCGCCGGCGGAATTACTACGGGCCGCCACCTTGCGGCTTCGTTGTGCCTGGGGGCCGCGGGGGTCTGGACGGGGACCGCCTGGCTGGCGAGCCAGGAGTCGGATTTGGACCCCCTCGTGAAAGAGCGAATTCTGGCGGCCGATGGCGCCGAGACCACGCGCAGTGCATCCATCTCGGGAAAGACCATGCGGGTGCTGCGCTGCCCCTGGACCGACGTGTGGGACGGCGAAGAAGCGCCGCAACTGCTCCAGAGTCCGTACCAGATGCTGCTGACCTCGCGTTATCTCCAGGGGGCAAACGACGCACGGCGCCCGGACTTGATGACCGAAGCCGTGGGGCAGGGCGTGCGCTTTGTGCGCGAGGAGCGCCCGGTGGCGGCGATTGCCCAGGAGATGGCCAAGCAGGCGCGCGACGTCCTCCAGGGTTTTCGGAGCGGTTGACCTGGTGTTCGGGCCGAGCCAAAGCATTGGGAAATTCTGTGGTAGTTTGCGCCCGGCAATGCCGAGGCGAAACCCTGGCCGCCGATCCGCCGAAGACGGGGCCGAGGTCCCGGGCGAAGGGCAAGGAGACGGGGGGGAGATGCGGAGTCGGAGTGCCAGCCGAGCAGCGCGTGTTTGCGTCCTTGGGGCGCTCGTCTGCCTGCTGGTGCCGAATGCCGGGGCCGACCCTTTGGCGGCGGACGGGATTCAGGTGGGCTCCATCGCCGAACTCGATCTCCAGGCCGTCCGCGAGATCCTCGATGCGAGCGACGACGTCGGCGCGCCGGCGATCCGAGAGCGCCGGGCGCTGACCCTCGAGGAAGCCGTGCGGGTTTCCCTCGAAAACAACCTGGGGCTTCAGGTGGTGGCTTTGGCCGTGGAGGGCAGCGAGTTCGATGTTCGGGGCGCGCGGTCGAAGTTCTACCCGGTGCTTGCCGTTGAAGGCCAGGCGTCGGAGACCAAGCGCGCGCACTCGGCACCCACACGCCCGGACGAGTTTACCGAGAACCAGAAAGCCCAGGCGATGATCCGCCAGGAGGTGCCGACCGGCGGCAGGGTCTCGGTGGGCGTGGGCTACGGGCGGGAGTTCAAGAACGAGTTCAACGAAAATCTCTCGACCGGATTGTCGGGGAATCTGGAGAGCGTCAGCGAACTCGGAGGACTCGGCATTGAAATCCAGCAGCCCCTGTTGAGAGGCGGGCGCATCTACGTCGCTCGCCGGATGATACTCGATGCCGAATACGACAACGCCATTCGGCGCGCCGAACTGCGCGGCCAGATTCTGAACGTCACGGCGGAAACCAAAACCGCCTACTACCGGGTGATCCAGGCGTTGCGGCAGATCGAGGTGATCCAGCAGGCCCTGGCCCGAGACGCCGAGTTGGTTCGGGCCTCGGATGCCCTCTTCGAAGCGGGCCGGGTCAGCAAGGTCGACGTGTACAGCGCCGAGATCAGTCGGTCCAACAACCAGGCACGATTGGCCACCGCCCGAGCGGATCTCGAGATCGCCCAGAACGCATTGCGCAAGGTCATCGGCCTTCCGGCGGACGTCCAGGTCGATGCCATGGATCGAACGATTCCCTTTCGCCCCCTCCAGATCGAACTCGACTCCTGGATCGAAAGAGCCCTCGAGAGTCGTCCAGAGATGGTCGTGATGCGGAACCGGATGGAGAAGGCCGACCTCGCGGTTCGCATCAGCAAGAACGCGACGCTTCCCTCTCTCGATGTTCGGGGCGGTTTTCAGCCGGGCTTCGATTGGAAGAGTTGGAATTGGCAGGCTGGGGTGGGATTCGAGTACGCCATCGGCAACGTGGGCGCCAAGTCCAGCTTGGGCAAAGCGCGAGTCCAACGCGCCCAGGCCCGCCAGGAATACGTGCGCCAGACCCGGGATATCGAGCTCGAGGTTCGAGCGGTCGAGATTCGCTTACGCGAGTCCATCGAACGGCTGAAGAGCTTGATTCTTCAGGTCGAAAATGCCCGGGCCAAGGGCGAAATCGCCCGGGGACGTTTCGAAATGGGCCTGGCCAGCAACTTGGACGTCACCGACGCGGATGCCGAACTGGTGCGTGCCGAGAGCATGCTGCTGGCCGCGCTGGTCGATTACGCGAGCAACCGGGCGCTGATGGAGGCCCGCATCGGCGGCCCCCTCTAGTCCTGCGCTTTGGCGCCTTCGTCGGATTGGTCGCCCTTGGCGTCTTCCGCGTCGAGGCGGTCGAGTTCGACCAGCCTTCGTGCCATGCGCTGGGCGCCGGTCAAGTGGGTCATGGCGGCGATGAAGTACAGGACCCACCCCATCAAGGCGTACCCGAAGATCGGTGGGCAGAAGGGGGCGATCATCAGGCCCAAGCAGAGCGTGGCGGTCCGCTCGAGTCGTTCAAAGAGGTCGGGAAGCCCCTTTGAATGCTGACCGTGGGCCCCGAGCATCGAAGCCCGAGCCGCGGCGTAGCTCGTGATCAGCGAACCCGAGAGGGCGAGCACGGCGGGGAGCCAGAGATCCGTCACCACCGCGACTGCGATCAGAATCAGGGAGTCCTTGTAGCGGTCGGTCGTGGCGTCCAGGTACGCACCCCGGCGGCTACTGAGTCCGGTGACCCGGGCCACGGCGCCGTCGACGTTGTCGAGCAATTCGATCGTCCCCATGAGAAGACCGAAGAGCAGCAGGTTCCCGTGGGCCACGAAGGCCAGGGAATTGGTGGTGCACAGGGCGAGGCCGAGCCAGGTGACCCCGTTGGGGGTGATACCCGTACGGGCCACCCACCGGCCCACTCGATCCCAGCCGCCGTCCATGCGGTCCTTGTAGAGTTCGTCGATCATGCTGGCTCACCGATCCGGTTGGGGGGGAAGGGGGGCATGGGGACCCGGATGAGGCGCGCGGGGTGCAGGGGGTCCGCCTCCCGGGCCCGGGACGCCCGGCTTGGGACCCCTTTGTTCTGGCGGTGGCCTTGGGGGCAAGAAGTGACCGGCTTTCCCATCGGGGAGAGGGTAACCCCGGGCTCGCGGGCCGCACGCGAACCCCGTTCCCACCCTCGATCCCCAGGGTATTCGGTTGAGGGACGCGGGGGCCGGGCTGTGATAGGTTCCCGCCCCGCATTCAGTCGAAGCGCGGATCAATCGCACCCGCAACACCCCGTCGAGCAGGATGAATGCCGGAAGGGCGTGCAGTGGCCCACCCAGGCAGAAGTCGGGGAGGGGCCCAGGGGATTTCGAGTCGAATGGCTCTGGCAATCCTCCCCACGCCAGGCGAGTTTGCGAACCCCGAGAACCCGAGCGTATGGGAAGGGCATGGAGTCGGAAAAATGAACGACAACAACGCCTTGGAGAACAACACCTTGGAAAGCAATACATTGGAAAGCAACACCTTGGAAAGCAATTCAAAAAAACTTCGCGCGCTGTTGGAAAGCCCCGGGGTCGAGCAGATTCTGGAGGCGCACAATTCGCTCTCGGCCACCATCGTCGAGGAGGCCGGAATCTCCGGGTTGTGGGCGAGTTCGCTGACGCTTTCGTGCGCGGCGGGTCTTCGTGACAACAGCGAACTCACCATGACCGAAGTGCTCGATGTGCTTGAGACCATCACGGCGCGCGCCCAGATCCCGATTCTTTTCGACGGCGATACGGGCTATGGCCAGTTCAGTCATTTTCAGCAACTGGTTCGCAAGCTGTGCCTGCGCCGAGTCGGGGGCGTTTGCATCGAGGACAAGGTCTTTCCGAAGACCAACTCCTTTCTGCGCTCGGAGGGCCAGGTCCTGGCCCCGGTGGAGGAGTTCGCGGGCAAGCTGCGCGCGGGTAAAGATGCTCAGACGGATCCCGATTTTGTGGTGGTGGCCCGCACCGAGGCGCTGATCGTGGGGCTCGATACCGCGGCGGCGATCGACCGGGCCGAGCGGTATGTCGAGGCCGGCGCCGATGCCATCCTGATTCACTCAAAGGAAAGGACCTTTGGTCAGGTTCAGGATTTCATGTCCAAGTGGAGCGGCCGAGCTCCGGTGGTCTGCGTGCCCACCACGTACTACAGCACGCCCATGGAGGCCTTTGCCCAAGCCGGGGTTTCCCTGGTGATCTGGGCCAACCATATGCTCCGGGCGGGAATTGGCGCCATGCAGAACGTGGCCAACGAGATCGGCGAAAAGGGTACGGCTCGGGATCTTGAAGACGCCATCGCCCCGGTCAAGGAAGTCTTTCGGCTCCAGGATGCGGACGGCCTGCTCGCGAGCGAGAAGGTCTACCTCGGCTCGGGTTCCGCTAGCTCGGCGATTGTACTGGCCGCCTCTCGGGGCACGGGGCTCGACGAACTCACCGCCAACCGCCCCAAGGCAATGATTCCCGTTTCCGGGACGCCGGCCATTGAAAAGATGCTTCAGAGCATGCGGGCCGAAGGCATCAAGGACATCTCCATCGTTCGCGGGTATCAGCCCGAGGCCCTGGCGCCCAAGGGCGCGAAAATTTTTGAGAACCCCGACTGGGAGAGCAACGGTGAACTCGGCTCCCTGGCTGCGGCCCGGGAGGCCCTGAAGGGCGACACGGTAATCGCATACGGGGACGTGGTGTTCAAGCGCTACATCCTCCACCTGCTGCTCTCGTCCGATTCGCCGGTGACCCTGGTGGTGGACGGCTCCCGTTCATTTCTGGGATCCGGGCGCAGCGTCGACCGGGTGAAGGTCTCAGGCCCGCCGCCCAGCGCCTACGACGAGTCCGAAAATTGGCTGGAGGCCATCGCCGAGGACCTGCCCGATGACGTGACCAGTGGCGAGTGGATCGGCATGTTGAGGATGCGCGGAGAGGGCTCCGAACTTCTGGTGGATGCGCTGGACGTGGTCCTGGCCCGGCCCGATAGCCATCGGCTGGATATGTGTGCGGTCGTGAGCGAGTTGGCGGCCCGGGATCCCCGGGCGGTTCGGGTGATCTATATCCAGGGTGGCTGGATCGATATCAACAGCCTCGCCGACGTGGCCCGCAGCGGAGACGTCTGAGCACCGCGTTGCACCTTCCCCTTGGCCGACCGGAGGTTCCCCGTTTGCCCCTCGACCCTCAGCTTCTTTTTCGCGCGCTTCTCGGCGCCGGCGTCACTGGACTGGCCGGCGTGCCGTGTTCGATTCTCAATCACCTGACCCTGGAGGCCGAAGCCTCGTCGGAGATCGACTACATCCCGGCATCGGTGGAGGGCGAGGCGGTATCGGCGGCGGCGGGGATGTGGCTGGGCGGAGGGCTCGGCGCGGCCATGATGCAGAACTCGGGTCTGGGCAACGCCGTGAACCCCTTGGCCTCGCTGTCGATTCCCTACGAGATCCCCGTCCTGATGATTGTTTCCTGGCGGGGTGAACCGGGCAAGAAGGATGCGGTTCACCACTACCCCATGGGCGCGGCCACCCGGGGAATTTTCGAATTGCTCGATATCCCCGCGACGGTGCTTCGCGAGGATACGAACCTGGAACGCGCGGTGGGTGACGCCGTGGCGTACATCCACAAGGAGCGTCGGCCCGCCGCCCTGATCGTCCCGCGTGGGCTTTTCCAAAAGGCACCCGGGGGAGGGACTGGACCCCATGCGGCCGAACGCCCGGCGCCCGCTTTGGCGGGTTCCGACCGCGCCGAGAGTCCGGCGCCGGTACGCTTTGGCGGGGGCGCGCTGCCCAGCCGAAGCGCAGTTCTCGCGGCCTGGATGGCGCGGCATCCCGACGATCTGGCGGTCTCCACCACCGGCTTCATGTCCCGTGAGGTCTCTTCCCATGGGCTCGTGGATCGCCACTTCCCCATGCAGGGCTCAATGGGCTTTGCCGCTGGGATCGGGCTGGGACTGGCGCGCAGCGTGCCCGAGCGCACGGTTCATATCCTGGACGGGGACGGGGCGTTGATCATGCGGCTGGGAAGCCTGGCCACTCTTGGTGCCCTGGCGCCCCGAAATTTTATCCACCTCGTGGTGGACAACGGGACGTATGCGTCCACCGGCGGGCAGCGAACGGTTTCTCCCCATGTCGACTTTCCGGCGGTCGCCCTGGCTTGCGGTTATCGAGCCGCGGCGAGTTGTCGCGGCGCGGATGGGCTCGGCCCAGCCCTTGAGTGGGCGTCCGAGGTCGCGGGGGAGGGCCCCATATTGCTTCAGATCACGGTGAACGAGCGCGAGGCCGAGGGCCTGGAGCGCCCGTTGCTCTCGCCCCAGGAAATTGCCCTCGCCTTTCGGGACGGGGTGGCGGGGCGGGGTTGATGACCAGTCGTCCCCAGGCCGCGATCATCCTGGCTGCCGGCATGGGAACCCGGCTTCGAGGCGTGTTCTCCGACTTGCCCAAGGGCTTCGTCGAAATCGGCGGTGAATCGCTGATCGCACGTTCCCTTCGGTTGCTCGAGGAGCGGGGCATTCGGCGCATTGTCATCGTCTCGGGGCATCTGGGGGCGGCCTACGAGGCGCTGGCCCGGGAGCACTCGGGCGTCGAGGTGGTGGAGAACCCGGCGTTCGCCACCACGGGCAGCATGGCTTCCCTGGCCTGCGCGTTGGAGCGCGTCGACGAAGACTTTCTGCTCCTCGAGAGCGACCTGTTTTACGAGGAACGCGCGCTGGACGTCCTGCTCGAGAGCGATGCCCCCGACGTTCTGCTGGCCTCGGGACCCACAGGAGCCACCGATGAGGTCTGGATCGAAGCGCCCGGTGGGTATGTCAAGGGGATCTCCAAGTCGCCCGATGCGCTGACGGAGGTTTCGGGCGAACTGGTGGGCATCGTTCGAATCTCCCGGCCCCTGGCGCTTCGTATGGGCGAGGCCTATGCGGCGTTCGTCGCGGAGAATGGCCACGGCCAGATGGCCTACGAGACCGACGCCCTGGTGGCGGCCGCCCAGCATCGGCCGGTGGCTCTGGGTCTCGTGCCCGATCTGCTTTGGGGCGAGGTCGATTACGAGAGTCACTACCTTCGGGTGCGCGACGAGGTCTGGCCGCGATGGGTGGATCTTCAGGCGGCCGCCGGTCCGGACTGAACGCGCGCGCTCCGGGCGCCTTGGACCCGATCCCTGCAATCCCCCGAGCGACAATGAATCAGAGAATGGAGCCGACGATGGAATTTCCCAAGCGCAATGTTCTTCTCAACCCCGGGCCCGCCACCACCACCGACAGCGTCAAGGCGGCCCTGGTGATCTCGGATATCTGTCCCCGGGAGCGCAGCTTCTGCGATTTGTACGCCGACGTTCGCCGAAGGCTCGCCGCCTTGGCCGGGGATCCCGAGCAGGTGGTCGCCATCCCGGTGGTGGGTAGCGGGACAACGGTGCTCGAGGCCGGCTTGGTGAGCTTGATCCCTTCTTCCGGCCGCGTCCTGATTCTCGACAACGGCGACTACGGCACTCGCCTCGCCGCCATCGCGGCGGCCCACGGCATCGACCACCGCCGGATCGAGTTGGGCTGGGGCCAGCCCATCGATTTCGAAGTCCTCGAGGCGGTTCTTGCCGAGGAAGACGGCAAAGCCACGCACCTTTTTGCGATTCATCATGAGACGAGTTCGGGGCTGCTCAACCCCCTCGACAAAATCGTGGAAACGGCTCACCGGCACGGGCTCAAGCTGATGCTGGACGCCATGTCGAGCTTTGCGGCGATGCCCATCGAGGTAGGGGCGCACGCGGTGGACATGCTCTTTTCCAGTTCGAACAAATGCGTGCAGGGAATGGCCGGGCTCGGGATTGCCATCACAACCCGGGGCCTGCTCGACGAGGTCCGGCCCACGGCCCGGCGCTGTTATGTATTGGACCTGGTCGCCGAGCACGACCACCTGGAGAAGACGGGCCAGAGCCGGTTCACGGTTCCGCCCCAGGTTGTTTCCGCGCTCCACCAGGCGTTGGTCGAACTCGAGGTCGAGGGCGTGGAGGCGCGGCAGAAGCGCTATCAGGAGAGCATGCGCACCCTCACCGCGGGTCTGACCGCTCTGGGTTTCGAATTTCTGCTCGAGGACCGGGACCAGAGCCGGATCCTGGTGGCGATTCGGGAACCCGTCGGGGGCTGGTACGACTTCGATCGCATGCACGATGCGCTGGATGCCGAAGGGTTCACCATCTATCCCGGCAAGCCCGGGGCCGAGCCGACCTTTCGCTTGGCGGTCCTGGGTGCCATCGATGCCCGGGACATTGAAGCCTTCCTGGGGGCTCTCGGACGATATCTCGAAAGCGTGAAGGGAAGCGCCTGATTTGAAAGAGGAGATTGCCGTTCGTCTGCTCTGGACCCTCGGGCTGATCTTTATGCTCGCCGGGGCCGGCGTGCTCGGCCAGTGGGCCCTGCGCGGCCGAAGCGCCGGGCAATCGCGGATGGGCACGCGCTTCGCCGTCGAGGTGGGCATGCTGGCGGCGATCTGGATCCCCGTCTATTGGGGAGGGGTGTGGTTGCTGGCGAGCGTGGCGCTGCTGCTCGGCCTGTGTGCGCGGGAACTCTACAGGGTGCTGGAAACCGCTGGCGATCGACCTTTCAAAGTGGCCGGCACGCTGCTCGGGTTGCTGGCGCTGCTCCTGGTTTACCGGGCGCCCGAAGTCGTCGATTGGCTCTTTCCCCTGGGCCTGGTTGCCTATGCGGGGCTGCGCGGCGCTTCGGCCATGGCGGGCGGGGGGCCCGAGTCCCTGTGGGCCCGTGCCGAGAGCACGTGCCTGGGGCTGCTGTATCCGGGCCTCTGCCTGGGCGTCTTCATGGCCGTGGGTCTGGGCGAGGGCGGCTTCGGTTACGCGATCTTCTTCTATGGACTGGCCGAGGCCAACGATGTTTTCGCGTATCTGATCGGCAGCAGCGTCGGGAAGCGCAGAATTTTTCCGGCGCTGAGCCCGAACAAGACCCTCGAGGGCGTGGTGGGTGGCATGTTGGGTTCGGTGGGCGTGGGCTTCGCGTTTTCCTTTGCCGTTCCCGGCCTGGGCGCGCTGGAGATTGTGGCGGCCGGGCTCCTGATGGGCGTCGCCGGGCTTTGCGGGGATCTCTTTGCATCCGGGCTGAAGCGCCGGGCCGGCGTCAAGGACTACGGCGATGCGATCCCGACCCAGGGCGGAGTGCTGGACCTCTATGACGCCTTCATCTTTGTGGCGCCCGTCTTCTACGCCTACCTAGCCTTGCTTTCGCGCTGATCGTGCCGGGGAAAACAGGCGCTCTGGCCGGCCGGCGGCGGGATTCAGTCCTGGGAAGGCGACTCGTCGGGGGGCTCGTCCATGGGTTCGGGGCCCTCGTTGAGCGCACGAAACCACGATCGATTTCTCTTGTAGTAGTCCAGGAAACTTAGGTAGCGCCGGGCGTAGAGCGCCTGGTTCGCTGGCTGGGGCTCGAAGCGATCGGTGACTTGCACGAGATCGCTTCCGGCATCGAGTCCGTCGATCTCCCCCAAAGCGCGCAGGGCGATGAGCGCGGCGCCCCGAACCCCGCAAAATTGGGGGT
>DUCT01000181.1 GCA_012959665.1 Myxococcales bacterium | reverse complement strand
CCCCCCAGGCTGAATACGGTCAAGAGGGCAAATCCGAGGACGGCCGCCCGAGCGGGCGACCATGGGTTGCGAGTTCGGCTTTGCCTCACACCTGTCTCCTCAGTCGAGCCTTCGGATGCCGCCTCGCCTCAGTGTTCTCTCTCGGGATCTTGTCGCAAATGAAGACGAACGACCACTTCTTGGCCCGCAAAGTCAGCCCGTTCCGAATCCGGGCCTAGAGCCCAAGCACCCGCATGGCATTCTCTCTTAGGAATTTGGGCCAGACGTGTTCCCGGAAGGGCACGTGGGGCAAGTCTTCAAAAATTCTTTCCAAAGAGAGACCCATGGGGAAGTAGCCCGCATACATGATTTTGTCGGCTCCTCGGGTGTTCGCATAGTCGACGATGGCCTTGGGGTAGTAGCGCGGCGCGAAGGCGCTGGTCGAGTAGTACAGATTCGGCCATTTCAGCATCAGCTTCACGGCAAGCTCTGTCCAGGGTTCGGCGCCATGCCGCATCACGAATTTGAGTTCGGGAAAAAACCACATGACTTCGTCGATCAGTTCGACATTTTGACACGCCATGGGGATACGCGGCCCAGGCACACCGACGCAGCAAAAAATCGGGATGTCGAGCTCGCAGCACTTCGCGTATATGGGATAGAAGCGTTTGTCGTTGATCGGCACCTGGGGGACGCATCCTGCGGGAAAGGCTCCGACCGCCTTGATGTCGAATTCTTCGTGGAGTCGGACAATGTTGCGGACGTCCTCCATGCCGTTATTGGGTTCGGTTCCGCACGAGGCGATAAAGCGATCCGGATGCTCGCGGAGTGCGCGCTGGGACACTTCGTCGGTCAGGGAGACGCCGATCAGGGCACGTTCAATATTGTATTTGTCCATTTCCTCGAGGGTGTACTTGATGCGGTCGCCCAGGCTCGAAAACGTGGGCACGTCCTTGAACATGTATTCCACGGGAAAGTCGAAACTCTCCAGGCTTTGCTTGTCGCGGAAGAGAGGCCGCATGAAGTCGTAGCTGCGCTTGGCATCCTCGCTGGGAATACCCAGCATCAGGTCGATGACGGGGATATCGCCAATGGGGGGCGTGGTCTTCGGGTTGTCTTCGGACATGGGTCGATGATCTCCTGGGAATGGGACGGTGTGGGTTAGCGCGCTCTCACAGCGTCGTGAATGAAACGGACGGCGGCTTCGATGAGGGCCGGGGTCAGGGGAAAGCGGGGGTCGTCCGCATAGGCTCGGCGGGAATAATCGGATTGAAGCTGGCAGATCAGGTCGGCGGCGGAGCGCACATCCAGATCCGATCGGAACTCGCCGCTGGCGACACCCGCCTGGAGAATGGAGGCGACCAGCTTGCGGTGGGGTTCGATGCGCTCGGCGCTGGCCATCTGGATGCGTTGCAACTGGAGGGCGGGATCCCGGGAGAGCAGGGCGGGGAGCAGGGGCGTGCTGCGGCAGAAGTCCACCGAGCGCCGGAACATGCCCTCGAGGGCTTGGGCGGGGGTTTCGGCACTGTCGCTTCGAGGGACCATGGCCCGCACCCAGTCGCGCACCACCTGTTTGAGCACGACGCCAAAAAGTTGCTCCTTGTTGCGAAAGAACTGGTAGAGCAGGCCGTTGGACACGCCTGCCTCGCGTGCGATGCGCGCCACCGTGGCCCCCGCGTAGCCATCACGGCCAAAACAGGCTCGGGCCGCGTCCAGGATTCGGGCGCGCCGGAGTTGGCTCTGATCCTGCCGGCGTGGGGCCCCGGCGTGGGGGAGTTCTGCGGTGGCTTCAGGGGATTCGGTGCTCATTGGGTATTGAACATTTTATATCAAATATTCATTGAACTTCACCCAGAAAATCCCCACTCTGTGCGGGAGAAAATCGGCCCCGGGGCGGGCAGGGAGTGAAGCATGAGCGAGCTTGGATATTCGGCTTTCGACGCCGACCACCATTATTACGAGGCCGAGGACGCGTTCATTCGCCACGTCGATCCCCGGATGCGACGCCGCTGCATGCAGTGGGCGGAGATCGATGGCCGCAAGCGCTTGCTGGTGGGCGGCAAGATCAATCGGTTCATTCCCAATCCGACGTTCGATCCCGTTGCCCTGCCCGGCTCCCTGGACCAGTTCTTTCGGGGCCGGAACCCCGAGGGCAAGAGCATGCGAGAACTCTTCGGGCGTCTGGAGCCAATTAGTCCCGCCTACCGCGATCGCGAGGCGAGGCTCGAGCAGATGGACAGCCAGGGGATCGGCGGGGCCTTCCTCTTTCCCACGCTCGGGGTCGGGATGCAGGAAAGCCTACGCCACGATCCCGAGGCGGCTTGCGCGGCCTTTTCGGGCTTCAATCGGTGGCTCGAAGAGGACTGGGGTTTTGCGTACCGGGACCGTCTCTTCGCCGCGCCCTATATCAGCCTGATGGACCCCGAATGGGCGGCTTCGGAAGTCGATTCACTGATCGAACGCGGGGCTCGGCTGATTTCCATGGTTCCGGGTCCGGTGCCCATCGGCGAGGGGAGTCGCTCGATGGCCGACC
>DUCT01000180.1 GCA_012959665.1 Myxococcales bacterium | reverse complement strand
GACGGGAACCAATGCGGACATCATCCCGGGCATGACGGCCCTCGCCCTGTTTCCTTTCGCCCACCGAATCGACCGGCGTGTGCTGATGGCGTGGAACGTCATCATGGCAGGCGTGCTGGTCGTCACCGTGGTCACGGCGATGCTGGCCGCGCCCACCCCCTTGCGGCTGATCCTCGGGGATCCGGCCAACGTCTTCATCGCACGCTTCCCCTTCGTCTGGATTCCCTTGGTGCTCGTCACTTCGGCTTGGCTCGGCCACGTGGTCCTGTTTCGCCGCTTGAGGCGCAGCTGAGAACACAGCCGGGCCCCCCAGTAACCCGCCCGGGGCATCCGGCTTCCAACGATCAACCGATCGAAGCGACAGCCCCCGAACGAACTCCGCGCCTCGGGGCCAGAGCCTCCGCAACTGCTATCTTTGGCCGGCAAACAACCCTCCACGGCTCCCTGGTTTAGAAACAAGAAGGCCCGCGTCCATGCATTTTCTGACTCACGAACACATTCAGACCCTCCGCGCTGAATTCGGCACGCCCGTCTATGTCTATGACCAGAAGCAGTTGGAGACCGCCGCACGCGAGGTCCTCGCCTTTCCCAACGCCTACGGGCTCACCGCCCGCTATGCGATGAAAGCCCTCCCCACCGCGGCCATCGTCCAGATCCTCAGCGGCAGGGGGCTCCACATCGACGCCAGCAGCGGTTTTGAAGCCGAGCGGGCCCTGCTCGCCGGGGTCCCCCCCGAGCGAATCCAGATCAGCGCCCAAGAACTCCCGCTCAATCTCAAGGGACTGGTGGAGCGCGGAGTACTCTTCAACGCCTGCTCCCTCGAGCAACTTGAGGCCTATGGGCGACTCTTTCCCGGACGCGAGGTCTCGGTCCGCATCAATCCAGGGCTGGGTACCGGGCACAACAATCGGACCAATACCGGCGGCCCGGCTTCCAGCTTTGGGATCTGGCACGAACATCTCGACCGGGTACGGGCTCTGCAGGGTCAGCTGGATTTGCGCATCACCCGCATGCACACCCATATCGGATCCGGAGGCGATCCCCAGGCCTGGAAGCACTGCGCTCGACTCTCTTTGAGCATCGCCGCGCGACTCCCGGAGGTGGTCCGGCTCAACCTGGGCGGAGGCTTCAAAGTAGGCCGTATGCCCGACGAAACTTCGGCCAACCTGGCGGAGATCGGCAACGCCCTGCTCGATGATTTTCGCGACTTCGCAAAAGCCCACGGTCGCGAACTCCATCTTGAAATCGAACCCGGGACCTACTTGGTGGCCCGGGCGGGGGCCATCGTGGCCAACGTGAACGATGTCGTCGACACGGGAGACGGCGGGTACACCTTCGCCAAGGTCGACACGGGAATGACCGAGTTCTTGCGCCCGAATCTCTACGGGGCCCAGCATCCCATTTCCATTTTCCCCGCCGACCCCAGGGCGGCGCGCGATGAAATCGACGTCTTGATCGCGGGCCATTGTTGCGAAAGCGGGGACATGCTGACGCCCGCCCCCGGCGACCCCGAAGGCCTGGCGCCTCGCCGTTTGAAACGCCCCGTGATCGGCGACTCCATCGTGATTGGCGGCGCCGGGGCGTACTGCTCGGGGCTCGCCGCCAGCCACTACAATTCCTTTCCCCAGGCGCCCGAAGTGCTCTTGACACCCAATGGTGATTTCCGGCTGATCCGGCGGCGCCAGACCCTCGAACAGATTCTCAGCAACGAGTTGCCCGGCGGGTAGTCCTCCGGTCCATCGCGACTCATTTCCAGGCCAGGCCCAACCCAGGCCCAACCCAGGCGCACCCCCAAGCCCCTGCCCGGCGAGGCACGATGAAATCCGACGAGCCTCGCATCGAGACACTGATCGAGTCCCTCACCCTCGAGGAGAAGGTGTCGCTCTGCGCCGGTTCGGGTCCCTGGCACACCACTGCCGTGCCTCGCCTGGGCATCCCGGCTCTCAAGGTCAGCGACGGACCCAATGGGGTACGGGGCGATGGCATCAGTGGCACCCGGGCCGCCTGCTTCCCAGTGGGCAGCGCCCTGGCGGCGACCTGGAACCCGGACCTGATTGGCGCGGTGGGCCGCGCCCTGGCCGAAGAGGCGAAAACCAAGGGGGTCGGGATCGTCCTCGGCCCCACCGTCAACCTTCACCGCCACCCCCTCGCCGGGCGAAACTTCGAGTGCTACTCCGAGGATCCTCACCTCACTGCTCGGATCGCTGTGGCTTTTATCCGCGGAGTCCAGCACGCGGGCGTCGGAGCCTGCATCAAACATTTCGTCTGCAACGAGTCCGAATTCGAGCGACTCAGCATCAGTTCCGAGGTCAGCGAGCGGGCTCTGCGCGAACTTTACCTGGTGCCCTTTGAGGCGGCGGTTCGCGAGGCCGACGTGCGCGCGGTCATGTCCGCCTACAACCGCATCAATGGCACCTACGCCTCGAGCCATGCCCCGCTGCTGCGCGACATCCTCAAGCAGGAGTGGGGCTTTCCCGGTCTGGTCATCAGCGACTGGGGGGCCGCCACGGAAACCATCGCCAACGCCAACGGTGGGCTCGATCTCGAAATGCCGGGTCCCCCACGCACCATGGGGAATGCCCTGCTGACGGCGCTGAGGGATGGGCACGTGGAGGAGGCCGTGGTCGACGACAAGGTCCGTCGCCTGCTCACCACCCTGGACGCGTGCGGATCCTTGGACGCGAAAGCGCCCGAAGCCGAAGAGCGCTCGGAAGACCGACCCGAGCACCGGGCACTCGCCCGGCGAGTCGCCGCCGAGAGCATTGTCCTGGTGAAAAACCAGGGCGTGCTGCCCCTGGATCCGGCCCGGATCAAGCGCCTGGCGGTGATCGGTCCCAATGCCGAGCGCGCCCAGATCCAGGGAGGCGGGAGTTCCATCGTGGCCCCTCACTACGAAGTGCACCCCCTGGCCGCCCTGGCCGAACGACTCGGCAGCGACGTTGAAATCCTGCACGAACCGGGCTGCCGCATCGACAAGTATCTCCCGCCGATCGACCCCGCATGCCTTCGTCCCCCTGGCGGCGAAGCGCGCCCGGGCCTGCGGCTTGAATACTGGAATGGCGATGTGGGCGACGGAACCCCGGTGGAAACCCGCATCGTCCGGCGCTGCCGAGCATTCTGGTCGGGCGAGTTCTCGCCCCGGGTGGACGGGCGTCATTTCGGAGCGCGTTACTCGGGGCACTTCACCGCCGAGACCAGCGGCGTCTACGCATTCGGTCTTCAGAGCGCTGGACCGAGTTGGCTTTATCTCGACGACCAACTGCTCATCGAAAACGCCAGGGACTCCGAACCCGGCGACGGTTTTTTTGGGCACGGCTCATCGGAACGCCGGACCGAGATCAGCCTTCAGAAGGGCGAGACCTACGGGTTCCGCGTGGATTTTCAACGCGACCCGGCCCTGCCCGATGCGGGCATCCAGTTCGGCATGCTGCCCCCCCAAGCCCCCGACGGGATCGAGCGAGCGGTGGCAGCCGCATGCCGGGCCGACGCGGTACTCCTGGTCGTGGGCACCAGCGGGGAATGGGAGACCGAGGGCAACGATCGCCGAGATCTGTCCCTGCCCGGACGTCAGAACGAATTGATCGAACGGGTCCTCGAGGCACGCCCGGACGCCGTGGTGGCCCTCAACGTGGGGAGCCCCGTGGCCCTGGACTGGCTGAAAAATTGCCGCGCCCTGCTTCAACTCTCCTTCGGCGGCCAGGAACTCGGCCACGCCCTCACCGACATCCTCTTCGGCGACGTCAACCCGTCGGGCCGGGTGCCCACGACCTGGCCCGTCCGCTTGGAGGACACCCCCGCCTTCCCCCACTACCCGGGCGCCGAGGGCCGGGTGGCCTACGGCGAGGACCTCTGGATGGGCTACCGGGCCTACGACACCCGGGGCATTGAACCCCTCGTCCCCTTCGGGCACGGGCTCTCGTATACCGAGTTTGAATACAGCGACTTGCGGGTGCCGGAATCCGCGCGCGCCGGGCAGGAGATCGAGGTTTCGATCCGAGTCGCCAACCTGGGGACGCGACCGGGCCAGGAGGTGGTGCAACTCTACGTCCGAAGCCTGCGCTCACCCTTCGACCGACCCGACAAGGAACTGCGGGGCTTTGAAAAAATCGAACTCGAAAGCGGCCAGGAAGAAAGGCTCCTCTTCCGTCTGGCCCCCCGGGCCTTCGAGGCCTGGGACGAGGACACAGGAGCTTGGACACTCGAGCCCGGCGACCGAGAAATCATAGTGGGCGCATCATCCCGGGATCTGCGCGCCCGGGCGCCGCTGCGCATCATCGATTGAGGTCGATTGACTCCGGCTGCGCCAATCCCCTCCGCCCGGTGCCGGTTCAGCCCTTGCGCCGCTGCTTGCGTTGCTTTCCTCGCATCCCGCGATGGGTACCGGGCTGGTACTGGCGCATGGACGCGGGGGGCTTCTCGAGTTTCAGCGCATACCACTGCATACCGAAACGCTTCATGGACATCTTTCGATTGTTCTGGAGCCGAAGCAGGTTTTCCTTGCTGCCCTCGTTGCTGGGCTCCACTTTGAGACAGCGCCGAAGCTGCTCGATGGCCTTCTCGGTCTCGCCCTCTTTGTTGAGCATCCATGCGGCGGCGTGATAGAGCAGGATCTGCTTCTTGTTTCCCCGAATGGCCACGTCCATGGCCTCCCGGGCCTTGGCCGAGTTCTTCCGCCGAAAGTAAATAGCCGCGAGGGCCATGCGAGCGTCGGGCGCCCGCAGGGCCGACTTTTCAAGGTACTCCACGGCGAGATCATCGTTTTCCGCCCCGTAAGCGAGAATCCCCATCTGGGCATAGATCTGCCCGGTGAGCATGACCTGCCAGCGACCCAGGGGAATCAGTTCCTCCAGGGTCTGCATGGCCAACGAAGTGGCTCCGGACTGCAACTGCTTCTGGGCCTGGAGAAAACGGGGCTCAAAACGCCGGGCCAGCATCCGCGAAATCACGACGAAGCCGGTCAACCCGAAGACCACCCCGAGGATGATCCCCATGGCCCACCCCTTCCAAAGCCCGAGCAGGGTGTAGACTGTGCCCACCAGGACGCTGAGCAGAACTGAAATCAGGATGCTGTACACGGAAAACTTTCTATCGACCCCTTGGGACGGCCGAGGCCGGCGAACTCTACCCGAAGCCGTGTTTTGCCGCATTCTCCTCGGCCGGGTCCGAGCCCCGGCTATCTGGGCTCCCCGGAAGCTTCGGCTTGCCCCCGCGAACGCCTTCGAACAACCCGGCCAGGGATTCAATCACACGCCGGCGAGCTAGACTCCGGCCCGCCGTTCAAAATTCCGAGGCCAACCACTCATGTCCGACATCTGGGCGCACGCCCTGCCCTGGCTCAGAGCCTTCCATATCATCGCGGTGATCTCATGGATGGCGGGGCTCCTCTACCTGCCCCGGCTCTTCGTTTACCACTGCGAAGCCGAGCCCGGTTCCGAAACCTCGGAAACCTTCAAGACCATGGAGGACAAGCTCTCCCGCCTGATCCTCTTCCCCGCCATGCTGGTGACCGTCATCCTGGGTCTGGGCATGCTGGCTTTGCCCGGCTATCTCGCCGGCATCACGGCGGGCGGGAGCGCCTGGCTCTGGATCAAACTGGCCCTGGTGGCGGGACTGCTGGTCACCCACCGACAGATGGTGCATTGGCGCAATGACTTCGCCGCCGATCAAAACCAGCGACCCCAGCGCTTCTTCCGCATTGCCAACGAGGTGCCCACCCTGCTGATGATCGGCATCGTGATCCTCGTGGTCGTTCGCCCGTTCTGAGTCCATGTCCTCGAATCTCCGGCGACGAGTGTGTGGGCCCTTTGGCTGCGTTTGGATCGCCCTGGCGCTGTTCCTCTCCGGGGCCGTCCAGGCGGAGACGCCCGGCCTGGGCATCGGATACGGTCTGGCTCTGGGATACGGCTACGGGGTCGCACCCCGGGAAAAGCAGCGCGGTCGCGATGTCCAGGATGTGCAAACCCTCGCCATAGAACCCTACCTGCGCCTGCCGCTGCACAGTTTCGGCGACGGCCAGCGGTGGTACCACGGCCAACTCGAAGGACTGCTCCAGGCGACGATCCTGGTGGAACTCGAGCCCAGGAGCGGGACGGCGGCCGGAGGCGTCGTGGGCCTGCGCTACCTGCTTCGTCCCGGCGCCCGCCTGCGCCCCTACGCCGAGGGCGGCCTTGGGGTGGGCGACCTCGACTTCAACCTCAGTGGCCAGGACGACGGGGTGAGCTTCTTCATTCACACGGCACTGGGGGTTCGCTACCCCCTCGATGAACGCTTCGCGCTGATCGCCAGCTTCCTGTGGCAGCACGTCTCCAACGCCAACAGCCACCCGCCCAACCTGGGCATCGATACCGTGGGCTTCCGAATCGGCCTCGAACTCTGGTAGCCAGCCCGATCAGAGCTTCGCGATGACGTTCTCCGCAAAGCCCCGCAGCGAACCAATTTTGTGGTCCAGCGTGGTGGTATCGGGTTCATAGGCGTTGCGAAAGCCCACGATGGCGTCGGTGATCCCCATGTCCTCAAGGCGCTTGACCCCGTCCAGCGTATAGCCGTCCATGGAAATGACATGGATCTCAAAGGGTTCCTTTTCCCGGCCATACTCCACCCGGAGTTCGGCCAGGCGCCCGAGCAGGGTGTTCAGTGTTTCGGCATCCCCCCCGGCGTGCATCCAGCCGTCACCGACTCGCGCGGCCCGGCGAAGGGCGGGCTCGGCGTGGCCCCCGATCAGGATCGGAATCCGCTTCGTGGGTGCCGGACTCATCTTGATGCTTTGGATCTCGAAATGCTCACCCTGATATTCGAAAAATTCGCCGGTCTCGAGACCGCGAATAATTTCGATCATCTCGTCCATTCGTTTGCCCCGGCCGGCCAGGGGAATGCCGGTGATTGCGAAGTCCTCGGGCCAGGGCGAGATGCCTACCCCGAACCCAAAGCGGTTGTTGCTGAGCACCGCCAGGGACATGGCCTGCTTGGCCGTCAACACCGGATTGCGAACCGGCAACTTGACGACGAAGGTCGTAAAACGCAGGCGCTCGGTCACCGCCGCCAAGGTCGCGGCAAGAATCATGGGCTCAATGAAGGGTTTGCCATCGAGAAACTCCCGGTTGCCGTCGGGGGTATACGGGTACTTGCTGTCCGAGACCTCGGGGTAGCAAATGCTGTCCGGGATGGTGAACGACGTGTAGCCCGCCTCTTCAGCGGCAATCGCCAGGGGGATGTAATTGTCCGGAGCACACATGGATTCCGCGAGGGTAAAACGCATAATTGGCTTTCCTTGGTCGATCGTTTCGGGGTCAACGAAAGTGGGGGCAAGAGAATCTAAAAAAACTGGGATGGGCCACTGTTCGGCCGCGATCGCCCTGCAGGCACTGAAAGCGCCGGGGCGAGCCGGTCCATGATCGCATAGGCGAATCCACTCCGGCCACCCCAGCCGAGCAGGCTTGACAAGCGGAGCCCCTCTCTCAAGACTCTCGGCGGCACCCGGCGAAACGATCCCGGACGCGAAGACGCCCGGCGAAGCTGATCCCGACATCCATCCCATCCATCATTCCGTCCATGATCCCATCCCTCACCCACCCCATCCCCACCTACATCCCTACCCACATCCCCACCCACATCCCCACCCCATCCCCAGCACACAGACACGACAACGAAAGCGGCGACAGTCCCCATGGCGGAATGGTCTAATTGGTCCGGGCGGATCCACGCCGCACCCCACACGATCCTCGCCCCAGGGAGCGAGGACGAAATCGTCCAGGCGGTTCGCGGCGCGGCCGATCGTGGGCTCTCGGTCCGGGTCGTCGGCGCGGCCCACAGTCACTCGCCCCTGGTCCCCACCGACGGCGTCCTGCTCGATCTCGCCCAATTGACCGGCGTGGTCCACGCCGATGGAGAGACTCTGACCGCCCGCTTGCGTCCCGGCACCCGAATCGCCGACCTCGGCGCCCCCTTGCGGGCCCAGGGCGTGGCGTTGCTCAACCAGGGCGATATCGACCGCCAGGCCATCGCCGGGGCCGTGGCCACCGGAACCCACGGAACCGGAAGCGCGCTCCGAAACCTTTCCGCGGGGCTGCTCGGCGCCCGGATCGTCCAGGCCGACGGGTCCGTCCAAGAGTGCTCGGCCCAACGGGAACCCGAACTCTTCGAAGCCGCGCGCTTGAACCTGGGCGGTCTCGGCATCCTGAGCGAACTCACTCTGCGGGTTCGTCCCGCCTACCGGCTGCAGGAAAAGATGTGGCTCGAACCCGTGGACGCCGTGCTGGACCGCCTGGACGAACTCACCGGCGCCACCCGACATTTTGAGTTCTTCTGGATGCCTGGCAGCGACCGGGCCGCTTGCAAATCCCTCGCGGAAACCGACGCCGAGCCCGTCTATCCCCTGGCCGAAGAGGGAAAGCGACGCGGCTGGAGCGACGAAGTCCTCGCCAACCATCGGCCGGACAAACACTCCGAAATGGAATACTCGATTCCCAAAGAGCATGGCGCCGACTGTTTTCGTGCCCTGCGTGAAATGCTCCATCGGGACTTCCCCGACCTTGCCTGGCCCCTGGAATACCGAACCCTCGCCGCCGACGACGTCTGGCTCTCCACCGCCTACCGGCGCGAGACCGTGACCCTTTCGGTCCACCAGGGAGTCGACCAGGACGACGAGCCCCTTTTCCGAGCGTGCGAGGCGATCTTTCGCGGGTACGCGGGCAGGCCCCATTGGGGCAAGGTTCACTTCCAGTCCGCGGACGACCTGGCGGGTTTGTATCCACGCTGGGCCGATTGGTGGCGCGTCCGGGACCATTGGGATCCCGAGTGCCGCTTTCTCAACCCCCACCTCCAAGCACTCAGACCCGGGGCCCGGGGATAGCCGCAGCGGGGGCGAGCCGGAGACGGGTATCGTCTATGTTTCCCTCATGGCTGCGGATGAACTGATTTTTGACCCGGGCGTACTCTTGCCCGGCCCCGTCTGCGAATTCCAGGGCTATCACGCCGCGGCCCGACACGGGGGACTGGGCATCCTGCCCTGGCGCACGGCCTGGCTCGAAGCCACCGCAGCAGGCGTGGACGCCCGTTCCGAGGCTCCGGAACCCGGGGAGGTCCGCTTTCCCCAGGCCCTGGTGCACTTGCAAAAAAGCCGCACCGCGAGTTGGCGCGATCTGCTGTGCGCCTGGAATCTCCTGGAGCCCGGGGGCCGGCTGCTGCTCTGCGGCGGCAACGAGCTGGGCGTGACCTCCGCGGTCAAGCGCTTGGCCCGCGAACTCGAACAAGCTCCCCGCATCCTCGCCAATCGGCGCCACGCACGAATTGTCGCCTTCGAGCGGGGGGACGGACCCGGCCCCCTCTCGACGGAGTCCACCCGGATCGTCCTCCCCTTGCCCGACGGAACCCGCCCGGCGCTGCATGCCGAACCCGGCGTATTCAGCGCAAAGCGCTTGGACGTGGGCACCGAGTTGCTGCTTGAAACCCTGGCCGGGCAACCGCCTCCCCGCCGAGTCCTGGACATGGGTTGCGGAATCGGTCCCCTGGCCTTTTCGGCCCTGAGTCGCTGGCCCGAGGCCAGGGCGCTGCTGCTCGACGCCGACGCCCGGGCAGTGGCCAGCGCCAGCCTGAACGCAGCGGCCCTGGGCTTGGAAACCCGCTGCCAAATCGACTGGTGGGATGCCGAGGAACCCTGCCCCGAAGGCGACTTCGACCTGGCCCTGGTCAATCCCCCCTTTCACGGCGGAAAAGAGGTGGACCTGCGTCCGGCCCATTCCATGTTCGCCCGCCTCGGAGAATCCCTGGCCCTGGGTGGCCGTGCACTGATCGTCGCCAACCGCACTCTGCCCTACGAGGATGGTCTGGAAAGCCTGGGCACCACAGAAGTCCTGGGCGCCAGCCGGGGCTACAAGATCATCGGCTTTACCCGGCGAGTGAATCGTCGACCCCGGGTTCATACCCCGAGGCCCCGGTCATCGGGTTCAAATCGGCGCTAATTTCTACGTACCCCACACCCACCCCACACCGACCTACCGCCGACCTGCCACCCCCTCGCCCCACGACCGCGGTCGGTGATGAGCTACGGTGACCGACCCCGATCCGGCGGCCAGACCGGAGGAAATCCAAGATGAACCAGCCCGGAGAGCGAAACGTGAGGATACGGCGCGAATCGAAAGCGTCGGCTCTCAGGGTGCTGAGCATTTGCTTGGTCCTGGGGATCTGCGCTCTTTGCCCCGAAACCGGGGTCGCGGATCTCCGGCCGCGCACAGTCGAAGAATTGGGTACCGCCGATCGAATCAAATCCCAACGCCAACGCGAGTTGGCCGGCCGACTGGCGCGGCGGCATCTCGGCACTCCGATCCGAGGGGGTAAGATCGCCGACCTCCTCACTCTTCAGCGTCTTCTCGACGGGAATTCCATCGCCCCAAAAGATGTCTTCGACCAGCAGGCCCTGGGCCTGGCCTTTGGCGACGTGCTCGCCGAGCAACTGGATCTCCAGTGGGTGGTCGTGGATGACGACTACGGTCGCAGCCGTGCCCTGCGCTGGAAGCAAGAACAGGACCTCTGGTTTCCGGTCACAATGTTCTCGAAGCGCATCGCCCAGGGAAGCCCAGTGGAGGTCGATGAACTCTACGATCGTGTGGCCGACCGGGTAGCCACCCTCAAGGCCCGGGCGATTCCCCGTCGGCGCGGTCGGGCGATTCCTATCCCTCGCCCCGAAAAAGAAAGCGACTGAGAAATCGGCGATTGCGTGCCACGCCGAAATAGAAGACCTCCACCGCCCAGATCATCGGGGCCCGCGCGAACAGTCGAGCCGTTCGGGGATAGCCGAGTTCACCCAGCGCAAAGAGAAGTGCACGCCCGGCACGCAGCACCGTGCCATCCTTGCACAGCACGTGCAAAGCATCCGCGCACGCCCGGCGCAAATCGTCGGTCATGGGCGGCGACGGAACCCGCTGGTAGGCGATCAGTTCGAGCCGACCGTCCACGTCCTTGCCCTGGCACCAGCGGGCTGCTCGTCCGCAAAACACGCAGTCCCCATCCCAGAGAACGCGATGCCGCTGGGTTGGGGGAGAGGACGAAAGATTGCTCATGGGGTCAAGGATACCCGACCTCGGCTCCCGGGCAGGCCCATAGATCTTTCTAAATGGTTCTTTGTTCTAAATGGCTCTCTGTAATGGCTCTTTGTAATGGCTCTTTGTAATGGCTCTTTGTAAGTGACTCTTTGTAAGTGACTCGTTGTCAATGGCTCTTTGTAAGTGACTCTTTGTCAATGGCTCTTTGTCAATCACTCGTTCGAATCACTCGTTCGAATCACTCATCGAAGAGACTCTTCGCCTTCAGATCGGCGGGCAGGGTTCGAGCCGCCAAGAGGTAGTGGATAACCGACCAAGCGGCGAATACGACAACCACCGAGAGCATCGCGTAGCGAAGGGATTCCACGCCGAACTCCCCGCGAAGCAGGTCGCTCAAGATTCCCACGGCCTGGGGGCCCAGGCCGAGCCCGATGAGGTTGATGACAAAGAGCAGAATCGCCGAGGCCGTGGCCCGCATGCGAGGGGGAACCAGTGTCTGGGTCATGGCAAAGGTGGGCCCGAGATACATCCCGCCGAGGAATGAGCCGGGGAAGGAAAGCATCAGGGCGGTCCGGCCGTCGGGCCAGAGGTAGAGCAGAAACGCGAAGGGGATGTAGAGCAGCGTGGCCAGCGCGGGAACCCACATAGGCCAGCGGGAGTCGCGAACCGAGAGCCGGTCGCTCAGGAACCCTCCCAGATAGGTGCCCGCCACGCCCCCCGTCAACCCGAGCAATGCGAGCCACGTCCCCAGTTCGCCGCTGGGAATTCCGTGGGAGCGCATAAAAAAGGCTGCGATGAATGCGCTGGCCCCGTAGCCGTAGAAAGCGTGCAGAGCGGCGCCAAAGGCCATGTGACGAAACGACGCCAGGGAACGCATGAAACGCAACACCGCCCAGAGATCCTCCCCTTTCTCATCGGCCCCGGGCACCTCGCGTTCAGCCCGGGGCGGCTCGGGCAGGGTCAGCTTCACCACCACGGCCAACAAACAACCCGGCAGTCCCACGACCATGAAGGCCACGCGCCAGTCGAAAAATTCGTTGAGCCAGCCCCCGGCCCAGAAACCCACGGCACCACCGATGGGAATGCCGAGGGAATAGATGGCAAGGGCGGTGGCCCGGCGCTCGGCTGGAAAATAGTCCGAGATCAGGGAATGAGCGGGCGGGCTGCAGCCCGCTTCACCGATGCCTACGCCCACCCGAGCCACGGCGAGTTGGGCGAAGCTGCGGGCCAGGCCCGTGGCCGCCGTCATCGCGCTCCACACGAAAACCGCCAGGGCGATGATGGTGGTCCGACTTCCGCGATCCGCCCAACGGGCGATGGGAATGCCCATGACGGTGTAGAGGAGCGCAAACGCGATCCCCGAGAGAAATCCCAAGTAGGTGTCGGAGACGTCGAAGGCCAGCTTGATGTCTTCGAGAAGAATCGAGAGAATCGAGCGATCGACAAAATTGAGAACGTAAACGACTACCAGAAGACCCAGCGCGTAACGACGGGCTCCGGCCGAGAGGGGAGCGGGGGCGTCCTGGCCCAACTCCCCGGTCTGAGGTCGCGACATGGCGAGAGCCTATCACCTCAGAGGAGCAGGCTCGCCGGAAATTTTCCGTTCGGAGAATTGCGCCGGTGGCGAAAACGGTTCCCCTGGGCGAGCCTGTGAAGTTCATTGAAGCCTGGCCCGGCAACGCCGCCAGACACCGAGCGGAGCAATGCGGCCAAGCGATCAAAACGAAAAAAAGCGGACCCCCACCGCCATACCAAGAACCGGGCCAAGAACTGGGCCAAGAACCGGGCCAAGCCAAGTGCCGAGTCACGTCGTGGTCGTGGGCGGCGGCGTGGCCGGCTTGTTTGCCGCTCTCGCCCTGTCCCGCCGGGGCAATCGGGTCACACTGCTCGAGGCCGAAGCGCTTCCGGAGTGCGCCTCTCCCGTGGAGGCGTTTGAACTCTGGGAACGGAGGGGATCCCCCCAATCCCGGCACTCTCACGCGTTTCTCGCCCGGCTCCACAACGGTATCAAGGAGCTCGCACCGGATCTCTACGCCGAATTACTCGAAGCCGGCGCCCAGCCCCTTCCCTTTTCGGATCTGGTTCGGGGCACCTTTGAGAACCCCGAACTGATTCCCGAGGACGACGAGATCGTTCTCCTGGCCTGCCGCCGCATTACCCTGGACTGGGTGCTCCGGCGACACATCGAGAAATCCACCCAAGCCCAGTGCAGAAATGACATCAAGGTGACTGGGTTGATCGCCGACCGGGATGAAGCCACAGGTCTGCCCCGAGTCAAGGGGGTGCGAACTCAAGCGGGATCGGGCGAAGTCGAGGAAATCCAGGCGGACCTTGTGGTGGACGCTTCCGGGCGAAACACCCCACTGGCGACCTGGCTCAACGAAATCGGAAGCGCAAAACTCGAGAAGGATTCCGAGGGATGCGGGATTTTTTATTGCTCGCGTTTCTACCGTATATTGGACAACGTCGAGACGCCCAGCCTCGAAGGGCCCATCGGGGGCGACCTCGGCTATCTCAAGTACGCGATCTTCATGGGCGACTCTAGAATTTTCTCCATCACCCTGGCCGCTTCACCCGACGACGCTCCTCTGCGCAAGATTCGCAACCCCGATATCTTTCAAGCCGTGGCCCAGTCCCTCCCCACCACTTGCCGTTGGGTAGACTCGGCCATCGCCGAACCCATCACCGACGTGTATACCTACGCCAATCTCAAGAACGTCCGACGGCATTTTATTGCCGACGGCCAACCCCTGGCCCTGGGCCTCTACCCCGTCGGCGATGCCCTGCTTCACCAGAACCCGATCTCGGGTCGAGGCTGCACATCGGCCTGGGTCACGGCCTGGCTTCTCGCCGACGCCTACGCGGAAAACCCCGACGACCCTCTCGCTTTCGCCCTTGCGATGGACCAAGGCGTCAACCGTGAACTCGTCCCCTGGTATGCGAACCAAATCGAACAGGACCGCGCTGCCCGCGAAAGAAGCGAGGTCGACGTCCGGGGCGAAGACCCCTTCGCATTTCAGCGTGAGGATGGGTCCGTCGACCCCAAGGCCTATATGCGCTCGGTGCTGGCCCACGGTCTGGTCCCCGCACTGCGCGAGGACATCGTGGTGATGCGCGCCGTCATGCGCGTCTTCAACATGCTCGAGGATCCCCGAGACCTGATGGCCGCCCCGGACCTGCTGGGCCGAGTGCTCGGCGTCTGGGGACGCCGAGAAGAGCGCGAGCCCCTGCGAATGGGCCCCGACCGGGGTGAAATGATCGAGAAAATCGCGTCGGCGAGTCCATGAAGTCCTGCTATTGGTACGGACTCTCATGAGCGAAGCCGTCCCAAAGTCGGAACAGAAGTGTCGCACCGCCGTCGTCACCGGAGCTTCCTCGGGGCTCGGCGTCGCCATCGCGAAAGCCCTTGGCGAATTGGGCTGGAACGTCGCCGTGGGGGCTCGCCGTCTCGAGCGCCTCCAGGAAACCGCACGTCAGGTTGAGGAGGCAGGGGGGCGAGGATTCGCCCACGTGCTTGACGTCGCCGATCCCGGCTCCGTCGACGCATTCTTCAACGCCGTGGAAAGCGAGTTGGGCGTGGTCGACGTGGTGGTCAACAACGCTGGCCTCAGCCATCCGGGCCTGCTCAAGGACATTGATCCCGCCGACATTAAAGAGGAGATCGCCGTCAATCTCGCGGGGCCTGCCTACGTGTCCCGCCGCGCCCTTCGGCCCCTGTATGCCCAGGGCCTACGCGGCGACTTTGTCTTCATCAGTTCCGACGCAAAGCGCTGGCCCCGACCCCATCAATCCATCTACACCGCCACCAAAGCCGGCCTTGAAGGGCTGGCAGCGGCCCTCGCCCTGGAGTTCGAGGGCACCGGCCTGCGATCCACGGTGATCCGGGTCGGCCCGGCCATGAGCGAGTACGCGGCGGGTTGGGGGGCCTCGCTAATTACCGATCTCGTCAAGCGCTGGCAACACTTCGGGCTGCAACGGCACCTGGCAATGATGCCCGGCGAAGCCATCGCCCGGGCGGTCGTGACCGCGGTCACCACGCCCGAGGGCGTTCGCATCGACACGCTTGAGGTTCAACCCGAGGCGCCCCGGGAACCCTGAACAATCCGGCGCTCCATCGATATCGACAACCGACATCCACAACTGCATCGACAATCGACAACTACATCGACAAAGGCAAAGAGAGAGAGGACTCGTTCATGGCCGACCAGGACCGTTGGGAACGCGGGATGGAAAAATTCAAGGAGGTCTACTGCGGCGATGTCGCCCCCCTGCCCCGGGGCAG
>DUCT01000179.1 GCA_012959665.1 Myxococcales bacterium | reverse complement strand
TCGCGACTGGATTCCTAAGACGGAGTCTCGGACGAATGCTCTGGCATTCTGTGGATTCGGTTGCTGATGGGGTCGGGCAATATTTCTGAAACTTAGCCCCCAAAATTTTTTGCAAATTTTCCGACGGTTTCAATCCCCCCAGTAGGTACTTACCCGCCACGGGGATCCCCTAGGGACTTAACACAACGCCCAGGCTCGGACGTTGTGCCAGAAGCCAGCTTGAATGTCCTATACCCCGCCCCTCTCTAACCTGTACCCTACATGGCCCAGGGTATAGAATGGGCCTTTGAAATTCCTATCCGCTCCGCCAAATCAAAATGAAGAACGATACGCGTGCTCCACGATCGCCCGTGCTGGGTAAGGTTCTGCTCGCTGTGGTGGCGATGACCGCCACCTTGGGGGCCATCGAGGGAGTGCTGCGAATCATGGATTTTCCGCGGCCGGTCGAGGTCCGGCGGGCCGTGCCCTTGGATCCTGAGTTGGCGAAACTCCCCGCTTTGAGTGGCGGGGTGTGGTCCATGGTAAAGCCCAACCTTCACCATGTGTTCAAGCGGAGGCCCTTCCGCACCAACAGCGCCGGGTTTCGCGGACCGGAGTACGACAAAGAACCCGGCCCGAACGTCTTTCGAACCGTGTTGATCGGTGACTCGGTGACCATGGGGTCGGGAGTGGCCCAAGGGGACACCTACGGTCGCCAGCTTCAGCACAAGTTGACCGCAAGCGACGAGGGACGGACCCACGAAGTTCTGAACTTGGGGGTCGGTGGCTTCAACCTTCACGCGAGCGTTCGGCGCCTCAAAGCGATCGGACTTGGCTACGATCCCGACCTGCTCATTTATGGATGGACCTCCAATGACATCGAGGGTCCTGCGTATCGGAAAACCAGCGCCCCCAAAGACCGCACCGTTTCCGCATTTCGTCTGATTCGTTGGTTGGGTCCACGATGGGACGGCTTGCGCGAGCTGATCTCTCCGCCGGCGGGGTCATACATCCACGAGTTGGACGAAAACTACTTTCGCAACCCCGAGGCTTGGTCGTTCTTTCTGTCCGATTTGGATGAGCTGAAATCGGTCGCGGAGGATGCCGGTGTATGCGCGGCGATGTTCATGCACACGAGCACGCTCGCGCTGAACTCCTTCCATCCGTTCCATCGCTACTATCGCGCCGTCGAGAAGGCCGCCGAAGACCGCGGGATCTTCGTCATCCCGTCCTATTCGTACTTCCACGGTCGCAACCCCGTCGACTACTGGCTGCACTCGGGAGACCCTCACCCCAACCCCGAGGGTCATCGAATTCTCGCGGACGCCGTTTACGGTGGGCTCCGGAACCTGCCTCCCGATTGCGGCTTGACCCTTGGCGAGGCGCCTGGAGACAAGGCGAAATCCTCCAAGCCCCGCCCGGAACCTGCCCGCCACGGGCTCCCCTAGGGATTTAACATAACGCCCAGGCTCGGACGTTGTGCCAGAAGACAGCTTGAATGTCCTATCCCCTTGATGGTTCGATCCATGGGGTAGCCCTCCGGTTTGGGTTTCCGAAGTGATAGCGCCCTGCCCTATGGGATTAAACACCTAGACAATCCGAGTGCCTCACATGAATCTGGATTGTCCGTGTCCGCGCAGAACTCCTGCACGTTGCTTTTGCAAAGAAGCAATGGGTTCTGGTCCTCCGTCTCGACAGCCCCGAACAGGAACTCCAAGGTAAGCAGGGTCAGGATCGATCCCACGATCATGCCCGCCAGAAACCGCATCGCTGCCCTCCCCTATCCAGTTAGACCAATGGAGGCAGCATACCGGGCAACGTCCTGGTGCGAGGCGTTCCCGACAGCGCGCGCGGCCTCTCGAATGCTTGCCCCGCTTTCGATGAGCCCCAGCGCCCGCAGCATTCGACGGCTCCGCAGGCGTGGGTGGGCACCCCACGAATCAGTTTCCGCACCAAGTGGGGGTAAACTGGGGGTAAGTTCGGATCTGGGCCTCTCTCGTGATCCTGTAACCCCTTGAAAAATATGGTGACCCGGGCGCGATTCGAACGCGCGACCCCCAGCTTCGGAGGCTGGTGCTCTATCCAGCTGAGCTACCGGGCCACTCGCCTGGAGCCGGGCCCCCTGCCCTGTCCGTTTCGGACAGCCAGCAAGGCAGCACTTTTCCAAGCGGGAAATTCCATGGTGGGGCGTAGTGGACTCGAACCACCGACCTCCGCGGTGTGAGCACGGCGCTCTAACCAGCTGAGCTAACGCCCCACGTGGAAAGCAGTTTTTAGCGATCCGGGGGCCGGGCGCAAGGCCGCGGGGCCAGTTTTGCTGCTCTCAGCACCCAACGGGAACCCGGTTCGGGCCCGAATCGGTCTCTCTCTGCGCTTCTCAGCCCCTCTTGGCCCCCTCAGTCCTCTCCGGCGCCGGCTGCGTGAACAGTCGCCGCCTGGACGAAGGCCTTGAAGACGGGGTGCGGGTCGAAGGGCTTCGAGGCGAACTCGGGGTGGAACTGGGAGGCCAGGAAGAACGGGTGGTCGGGCAATTCGATGACTTCCGCCAGGCGCCCGTCCGGCGACATCCCCGAAAAGCGCAGGCCCGCCGCCTCCAGACGCTCGCGGTATTCGGCGTTGAACTCGTAGCGGTGGCGATGGCGCTCGGCAATCTCGCGCA
>DUCT01000178.1 GCA_012959665.1 Myxococcales bacterium | reverse complement strand
TGCGCTTCTCCAGAAGACAGCCACCCAGGGCAATGGACTCTTCTTCACGAGCAATAGCGCCGAGGAACTTCGAGCCGTACTCGTCAGCTCTATCACTGACATTCTGGAGAAGGCCCAGTCCTTCACGGCAGCCACGGTTCCCTCAACGCGTACGGCGTCGGGCGGAAGCTTCTACACCAGTTTTTTCCTGCCCTCGGCCAAGTCCGCTTTCTGGGAAGGCCATTTGCGCGCCTACCGAACCGATGCCGTAGGCGACGTCTTCGGACAGGGGGGGACCTGCGCTTTCCTCGACCCGGATCCAGGAGAATGCAACAGTGGCCCCTCCAACCCCGCAGCACTGCCGTATTGGGACGCAGGAGAACAAATCCCCCTCCCGGATAGCCGCACTCTCTACACCTCGCAGGTCAACGCGGGGACACCCGGGCGAGTAGTTTTCGACTCTGGCCTGACCGCTATGGACACCACCATTGCGCCCTTTGCTGTGCCCCCCGCTCCGGCTCCGAACGTCATTTACCCCGGGTCCGGGGCGCTCACGGAGGAGGGCCTTGCTGATGAGGTCGTCAGCTATGCGCGCGGCTGCGAGTTCGGCACGGGCGTCTCGGGAGCGGGCGTGGCGAGCGATCGCGTCTGCGTTCCGCGCGCCTGGCGCCTGGGCGACATTTTTCATTCCGCACCCGCGGTTGTTCCCGCACCCAAGGCGACCTTGAACGACGCGTCCTACCAGGCCTTCAAGAGTCTCTATGCCCTGCGCAAGCGGGTCATCTACACCGGGAGCAACGCTGGCTTTCTCCACGCTTTTGACGCGGGCGCCCTGGATATCACAACTTCACCGCCCAACTACTTGGACGGAAGTGGGACCGAGTTGTTCGGATTCATGCCCTGGGAGGCGCGCCAAAACGTTCGGAACCTACCGGTGGATGATCCGACAACCCGGACCTACTACGTGGATGGCTCGCCCCAGGTGGTGGATGTCTGGTTCCCCTCGAACCCCACCGACACCACTAAGTCTATCGAGGAATGGCATACAATTCTGGTCGGCGGCATGCGGCAGGGGGGACGGGCCTATTACTCTCTCGATGTCACGAACCCCGACGATCTGGCCTATCCGGGATACCTGTGGGAGTTCCCCAAGGAAACCGACCCGGACACCATTGCGGTGCCCACGTCGGTCCTGCCCTACTTGGCACAGAGCTGGTCCCAGCCAATCATTACCCGGGTCCGAGTCAAAGTAGACGCCAACGACAACAGCGGGGTCGGCTATGAACGCTGGGTCGCGATTGTGAGCGGGGGTTACGATCCCGCGAGCGACCCGAACGATCACGCGAGCTATGACCCCAATGCCATTGCGGGACGCTCCCTGCTGATGATCGATGTCGCGAGCGGTGAACTACTCGCCATGAAGCGCTTCGATCCGAGCGCCAGCGATGCCCAGTCAGCCATGCAGTACGCCATTCCGAGTACCCCAGGCGTACTTGATCTGGATTTCGATGGCTTTGCCGACCTGGTCTACGTCGGAGACCTCGGCGGCCAAGTATTCAAATGGGTCATCAATGCCGTAGGCGAGGATCGGGTGAACGACTCTTCAGCGGCGGGAGATTACTCCCAGCCTTCTTGGCCCCTCAAGCTGTTCTTCGAGGCGCCGTGACTTCGGTGAACCCTTCAACCAATTACTACAAGAGCTTCTTTACAGCGCCCCAAGCCGTCTATGTGGGCCGCCGATTGCATCTTGCCTTTGGCAGTGGCGAACGGATGAATATCGGCTTCGAGGGACTCCCTGGAGAGGACGAGAACAATCGCTATTACGCAATGACCGACCTCGACCCGTACGAATTGAAGCTTGCCCCCTACCCGACCCTCACCGAGAGCAACCTGAACGAGATTCTCGGACCCTCGAGCTGCGAGAACATCCTGGGCCGAGGCTTCTTTTTAAAGGTGGGCGACGGCGAAAAATTTGTCACCAATACGGAGATATTCCAGCACTACGTCTTCGCTGGATCTTTCATCCCCGACAACACCGGTGATCCCTGTACCTCTAAGGGGAGCGGAAGCCTCTACGCATTTCGCATCAACTGCGGCCAGCCATTATTTTCCGATGAATGGGGGCTGCCCATTATCAAAATCGACCTCGGAGAAGGCATGCCCACAGATCCGCAGATTTCCGTGGGGGTCAACGGAAAGGACAACCGTATCTATATCGAGAAGAGTGGCGCAGATCTCGAAAGCATCGCCGCCCCGCCACTCAATTTTGACGACGGATCGCTCATTTACTGGCGGGAGGTAACCCAGTGAGAAAACCCATTACCTGGATACTCGGCACTTGTTTTCTTCTTCTTTTCGCAACAAGCGCCCAGGCCGAAGAAAAGCGCCGGGGGCAAGGCATTGTCGATCAAGTCAATGCCGGCACTCGAACTATCACAGTCGAGTCTCAAGAATATTCCGTGCCTCTGAACTGCAAAATCACCCGAGAGTCGGGGAGCATCACACCCCTGGCGAAACTGAGGGGCATCATGAATGCCGGCCAGGAAATGGTCTCCACCAGCGATGTGGACTTCGTCCGGTTTGAGGCCGTCAAGAAACCCGGGGGTTGGCAAATGGTCAAACTCACCGTCATGGATGAGGTCCCCGAGTAGTGGGTTCACGATGGATTGCCCGGGCACTGCTCCTCGCGTGCGTGGCCGGGCCGGGATCCTTTGCGGGTTGCAGTGAGCTGCCCCAGGCGAAGCCGAGTGGTGGCGCGCTCCTTCCATCGCCGGCATCCCCCGATCGCGAAGGGCGCCTGGACAATGGCTCACCCCTTATTCAATCTGTCGCCTTCAAGCCGCTCCATATCCTGCCCGGACGCACGGTTTATGCCCAAGTCATCGCGATCGACCCCCAGGGCGCACCCCTCAGGCTTGAGTACCGGTGGACCCTCAACGCCCGCCGGGCCAAGGCCACCGGGAATCGCTTTGATGTTCCGGACTCGGCAAAGCGAGGGGATGCGGTGACCGTTGAGGTCCTGGCCAACACAGGCCAGATCGGCTCGGAGGCCTTCAAACACACTGCCCGGGTGGCGAACCAACGCCCAACAATGAAGGAAATTCGGATTCAAACCCGGACGGATGACGAGGGGACCCAAGGAGTTTGGCAGGCGGAGCCCCTGGCGGAAGATCCCGACGGCGACCACCTCACGTTCCGGTACGCGTGGAGTGTGAATGGCTCCGAGTCAGCGAATCGCGGCTCCACGTTGGGCCGGAGCAAGACGCGCCGAGGCGATGAGATTCGACTCACCGCCTGGGCCTCGGATGGAGCCATCGAAAGTCTTCCCCTCACCAGTGCGCCGTTCAAGGTGGGCAACTCTCCGCCCGAAATCGTTTCCCAGCCGCCCTCCGTCGATGACTCCGGACTCTTTCTCTACGTTGTCCACGCCACGGACCCGGATGGCGATACCCCACTCCACTATGCCCTGGAAGAGGGACCCGGCGGCATGACGATCGACTCGGTCAGCGGTGAACTTCAGTGGCAGGCAACGCTGAAGGATGCGGGCGAGCACGCCGTGCGGATTGCCGTGGACGACAGAAAGGGAGGGGCAAGCCACCAGGGCTTTTACGTCCAGGTCGAAATGATCCTGCCTCCGCCTCGGTTCGGCCCTCGCGGATAGCGCCACCCGCCCCATGTACGCCCCCAGGTGCGCCCCGGAATCTCGCCACGACATCGCCTACCCTCCTTTCCTGCCTCGGCTGCGCAATCCGGAAGCTTCCAGGAGGAACCCAAGTGCCCTACCCGTCTTTCGCCGAACTGAAGAACTGGGCGGACAACTACCCAAAGCTCTGGAACGCCGGGGACAAGCAGGCCTGGATCGAGAACTGGCGCGCGGTGGGACCGGGGGAATTCCGAATGCTCGACCCCGTCGGCACACCGCAGAAAGTGGGGTTCCAACTGTGCTGCGTCGATTCCTGGGATCTCTTCCAGCCCAATGTCCAATTTCGTTTCTACCCGGGCTCATTGTTCGTCTGCGCCAATGAGGTCGCCTGGCTACTCGAAAATCGCTTCACCTCGGACGGCCGGGAGCAGGTGGGGCTCAGCATCGAAACCTATCGTTTCGAGGACAATGGGGACGTGAATATCCGGACCTACTACAAGGTCCCCAGCCATTCCGACGCCGAGATGGGACAGATGTTCCAGACGTACTTGCCCGACTCAACCTGATCGCACCGGCGGAGAAAAAAGGAGTGCCCCGATGAACCCTGTGGAACTGATCCCCGAACATTTTGAGCGCTTTTTCGCGTTCTTCGGCAGGGCGCACAATGAGGGGGTCGTGCCCGCACGGATCAAGGAACTCGCCCGGCTGAAAGTGGCGGCCCTCAACGAGTGCGACACCTGACTCTTTGCCCGGTACGCGTCGGCGACGCGTCAAGGACTCGACGAAAAGACCATCGAGCAAATCCACCGTCCCCAAGCCGAACGCAAACTCGAGCCCCGAGACGCGTTGGCCGTGCGCCTCGCCGAAAAAATGGCTCTGGATTTCCGGTCGCCGGATGACGGCCTAAAAGCCGAGCTCGCCGCACATTTCTCACCCGCCGAAGTGGCCGAACTCAATTTAATGATCGGCCAGTACATCGCCATGGGGCGGATGCTTGTCTTTGCCGGAGGGGACAAGGCCGCCTGCGAGATCTACATCCCCGAATACTGAAGCGAGCGAAGGGCCTCTCTCCCCTGGCTGGCCCGGGCATGAATCCCGGAGGCTTGCGGCCCACAACGCATTCCCTCACCCTCGCAGGGTGAAGCCCGGCAGATACTTAATCTCTCTCGCTGCTGCCCTGGTGATTGCCGCGCTCACCGGGTGCGCCACGCCGAGCCAACGCTTTGACCAACGGGCCAGTAAACTCGGTTTCTCGCGCCACACCGTTGCCGGCAGCGAGTTCGAACACGCCGTCTATACCGCGCGGGCGCCGGGCTGGGCGCCTCTCCTGCATGTCTACCTCGAGGGCGACGCCTCGCCCCGCATGGCCCACCGCTACTCCCCCGCAGACCCAACCCCCCACCGGCCTCTGATGCTCGAACTCATGGCCCTGGACCCTGCCCCCAGCGTCCTGCTGGGCCGGCCCTGCCAGCACGGCCTCGACCCCGACTGTGATCCCGATCTCTGGACCGTTGGGCGCTACGGTGAGCGCGTGGTGGCGAGCCTCACTGCTGCCCTGCAGCGGGAGCGCGAACAGTCGAGGGCCTCGGGGGTCGTGCTCGTGGGCTATAGCGGCGGCGGCGCCCTCGCTCTGCTCATCGCCGAGCGCGTGCCGGAAACCCGGGCCGTGGTCACCCTGGCGGGCAACCTCGACCTGGCCCGCTGGTCCGAACACCACGCCTACATCCCTCTCTCCCGCTCCCTCGATCCCGCCACGCGCCCTCCCCTGCAGGGCGGAATCGTGCAAATTCATCTCCTGGCCGGCCATGACGAACGGGTCCCCCCCGCCCTGACCAAAGCCTCCATTGCGCGACAACCCGGCGCGACAACCCGGACCTATCCCGAGTTCGACCACAGTTGCTGTTGGGAGACGATCTGGCCGGCCGTGCTGGAAGATCTGGCCAAGGCCTTGGCAGAGCGAGCAAAGACCCCTCCTAATCGGCCGCAGGGGGCCGCGCGAAGCGCGGGCCAAGCGCGATACGCGGCCGAGGGGCAGCGAAAGCACGGGCAAAAGAGCGGGCAAGGCCCGGACGCGCACCGAATCGGCGCTCCCGCTCCCGTCCCAAGCCGCCCCCCAGCAACGCCCGCGGGCCTCATCTTGGGCTGCCCAGCCCCACAAAGGCAGAGCGCCCGTTCGCGGTTGCGAACGGGCGCTCTTTTTTCAGAGTTCTTTAAGAGTTTTAAAGGGACCGAAGGACACCCACCGAAAGGTAGGCCGTCCGTTTCCTAGAACTCGAAGCGGCCTCCCACTGCGAACTGATTACTGCTGAGGTTGTCGAAACCAACCAGCGCTTCGTAGTCCACGTAGAGTTCCAGGCCATTCTGGAGTTCCATGGTTGCCCCGGCGCCCACTCGGTAGTAGTTCCGATCGGGTGAGCCGAGTTGCGTGACAAATGCTCCTCCACCGATCAAGGAGCCCGTCAAGCCCTGGGCATCGTTCTGGTACTCATGCACCCAGTAGGCATGGACACGGGGCGTGATCACGCCTGCCGATGTCGTAACAACATAGGAGGCCTCGGCCCCGACGTCCGTGGTGAACGAGGTGACGTCGAAGTCGTTGTACTGGGCGTTCTGCCCGGCCGCTCCGCCCGTCTCCGAGTAGCCGTCCATCCAGACCTTCACCAAGTCAATCCGCACCGCCGGTCCGAGGGTCCAACCCGCCAACTCGAAGTCATAGACGACCCCGGCGCTGAGGAAGATCTCATCCGAGTTTGTGACACCGCTCACCGTTGTTGCCGCAATGACTGGAGGGCCTGGAAGATCCGCCGCGCCGCGCGTATTGGCGTAGTCGCTGAAAGAGTAGTTGAATAGAGCGTCGATGTGGAGACTATCCACCGAGTAACCGGCGTAGAAAGAAGCCCCGTACGTATCGCGCTCCGAGCCACCGCTCTGGCCCGCGTAGTCCGTATTGGTGTTGATCCAGTTGATCGACAACCCGCCCATCAGCGCGTCGCTAAACTGATAATCGACGCCACCGATCAGGCCGCCGTTCGTGTAATCAAGAACGCCTTCCTGGTCGCCAAAGCCGCCGATTGCACTCAGGAAGCCACCGAGCTGACCGACTGCTGTTTCGCCTGCCGCGGAGTCCTCGCTGAGCGCTGCGGTTCCATCAAACTCTCCACCACCCATGCGCAGCCCATCAATCCGGAAGCGGCTAGCCGTCGAACCCGAGCCTCGCTGGGAACGACTCCCAATGGCGGAACCGATCGCGGCCTTGTTCACCAGCGCTGTGGTGAGGATATTCGCGCTCGCGGCCTGGGCCGTCTCGGGTGATGCGTAGTCTTCCGCTTCCGCAATCGTTACCCAATTGGGAAGCGCGCCCATCAGACCGAGCACCAGCAAGGCGGGCACCGCTGTTCTGAGAATGGATAGACGATTCTGGCTCTTAGAAGTTGACACGCTGCGTACCCCCATTTGGCCCACCGGCCCTCTCCGCCCTAGAGCAAGCCGTTCACCCAATTCGGGGTTCTCGGTCACTTGCACCCTCGGCACAGACAGGCTGAGCTAAAAGAATTGATTGGCAAGCAGTTTACGCCACTCTCAAGCGGTCTTTCAAGGAGCAGACCCGCATTTTTCCGCTTATCTGATCCGATCTCAGCTTCTCGGTTGTCAGGGCTTGCCCCGATGCCCGGTCGACGAGTCCCCGAGGCGATTGTCCCCACCCGGCGAGTCCCCCGTCAGTGCCGCCAAACGGCCGATCACCCCGGCGAGCACAAAGAGCAACACGACGGCCCAGATGCGAAGCATGCTGGCTTCGAAGAGACCCGAGACCAAAAGTCCAAAAAGCGCTCCGATGGCGCCACAGGCCAACCGAAACTCTTCGGGGGAGCCCTTGGCACGGGCTTTAATGCCCAAAAATAACGCCGTCCCGACCAACGCCGCAAACGAAGCAAAGCCCAGGATTCCTCGCTCGGCGAGCAGTTCGAGATAAAGGTTGTGCGCCCAGGGAACCTCTGTCCCCCATGGGTCCATTCGCACCCATTCCGGGAAGGCAATCGCTTCCATGTAGACGGTATAGAGAGAACGATAGGAGTGGGGGCCTTGCCCCAGCCATGGGGCATCGAGAAACATCTCCCAGGCGATCATCCACAGGGAGACTCGCGTATCCACCACGTGGGTAAATTTCGAAGCCAACGGAAACCCGAGCAGTGCGTCCCCGAGGCCTACCCCCAGCAGCAGTACCACACCCAGCCCAACGCCGAGCCGCGGACGCAAGAGCGTACCCGTTGCCACTAGGCTCGCGATCAGGGTCAGCGCCCCTCCCCGGCTTCCCAGGGCAAGGATCGCGCCACCGGTCATCACTATGGAGACCAGCGCCAGAATCCCCAGCCCCGAGCGCGGATTCCGGTCGGCCAGGACCAGCGAGAACGGCGTAATGAGCGCCAGGAAGTGGCAGTCGTTGGGAACCACCAGCACGGGCAGGCCCAGCCCCTGGAGCCAGGCGTGCGAATCCGCGCCGTAGACCCAGCGCCCCGCCAAAAGCGCAATCGCCAGAGCCAAACCCACCAGTGCAAAGCAGGCATAGACCGCCCTTAGGTCCTCCGCCGACCGCAAGCGCTCAGCGATGACGACAAACAGTAGAACCCCGGGAATCCACGAGGCGCTGAGTTCCAGGCTCCGGCTCCGGTCCACCGAGAGGAAAATAGAGAGGCCCGTCAGGAGAAGAAATGCGACCACCGCCAGGGTAAAGGGCAGAGGAACCGGCCACGCCTTGGGGGTCCCCTCGGAAAAGGCAGCCACCAGAGCAAAGAGGACCAGGGCCACCAGCGGCCACTGGCTCGGAATCGGCGCCGCAAAGCCGATCAGGAAAAGGCAGACACCCAGGGCTGCCCAGGGAGGGCGTTCGACTGGGGGTAAAGATTTGGACGCTTTCGCCTTACGGGATCGCTTGCTCATCCGCGAACCCGATTGACGTCTGTGCTCCCGAACCCCAGCCCGCCCGAACAGAATCGAACGGCTCTCCAAAGACTGCGTGCAACGCCACGGAAGCGCGGAAAAATTGGATTCTCCATAACTGGATCCTCCATGGGGGCAATGCCTCGATCCATCCGCACCTACATCCGAACCTACATCTGGGTCCTACATCTGGGTATAGTCGGGCCCTTCGCCCCCTTCGGGCGGCGTCCAGGTAATGATCTGATAGGGATCGGCGATATCGCAGGTCTTGCAGTGCACACAGTTTTCGTGGTGAATAAAGAGCTTCTTGCCCGATGCGCTCTCGGGATCGTCCACCATTTCATAGACCGCAGCCGGACAGAAGTTTTCGCAGGGGTTCCCGTAGTCCCGAGCGCAAGCCGTGGCGCAGATATCGAGATCCGCCACTTTGAGGTGCACTGGCTGGTCGGCTTCGTGCTGGGTGCCACTGAATCCCACGAGATGTTCTTTGCTGAAGGTCAGCTTCCCATCGAACTCGAATTCTTCCTTGGCTCTCTGGCCGCGCGGGATCTCCCAGATTTTCTTCATCGCCGTGTAGGGGGCGTGAACCGGTACCTTGGCGATCAGGCCGCGACCCCGGGTGAGCAACATGATGGGAATGTTCAAGAACGCGAAGAGCGGCGACAGATCGGCCGAGCCCTCGAAGTTGCGCGCCTCCCAGTGCTCCTGGTAGGCCCAACTCTTTTTATACTCCTCGGCGTAATCGCCCAGCTTGGACGCGCTGAAATCATCTGAGGCCAGGGCCCCGACTAGCGCGTCAGCAGCCAACATTCCCGTCTTGACCGCCAGGTGCACCCCGGCCAACTTCATGGGGTTCAGCATTCCAGCAGCATCCCCCACCAGCATCAAGCCATTGGCATACAGCTTGGGCTGGGAGTAGAGACCGCCCATGGGCACGCATTTCGCCCCGTAGCGAACGAGTTCGCCGCCCTCGAGTAGGTCGCGCATGAACGGTGTCGTCTTGAAGCGCTGAGCGTTCAAATGCGGATCGTTATTCGGATTTTTCGCGCTCAAGGACGTCACGTAACCAAAAGAGACAAGATTGTCCTTCATGTCGTAGAGCCACATGCCATCGAGAGACTTGAAGGCGTCGGGGAAGAGACTTCCGTGCACGACCCGGCCGGGCTTGTGGTTTTCGGGCTTGACGCGCCAGATCTCTTTGATCCCTGTCTTGAATGCCTGGGGGTGTTCTCCTTGCAGACCGAATTTCTGGATGATGTCCTCGGTCAGGGTCCCGCGCACACCCTCACCCAGCACTGTCACCTTGGCCAGGATGTCCATTCCGGGCTGGAATGTGGGTTTCTGCTTCCCCGTTTTGTCGATCCCCATATCGCCGGTCCGAACGCCGATCACCCGATCACCGTCTGTCAGGATCTCCGCCGCCGCAAAGCCGGGGTAGATCTCGATCCCCGATGCCTCGCATTTCTCACCCAACCACTTGACCACATTGGACAATGAGGCCACGTGGTAGCCGGTCTTCTGGAACATGGGCGGACAGATCGGGGACTTGAAGGTGTGCTTGAGTGTGAAAGCGATGAATTGAGCATCGTCGCAAATGTATTCGGTGGGAAAGCCCTGTTCAATAAAATTGGGCATCCACTCGGCGAAAGCAGCGGTGTTGATGACCGCGCCAGAAAGTTGGTGATCTCCGATTCCAGCGGCTTTCTCGATCACCAGAATGACGGGGAGCTCCATGGGCTCCCGGCCTTCGGCAGCGGCGGCCTCGTTGTGGGCCTCGACACCTTTCATGAGGTGGTAGGCCGAGGACAAATTGGCCGGTCCGGCGCCCACGTAGAGGACGTCGACCTCCATGCTCTCGCGTTCGATTTCGCTCATTTCAGCTTCCTGTCGGTTGAATTTGGAGATTCACTCGGTCATCCGGCATCGAATCCGGGACGATCCAGCCCGGGGGCGTCGCCCACGGTCGATCCGTCGGGTGACTTTAGTGGACGAGTCTCTCGGGAACAAGCGAGGAGGATCCCCGGTGCGCCTGCCCGAGCGCGTTGAATCGTCGAGATTCCTGGCCTTCAAGCCCGCTTCGCAGCAGCCCTCAGCGGCGGGTGCCCATGATGCGAAGAAGCATCAAGAAGAGATTGATGAAGTCGAGATAGAGAGACAAGGCGCCGCGAATGGCTTCCTTTGTGTCTTCCTCGGTGCCCTCGTTCCCAAGGATATTCATCTCCTTGATCTTTTGGGTGTCGTAGGCGGTCAAACCGACAAAGATCAAAACTCCCGCGTAGGTGATGACCCAGTACATGGCTGAACTTTGGAGAAACATATTGACCACCGAAGCGATGATGATCCCCATCAATCCCATAAAGAGGAAGCTTCCCCAGGACGTCAGATCCTTCTTCGTCGTGTAGCCGTAGAAACTCATGGCGGCGAATGTGCCAGCGGTCACCAGAAATGTGGAGGCAATCGACGACTCGGTGTACATGAGAAAAATCGCCGAAAAGGTGATTCCGGTCAGGGTGGCGTAGAGGACAAACACACCCGTCGCCTTCTGAGCACTCATCTGCATCACTCGAGAGGCCAGCCAGAAGACCAAGCCGAGTTGCGCGATGACCAGGGCAATCGGGATGATCGCATTGCCAAAGATGATGTCGGTCAGAGCAGGCGTATCGGCCACTGTGTATGCCACAAGACCGGTAATGCCGAGCCCAGTGGTCATCCAATTGTAGACACGCACCATGAAACGCTGCTGCTCGGCAGCCACTGCATCAATACTGGTGGTCATCGGCGAAGTCTGCATGCTCTCTCCTCAGGGGCTCGCGGCAACGCGAGACCAGGGTTGAATCAGGACCTCCGGGACGCCCCAAGAGGCAGGGACGGAGGCAAGGCTTCTCTTTGCTGGAACCCGCCCCGGTACTCTAACCCCGGTACTCCAACGAAGGCCGGTACTCTAACGAAGGCCGGTACTCTAACGAAGGCGGACGAGTCCTACCTGTCGAGATGCCGCCGGCCCTCGGCAGGGCTTTCCACCCTTCGGGAAAAGAGTCGGTCTGGATGTTCGTGGCCACTTGTCCCAGACTCCACACATGCTTCGCCCACTGCTCACAAGCCTGCTCGTCCTCCTACTCCTGGGGTCTTCGGCAATCACGGCCGAGGAAGGAACCCCGGCGGACGACGCTGCCCAGCCCCAGATCGAGGGGACCTGGATGCTCGCTATTCCCATGCCCTCGGGCGTCGAGAATCCTTCTCTGAAGATCCGCGAGCGCGATGGTAAATTCAAGGCGAGCCTCAAAGGCAAGCGGGGCAGCACTCGAATCCGCAATTTCACCCTCGAGGGAAAATCCATCGCCTTCACCCAGAATATTCAGACCCCTGCAGGAGAGATAGAAATGAAGTTCAGGGGTTCAATTCTAGGCGATCGTATCCAGGGCGTGATCGAATTGCCCATGGGCATTCTGCCATTCACCGGCACTCGACGGCCCTATTAGGCACCGGGTGCCCGCTGGATCCGTGCCCGTCGAGCGAGCGACCTCGGATTGTTTCCCAATCAGGCCGCCGGGCGCCCCGGCGTAAACGCGCAGGGCATTCGCTTGATGCCGTTGATAAAGTTGGACCGCAGACGCTCGGGCTCCCCGGTGATCTCAAGGTCTGGAAGCCGGTCAAAGATCTGGCGGAACATCACGCGAATCTCTCTTCGAGCAAGATTCGCCCCGAGGCAATAGTGTGGCCCGGGACCGCCGAAACCCACGTGTTCATTGGGGCTTCTGGACAGATCAAAGCGGTAGGGCTCAGTAAAAACCGTTTCGTCCCGGTTCGCCGAGGCATACCAGAGGACGACCTTCTCCCCCTCGCCCAGGGGCTGTCCCCCCAATTCGGTATCCCGGGTGCAGGTCCGGCGCATGTGAATCACCGGGCTCGCCCAGCGAACAATCTCCTCGATTGCTGAATCAGCCACACCCTCGAAATCTGCCGCCCAGCGCCGGCGCTCGTCGGGGTTATCGCAGAGCGCCTTCATGCCGTGGCTGATCGCGTTGCGCGTGGTCTCGTTGCCGGCCACCACGAGCAGCACGAAGAACGAAGCCAATTCGTGATCCGACATGGCATCGTCGGTCGCGTTGCCCTGGACCAGGGCCGTGGTCAGGTCATCCTTGGGATTCTTCCGCCGATCCGCGGCCATCTCGCCCATCAGGCCGCCCAATGCCGCTCCCGCTTGAAGAGCCGCGATCTGTGGATTTTCAACCGACTCCAAGAACTCGGCATCGCCCAACCCCAGGATGGTGTTCGTCTGCTCGAACACCATGCCGGCTTCGCTCTCAGGAATACCCATCATGTCGCAGATGATTTCCAGGGGAAGCGGCGCGGCGATATCCGCAACGAAATCGCATTCGCCCCTCTCGATCACGCGGTCGATGATGACCGAAGCGCGCCGTGCGACGCCGGCTTCCATCTTCGCTAGCGCGCCGGGAGTAAAGCCACGGGACACGATCCGCCGCTGACGCCCGTGGCGCGGGTCGTCCATGTTGATCATTCCGCCGAAGAACTCGCTGAATTCCTGGGGCAGATCGAAGATCGAAGTCGCGCCCTGGGCCGAACTGAAGATCTCGGGGTTTCGGCTGGCCTCCTGCAGGTCCGCATGGCGGGTGAGCGACCAGTAACCGGGGCCCCGGGGAAAGCCTTCTACGGGGAGTTCGGGCTCCTCCATAAAGGGGATCGGGCGTTCGGATCGGAGGGTCGCAAACGCCCCCTCCCGCTCTTCGACAGGGAGTTCCCAGAACTCCTGAGCGCAGAAGTCGATTTCGTCGACCTTCAGTGTCTTGCGGATTTCCATGGATGGGTCCCCCGATGCTGTTTCGTCGGGCGCCGCCAGAGCGGCGAAATCAAACCCGAAGGCGTTGATGCTAGGGAACAAGGAGGCGATTTACTATCGACGGCCTAGGTGCACGGTCAATCCCCGAGACTCTGTCCCCAACGGCAACGGGCACCCCTCCTTCCGGAGAGATGCCCGCCTTGATGATCCTATTGAAGCCGCGAGATCGACCGCTAGTCGGCGGTCTCCACTTCCGCTTTCGCGGCCAAGTGGGGAGCCGTCGGGGTGGTCGGATCGATTTCCAGTTCCACGAAATTTGTACCGATCTCTACGCCGATGAAATCGGCGACTGTCCCGACGAAGGGAAGTTCATTGACTTCGAGCTCCGTCTGCGGGCCTGTGTCCCGAATTTCTACCCGCAGGCCCAGAACCTCGACCCAGGCCTTACCGACCCAGTCGGGGTCGCCGCCCACAGCCGCCTCGCACGGAGCGATCTCGCTCGTGAGATCCGCGCAGAACTCGCCCACCTCGCCCTCGACCTCGATGTCGCCGTCGTCGTCACGCTCGATCCGCGTCGCAACCAGATTATCCCCGTCCGTTGGGACCACCCTGACCTCGACAAAATCCCCCACCTCGAGGCTGGAGAAACTGAAAGGCGCGTTGCTGTCAGCTTCACTCTCCTTGTCTTCCCAACGGGTGCTGCCGTCGAAGCCGATCACGATGGAACCGAGCAAGGTCAACGTGTTGTCGCCCAGGGCGCCCGTTTCGATGGTGGCCGAGACCTTTGACTCCTCGCCCTCGAACTTCACTTCGGTCGCCTCGAGGGTGCCCTCAACCAGCGGACCCTCGACTTCGACTTCCACGCCGTCAGCGAGGGGCAGTCCGGTGGGGATGAAGGTTGCCCCCGATGCATCCACCGCCTGATTGCCGACCATGAAGTCGCTGTTGTCCACGTAGCCGCTGACGAACCCTTCGACGCTGATCTTGTCCGCGTCTTCGCCGAAATCGTCTTCTTCCTCGATTTCGCTGGCCATTACGACCGACGGGTCTGCAGGGTCTAGCGTCCCCTTAACCTCGATGAAGACCGAACTGGAGAATCGGTTCTTGTCGAAGTTCGCCGGATCGAAGGTCGTCGTATCGTCGTAGAAGACCGATATGCCTCCCATCGTGAGTGAGCCCTGGGAGAAGTCGTTCGAGCCAGTAAAGCCAGTGCTCTCCCCACGAAGCTCGACGTCGACAAGCGCTACTCCGTCTGAAACGCCTTCCTTCTCAATCCGCGTCGCACGAATCTCGCCATTGCCGTCGGCGAGTCCACTCACCTCGACGATGTCATTGACCATGATCGTCTCGAAGGAATAGTTCTCGTCAAAGGCCGTATAACCGTCCTCAACGATGACCTTGCTGCCGAGCACCATGAGTTCCTTCTTCACAACGACGCCGCCGTCCATAATAAGCACCGGCTCGGAACCCACAGGGCCCTTCAACTCACTCTTGAAGACCACTTGCGTCGCAGTGCCGGTGCTTCCGTCCGGGTTGAATATTCCTTCCACCACGACGACCTGGCCCAGGGGCCGCGTCTCTTCATCGATCACCCCGCCCACGATTACGGCATTGTCGGTATCGAATTTCGTCCCATTGACGAAAATACTGCCGAATTGCGTAATCGGTCCTTGAGCAAATCCCGTTGTCACCGGGGCCGGCTGGGGGGTCCCGGTGTCACCGCACCCAAACCCAAAGATCAGGCCAATACCCATTATCATTCCGAGTCGAAAACTTACATTCATGACGACATCTCCTCTATTATTTCCGTTTGTTACCAGTGGACTTTCTAATCATTCCCGGTGAATCACCCGTGGGAGCCCCCAGTCGGGAGCGACCCGACACGGGGCCATGGCTCGGCGTAAAGCCCGGTGGCGATATTCCCTCTGCAATCGGCTATTCCCGCGCAAACCCTGAGAACTGGAACACCATCTCGCGGTGAAAACGATCCTATTCCCCAGGCCTTGCCGGTCCGAATTCTCAAAGAGTCTCCCTTGCGCATGATTTACTTATGGGACTTATTCCCACTTAAAACAATATACGTGGGAATATTTTCCATTTCAAGGGAATATTGAAAATTTCTTAAATCCCATGTGGATCAATTTTAGTTTCGGGCTGGGGCATCAGATACTTGAGGCCTCAAGAACCGGGCGGCCCCCCCTTTCAATGAAGCCTTAGCCCCTCGGGGATCGATTGGTTTCTGCCGGATGCAGGTCGGCTCGCCGAACCGGGGAGCTCGGGGAACTCCGGCTCCCCTGGGCGCACAGCGGGCCGATGACGGCCCACACACGCGTAGCCAAGGGCACTTTCGCGATACCGACAGGAAAGCAGCGATCCGATCTCAGCGATC
>DUCT01000177.1:1818-2657 GCA_012959665.1 Myxococcales bacterium | reverse complement strand
CTCGAATCCGAGCCGCGCTACGCGCGCACCCGGGAGTACATGTCGGTTCTCCGCCAGCTCTTGAACCGCCAGCCCATCGAGCACCATGGGGAGTTTCTCGATCTCGTGCTGGACCCGCCGCGCATTGACACCGTTTCGGGAAGTTGCCCGCCCTTCTACTTTGGGGGCTTCTCCGATGCCGCCAAGGAGACCGCCGCCGCCCAGGCCGATGTCTTTCTCACCTGGCCGGATACGGTGGCAGGGGTCGCCGCCACGGTGGAGGACATGGGAAAGCGAGCGCGCAGATACGGGCGGACCCTGCGCTATGGCCTGCGTAGCCACGTGATCGTTCGGGAGAGCGAGGCCGCAGCGCGAGCCGCCGCCCGGCAATTGGTCAGTCGGCTGGAGGATCGCTCGGGTGAACAAATCCGAAAGCGCTCCCTGGACGCGGCCTCGGTGGGCGTGGCCCGGCAGACCCAATTGCGCGAACAATCCGATGCCGAAGGATTCGTCGAGGAGGGGCTCTGGACGGGAATCGGCCGAGCCAGGAGCGGAGCCGGTGCGGCCCTCGTCGGGGATCCCGATCAGATCGTCGCCCGACTCGAGGCCTACCGGGCCGCGGGAGTCGATGCCTTCATCCTCTCGGGCTATCCCCATATCGCCGAATGCGAGTCCGTTGGCCGCTTAGTTCTTGGAAAAATTGACCACGCGCAACCCGGCCCCCTCGAGCACCCATCAAGCCCCTGAACCCCCGCGACCGGCTCCGCTCGCGAAAGAAAAGGACCTTGAATGCTCCCCAAAAATATCGCCAAAGTCCTGCTCGGAAGCGCCTCGCCCCCCCAGATCATCCTGGCCTGCGT
>DUCT01000177.1:707-1672 GCA_012959665.1 Myxococcales bacterium | reverse complement strand
AAGCTCTGCTCGCTCCTCCTGATGCCCCTCACCTTCTCCGTGGGCAGGCTCCTGCTCGATGGCCCGACCCAGGGCCTCTTTGTCACACTCATCAATGCGCCGGTTCTCGCCCTATTCGGTTTCGAATATTATGTGACCACCGGCGGGCTCGTTCTTGGCGCGTTGGCGGGTGGGCTGCTCGGGCTTGGCTTGAGCCGGACCGTGACGGGCATCCGGTCCCGGCTCGCCCGGGCCGAGGCCGACTCGGAGACCTTCAACGCCGTGCTCGAGAATCGAGCCACTCGCCTCCTGATCCGATTGCTTTTGGGAGGAGTCCCCACTTCGGGGTACGCCGAACTCCTCAGCCCGAAATCGGCCCCGATTCGGATTTCGGGGGTGGGCGTAGCCCTCGCCTTGGTGGCCGCGGTCTATGCGGGATTCCTGGCGCTGGATGGTCCCCTGGCCGCCGACTGGCTTCGGAGCGCCCTTCAAAAAGCCAATGGCGCCACAGTGGACATCGGTTCTGCGGAGTTGGACCTCGAGGCGGGCGCATTCTCGGTCACGGGCCTGGCCATCGCCGACCCCAATGCCCTGGGCACCGATCTCTTTCGTGCCCAGCGAATCACTATGGACATCAGCGCCGCGGACCTTCTGCGAAAGCGCGTGCGCATCGACAAGATTGAAATCGACGGCGGGGCCCACGGACTGACTCGGACGACTCCGGGCCAACTCATCGGCCCTCCCCCGGAGCCGAAACCCACCCCGGAGACGGGGAGCGAAAAGGATCTGGACGACTACCTCGCCCAGGCGGGGGATTGGAAGAAGCGAATGAGCCAGATCAAGACCTGGCTCGACGCGGTCTCGCCCAGCGGCGCCGGAGATCTATTGACCCGACTCCGAGAGGGAGACTCCGAGGACGGCAGCCCCGAAGAACCCGAAGCGATGACCTTGGACGAATGGCTCGACCGCGAGATTCAGGCCCAGGG
>DUCT01000177.1:0-663 GCA_012959665.1 Myxococcales bacterium | reverse complement strand
GCCCACCATCTGATCCAGGGCGCACCCACGCTTCAGGTGGACTGGATTCATGCCCCGAATACCACCACCACGCTGCTCGGTGGGGAAACCCTCGACATCCAGGCACGCCACCTCTCCACCCAACCCCACCTGGTCGACCAAGGGCCCACCCTGAGCGTGCAGTCCAAGGACAAAAGCATCGATCTAACCTTGGCCCTCGATGGCGCCTCGGCACGTGGCGGGACCAATCGCGTAAAAATTGCCTTGTCGAATCTTCCCACCGACGATTTGGCCGGACAACTTTCCGCGAACCCGGGAACGGTCTCGGGGGGGACTGTCGACATCCTGATCGAAGGCCAAATCGAGGACAAAGGAGGGGCGTGGCTCGATTTGCCCGTGGCTGTCACCGTGAGGAACACCACCGTGCGGTTCTCGGGTCAGAATCTTCCCATCGACCAACTGGAGGTCCCTGTTCGCGTCCGCGGGCCCTTGGACAACCTCAGCCTCGTCGTCAACGAGCAGGCAATATTTTCCTCGCTCTCCAAGGCCGCCGGAGGCGTTCTCAAAGGAAAAGCCAAGGCCTTGGTGACCCAGGAGCTCGACAAAGCCACGGGAGGATTGATGAAGCAGGCCGAGGGCGAAGCCGGCGGCCTGCTCAGGGGACTCGGGGGCAAGAAAGGAATC
>DUCT01000176.1 GCA_012959665.1 Myxococcales bacterium | reverse complement strand
CTGGTGGTGGGGGTCGTGGCCGCCTATGCGGGGGCTTTGCTGATGGGCGCGCTGGGCTGGGTGTTGGCCCGGCGGCGAGATCTGTCGGCGCTCTTTGGGCTCTTCCTGGTGGCCCAAGTCCTGCCGTCGGTCGTGACATTTTCCATGTCGCGTTTTCGTTTGCCCGTCATGCTGTTTTTCATTCTCGGGGCCGGGGTTTGGGCCGCCGAGGGCCGGACCGATTGGGCCTCTGCATCCCGGGGCCGCCGGGTCCTGGCCCTGGCCGCCGTTGCGGGACTGCTCGCCTGCCTGGGGCTTGATTACGAGTCGGTGCTGGGCTCGAGTGGGCATTGAGGCCGCGATGAAGACGAAGCGCAAGCAGGCCCATCAGGGTCGTCGCCCACGGGCGCCCCGTACTCCCGCCCCGTGCGCTCGCGTGGGGGATGGCATGGGTGATGGCGCGGATGAGCGCGTGGGTGACCGCACGCTTCGCGTCGCCGTCGATTTGGCCCTCGTTTTCAGCCTTATTTTCACCCTGGCCATCGCCGCCGGCGGTTGCGGGTCCGAAGCCGAGCGGCCCTTCGGCGTCGCGCTTCACTTGCACGGTTCCATGAGCGAGGGCAAGGCCTCCATGCGGGCCCACGCCGAGGGCGCCCGGGCTCTGGGTCCCGGGGTGGATGTGCTCTGGTGGACCGACCACGATTGGCGCATCGCGGCGCACACCTATGTCGAGACCTTCGATTTCGAGGAGGGCCTGACGGAATCCGAACGGGTGCCGGCCCCGTATCGCGAATGGCAATGGGATGGCCGGGCCCCGCTCCCGGATTGGAGTCCGCCTGGGGACCCCAGCGCGCCGCCGCCGCCGAGCAGCCTTGAGACGGTGGAAAAGAGTTGGCGGCTCGTTGCCTCCCCGGCGCTCTTGCCCGGGGAGCGGGTGATCGAGGTCAGCGAGGACGAAGCCCGCAACGGCACGCGGAGTCTGCACCTCGTCGCCCAGGGCGCTCGGCCCGGGCTTCAGCAGATCGCCCTGGGCTTCGATGCCACACGGCGCCGGCACATCGCGAGCCTGGCGTCCGGGGTTCGGCTTCGGCTTTCGGTTCTGCCCGGGGCCCTGGTCGGCGCGGCGCGCATCGTGGTGCGGGTGGGGCTTTCCCAGGCGACGCCCCTGGGCGGGGTCCGCCTGGACTACGTGCTCTCGGAGCCCTCGGCAGCGGGCCGCTCGGGGAGCCGCGTCGACGGGTCCAAGGAGATCGTGCGCGACGAGGCCACGGGCCGGCAGGTGGAGATTGTCACCCTGCCGGTGCTCGCCGAGCCCGGAGCCTGGAACGATTGGGTGCTCGAGATCAGCGAGGATGCCGAGGCCGCGGGGGTGGGCGGGGGCGACAACGCCCTGGTGTCTTTGACGCTGATCGTTGAAGTGCGCGGCTCCGCCCGGGCCGAAGCCTATTTCGATTCCCTGGTCATCGAACGCGATCGCGTGGGGGATGCGCTCTTCGCCGAGGCCCGGCGCATGGCCCGAGCGCTGGGGGACGACGAACTCGTCCACCACGTCGGTCAGGAAATATCCTACGCGGCGCACCTCAACGCGTACGGGGCGGCCGTTCCCCTGTCCGACGTCGCCGGGCACCCTCACGGTTATACGCCCGGGGAGGCGGTGGCTTTCGTTCACGACCACGGGGGCCTGGTTTCCCTGAACCATTTTTTCGGGGTCATGTTCGATGAGCGGATCGCCGAGTCGCCCCGGGCCGAGCCCTATTTCAAGGCCGCCCTGGCGCGGCTCGTTGCCAATCGTGCCTATGGGGTAGATCTGCTCGAGGTGGGCTACCGCGCCCGGGGATTCGGCCTGCCGGGCTACCTCGCCCTGTGGGATGGCCTGGCGCGCGCCGGAATTCGCCTGGTGGGTGTGGGGGTGAGTGATTCCCACGACGCCGACGTGGGCTGGGCCGAGGGGCCGAATAATTTCATCAGCTGGATCTACGCGGGCTCCTCGGCCCAGGCCGATCTGCTGGCGGGCCTCAAGGCGGGCCGGGTGTATTTTGGCGATCCGACCCGCTTTGGCGGTCGCCTGGACATTCGAGCCGAGGGGGGAGGGCGCATGGGGGATGTCCTGGTGCGCGAGCCCGGGCCCCTGGCGTTGACCTTTCACGCCGAGGGCCTGAAGCCTGGCCAGTCGGTTCGCTTGATTCGAGACGGGGAGCCCCTGGGCCGATTCGAGGTCGACGGTTCGTCTTGGTCTCACCGGGCTCGGCTTGAAGTGGCGGCCCCGACCTTCGTGCGCTTTGAAATCCTAGAGGGCGAAGAGGTGGTGGCCGTCAGCAATCCCCTCTATGTCGATCTCGCATCCCGGGCACTGTCCGGGGCATTGCCCGGGGCAGGGGGGGCATCGGGGGCGGGGGGGAATTGAGGGCAGGTCCGGCGGCGTCCCCGGTTGCACCCCGATCCGGCGCGCCGGTCTTGACCTACATGAAGAACGGTCCCCTACAAGAAGAACGGTCCCCTAAAGAAGAACGGTCCCCTAAAGAAGACCGGTAAAGAAGACCGGCTGCCGATAAGCAGGCGGACTAAAAAGAAGGCCTAGAAGAATCGATCCGCAAAGGCCCGGAGACCGTCGATGGCTTCGGGGGAACGGCGCCAGGGGCGAACGATCAGGCGGTCAACCCCGGCCTCTTCACAGCGCGCCACCGCGTCTCGGTCCTTCGGCGGGGCGCCGAGGGTGATCTCGAAGCGTTTGCCCTCGCGTCCGAACTCCCGGCGCAGAGCCCCGAGTCGGGCGATGGAAGGGCGTACCTCCTCAAGGGGTTGCTCCATGCCAATCCAGCCGTCGCCGGCCCGAGCGGCACGCACCAGCGCGGCATCCGAAACTCCGCCCACGTGAATCGGCGGATAGGGTTTTTGGATCGGCTTGGGTTCGAAGTGAACCGCGTCGAAGCCAAAGAACTCGCCGTCGTGGGCGACCCGGGGTTCGGTCCAGAGCCTGCGGCAGACCTCCAGGGCTTCGTCCAGGCGGCGACCCCGGGTGCGCGGGTCGAGTCCGGCGGCCCGCCATTCCTGGCGTAGCCAGCCCGCACCGATACCGATTTCGGCACGCCCCTCGGAGACGAGGTCCAAAGTTTGCACGGCCCGGGCAGCGGCGAAGGGGTGTCGCAGCCCCAGGAGGTAGACATTGGTTCCCAGGCGGATACGCGAGGTGCGGGCGGCCAGAAACGCGAGCATCGCGAAGGCGTCGAAGACCGGTGTGGTGGGCGGGATCGGCGGCCGGTCCTCGCCCGGATGCGGCGAACCCGTCATGTCCTCGGTGAGGACCAAGTGCTCGGGAAGCCAGCAGGATTCGAAGCCGAGGGTTTCGGCTTCGAGGACGGCTTCCCCGAAGAAAGCCGGGTTCAGCGCGCCCAAGGCGATTCCGAACTTCATGGACCGGAGACTAGCCCAGGGCCCGCACCCGCCGGCGCGCGGTCGAGGACGGAGAGTTCGACCCGGCGATTTTTCTGCCGTCCGGCGGCGGTTTCGTGGCTGGCAATGGGCCGGGTGGGGCCGAAGCTGCGAATCCGAAGTCGATCCGGGTCGATGCCCGCGTCGCTCAGGAACATGCGGATGGCCTCGGCGCGCCGCCGGGCCAGGTCGAAGTTGAACTCGGCGGTGCCGGTGTTGTCGGTGTGGCCGTCCAGGCGCACGCGAAGACCGGGGTTGGCAGTGAGGACCGCCAGAACCCGGCCCAGGCCCGCGAGTTGATCGTTTCGAAGGCGCGCGCTGCCGCTCTCGAAAACGTAGTCGTCGATGACCCAACAGCCGCGCTCGTCCACCTCGGCGCCCAGGGGCGTTCGGGCGCAGCGATCTCTTCGGTCGTCCACTCCATCGCGGTCGAGATCGACGAGTGTTCGCGCCCGGGCGGGTTCGGGTGGCGGCGCGGGTCCGTTGAAGACGATTTGCTGAAAAGAAAAAAGCGCATCCCTGTCTCCCAGTTCGTCGAGTTGTCGGGACGAGCCGCACGGGGTGAGCCTGGCCAGGGCGTCCATCAGGGCGGGGCCCCGGGGATCGTCGCCGAGTTGGATGGTGTGGAAGCAGAGCCGTTCGCCGTGTTCGGCGGCGAGCAACCGCGCCGGGGCGAGCGCGGGTTCGGGGCCCCGATAGCGCCCGAAGCGTGTGGGGAGTCCGTCGGAAAAGATCACCAGTCGCACGCGGCCCGAGCCCCCGGCCAGGGTTTCCACCGATTCGGTCAGGATCTGGGCCAGGGGAGTTTCTTCACCGGTCCACTTTAGGGCCCGCACGGTCCGGGCCAACTCGCCTCGATGGAAGGGGGCGGGGGCGGTTTGGGCGTTCGCGCTTCCCCCGAGCACCCGGAGCGCGACTCGGTAACGACCCGGGGGCATGCCCGAAACGAATGCCTCAAGAATCGATTTTTCCTGGGGAAAGAGGCGATTGCGGTCGATGGAGCCCGAGGCATCGAAGACCAGGACGAGATCGTCCACCACGACCACCTCTTCGGGCCCGGGCCGAGCCACCCGGGCGAAGTAGGCGGGGGCGATTGGGGCAGGGCCCGCGCAGGCGAGGGGACCGGCGAGAGCCAGGATCAGCCCGGCGGCGCCCAGTGCGCGACCCGGGCGCATCGGCCTCCGAGCGCTTTCGTCCTCGCTGCTTTGCTGTACGCTGCCCCGCATGACATTCTGTTCCTTGGCGACGGTTGCGAGTGCCCCCCTTTCCCTGCGCGGAGTGCTGGCTCTGGTTTTCATCATAGCCGTTGGCCTGGCACCCGGCGGCTGTCTTGCCGAATCCGGAGAGACCGCCGACACCTCGGCGACCCGGATTCGCGCTTCGGGCGAAGCGGAAGTGGTGGTCCCTCCCGATCGGGCCTGGGTGGATGTCGCCCTGGTGACCCGAAACGTCGCGGCCTCGGCCGCGGTGGCGGCCAACGCCGAGGAGAGTCAGCGCGTGCTCGCTGCTCTGCGCGAGGCCCTGGGCCCCGACGCCCAGATCGCCAGCGCCGGGTATTCCCTGGCGCCCAACTACCGGTATATCCAGGGGCAGGGCCAGCAACTCGACGGCTTCATGGTGCGCAACCGATTGCGCGTGACCTTGCAGGATGTCTCCGCAGCCGGGCGGGTGATCGACGCTGCTTCCCGGGCCGGGGCCAGTGAGATCCAGCAGGTCAGCTACGGACTGGCCGATGCGGGGATGGCCCAGCGCCAGGCCTTGGCCGAGGCCACGCGCAGTGGCGTGGAGCGCGCGGGGGTGATGGCCAAGGCTTTGGACATGGAGGTCACTCGCGTTCTTTCGGTGGACGATTCCGGGGCCGCCCCGGCGCCGGTTGTGCGCGAGGTACAGATGCTGGCCAAGTCAGTGGGTCTGTCCGCAGCTGTCCCCACGGATCTGAGCCCCGGCGGCATTCACGTTCGCGCGTCGGTGACCGTCTCCGTCGAAGTCGGTCCCTAGCGGGGAGGCAAGGAGTGGATCTGAGCCCTCCCCCCGGTGATCTGACGCTCCTTCCCGAATGGCTTGCCCTGGCGGGGCACCGGTCCGCCAACCCGGAGCCAAGCCTTGCGCGACTCTTTGCCGAGGATTCCCAACGCGCCCAGCGTTTGTGCGTCGAGCACGAGGAATTGCTTCTCGATTATTCGAAGAACCTCGTGACCGATGAGACCCTGGCACTGCTCACCGGACTCGCTCGGGCGAGGGACTTGCCCGGGCAGATCGAGAAACTCTTCGCCGGGGCTCGGGTCAATTCCAGCGAAAACCGCGCCGCATTCCACGTAGCCCTGCGCGCACCTCGGGGCAGTGTGAGCGAGATCGAAGGAAACGATGTGGGGCCCCAGGTGCAGGCGGTCCTGGCCCGCATGGCCGATTTTTCCGAGCGAGTGCGCTCGGGGGAATGGAAGGGGCAGACCGGCAAGCGGATCCGCCACGTCGTGAACATTGGCATCGGGGGCTCGGACCTCGGACCCCGTATGGCGCTTCGGGCGCTGCGTCCCTATGCGAGCGCCGATCTGCGCGTGGACTTTCTTGCCAACCTCGACGGCGCCGATTTTGCGGCCCGAGTGGAGCACCTCGATCCCGCCGAGACCCTGTTCGTGGTTTGCTCCAAGACTTTCAACACCGAGGAAACCCTGGCCAACGCTCGGGTCGCCCGTGACTGGCTCGTGGCGGCGCTCGGGGCGGAGACCGCGGTGGCGCGGCACTTTGCCGCGGCGACCGCCAACGTCGAGGCGGCCGCACACTTCGGCATCGACCCGGCGTTGTGCTTCGAGTTCTGGGACTGGGTGGGGGGCCGTTATTCCCTGGCCTCATCGGTGGGGCTCTCCCTCATGCTGGCGGTGGGGCCGGAAGCCTTTCGGGCCATGCTGGCGGGCATGCACGCCATGGACAGCCATTTTCGTCGCGCCCCTCTGGAGGCGAACATGCCGGTCCTGCTCGGGTTGCTGGGCGTCTGGTACACCGGCTTTCTCCCGGCGGAGACCCATTGCATCGCGCCCTACAGCCAAGACTTGGCCGAGTTCCCCGCCTATCTCCAGCAATTGGAAATGGAAAGCAACGGCAAGGGGGTGGGGGCCGGGGGCGGTGAGCTAGAGCACCACACCGCGCCCATTGTCTGGGGGCAATCGGGAACCCGTGGTCAGCACGCCTTTTTCCAGTTGCTCCATCAGGGCACCCGGCGGGTGCCCGTGGATTTCATTGGGTTCGCCCGCAGTCACAATCCGGTGGCCGACCATCATGATCGCCTGATGGCCCACTGCTTTGCTCAGAGCGAAGCCCTGGCCTTCGGCCACGCCGATGAGCCCCACCGGGCGTGCCCGGGCAATCGGCCGAGCAATACCCTACTGGCGCCGCTCCTGACGCCCGGCGTATTGGGTCAGTTGGTGGCGCTCTACGAGCACAAGGTCTTTGTGCAGGCCACGCTCTGGGGGGTGAATCCCTTCGACCAGTGGGGCGTGGAACTCGGCAAAAAGAATGCGCGCCAAATCTTTTCAGAGATCGAGGCCGGCTCCGCTGTCAGCCCCCATCACGACGGCTCCACCCGGGCGTTGATCCAGCGTTATCTCGCCGAGCGTAGGGGTGGGGACTAGGTCCTTTGTGCCTCCCCGGTTGGCCCGGGAGCGGGGCGGGCTAGTCGCTCAGCAGGAGCCGCTCCAGTTCTCGGCAGACCGGGCCGGGTTCGCCGCTGCCAATGGCTTGCCCTTCGAGCTGGGTGATGGCTCTGGCGCCGCGCACGGCGTTGAGGGCAATCAGTTCCCGGGCTCGGGCGACGTGCTCGCGCGAAATGCGGAGCGTGGGTTCGATGGGGATGGGGCTGCGCTCCCGGGCCATCGCCAGGGCGATGCTCGCAACGCCGCCCAGTTGGGGCGCCGGAGTGCGTCGTGCACCGTCGGCGTCGACCACCACGAGGCTGGAGCGAACCCCCTCAACCAGGTTTCCGCGGGCATCAAAGAGCAGGATCTCATCGTGGCCGGTTTGGGTTCTTAGGTCCCGGGCGCGCTCGATCTCCGGGTGATTGGTGAGCTTGGCCCCGGGGTGCTCCCCTGGGCCCGGGTGTGGGAAAGGGGCGATCCCCGCCCGCCCACCGGGCGGTTCGGGATCAAGGGCGCGGGGTTCGCCCACGAGAACAAGCCCACCCGACGTATCCGAGCAGATCTTGATCCGAACGATCCCCGAACCTTGGCCGAATTCGGCTTGGCCGAGGATCTCAAAGGCCTCGGTGACCTGCTCGGGCTTCGGCGCGGGCAGGCCCAGGGCTTGGGCGTCGGCGAGAAGCCGCTGGCAGTGGGCGCGATGAAAACGCGCACGGCCGTTTTTCACCCGGGCGGTGGTGTAGCAACCCGGCGCCGCCAGAAGTTCGTCCGACTTTGGGACTTCCGCCCGTGTCCGCAGGGCGCCGGAAACCCAGATGTGCCCGGCCCCTGGGATGCTAGCGATCCGCGACTGGGATCCAGGCATTTTGGGTCGGCCCCGTGTAGATCTGGCGCGGCCGGCCGATCCTGAACTCGGGATCGCTGTGCAATTCCATCCATTGAGCGATCCATCCCGGCAACCGGCCCAGGGCGAAGAGGGCGGTGAACATGTTGGAGGGTGTGCCGATGGCGTTGTAGATGACGCCCGAGTAGAAATCGACGTTGGGGTAGAGGCGCCGTTCCACGAAGTAATCGTCTTTGAGCGCAATCTCCTCGAGTTCCACCGCGATTTCGAGGAGCCGGCTATGCACGCCGAGTTTGTTGAGCACGTCGAAGCAGGCCTTCTTGATGATGCGCGCTCGGGGGTCGAAGTTCTTGTAGACCCGGTGACCGAAGCCCATCAGCCGTGAGGTGTCATCATTGCTCTTGGCCCGCTCCACGAATTGCCGGCCCGTCATGCCCTCGTCCCGAATGGCTGCGAGCATCTCAATCACTTCCTGGTTGGCTCCGCCGTGCAGCGGACCCCACAGCGAATTGATTCCTGCGGAGATAGTCCCGAAGAGATTGACCATGGACGAGCCCACCAGGCGGGTGGTCGATGTCGAGCAATTCTGCTCGTGGTCGGCGTGGAGGATGAAGAGCAGGTCGAGGGCCTTGCGGACCACTTCGTCGACTTCGAAATCCTCGCAGGGATTGCCGAACATCATCCACATGAAATTGCCCACGTAGTCGAAGTTGTTGTTGGGGTACATGAAGGGTTGGCCCACCGAGTGCTTGTACGCATAGGCGGCGAGGGTGGGAAATTTCGCGATGAGGCGATGCACCGAAACCTCGACCTCGTGATCGTCCCGGGGGTCAAGAGAATCGGGATAGAACGTCGCCAGGGCGCCCACCGCTGCCGAGCAGGCCGCCATGGGGTGCGCATCCTTGGGCAGCGAGGCGTAGAATTTCCTGAAATCCTCGTGAAGCATGGTGTGGTGGGTGATGGAACCGGTGAAGTAGTCGAGTTGACCGGCATCGGGCAGTTTGCCGTACATCAAAAGGTAGGAGACTTCGAGAAAATTCGATTTCTCCGCGAGTTCTTCGATGGGAATGCCGCGGTAGCGCAGAATTCCTTTTTCGCCGTCGATGAACGTGATGGCGCTCTGACAGGAGCCCGTATTCGCGTAGCCCGGGTCGAGGGTGATGCAGCCGGTTTCTGCCCGCAGGCGGCTGATATCAATGGCACGCTCGCCCTCGCTCCCGGTGATTACGGGAAGTTGGACGGTCTGGTCACCGATCCGAAGTTCTGCTGTATCGGTCATGAAGCGGTTCCTCCCGGGATTCTTATGAGCTGATGTGGGCTATTTCGTTCGCGCTGAACCCCGTCGAATCTCTGGGACTCTCGACGTTTCCGAAGCACCGGATTATGACAGGATTCTCTCACCGGACTCTCACTGAACTCTCACCGGAGTCTTGCTGGACTGAGCAGGTCCCTCGCCTCGCGGACGTGCTCTTGGGCAATCCAGTATCGGTCCTTCGGACCTTCGGAGATCGGACCGTTCGACTGGAGGACTGCGCCCAGTGGCGGTTCCCGAGTTGAGCGCCGGCTACTTCGAAAACTCGCGAGACCAGCGTTTTCCTCAGGAAGTTCTGGAGAGGAGAAGACCCTGCAGACATTAGCTGAGAATAGGCTCTTTCGATAGTGGAGAGGGGCGGGTGAGAGGGACGCCCGAGGGGTCGGTTCTTGGGGAATGGGCCCCGACTCAGCCGCCCTTGCGCTTCACCCGAAGGCCGAGTTTTTCAAGGGCTTCCACTACGGTGTCGCGTTGATCGCCCTGGATTTCAACCGTGTCACCCTTGAGCGCGCCGCCGGTTCCGCAGTGGCGCTTCAAGTCCCGGGCCAGTTCCAGCAAGGCGTCCGGGGGCAGTTGGATGCCCTCGACCAGGGTCACGGTCTTTCCGCCACGACCCCGGCTGCTGCGGCTGACTCGAGCGATGCCATCGCCTTGAGAATTGGCAATGGCCGAGGCCGCATCTCGGCCCGCGGCTCCGCGGGGATTGGCGCGGCACGCGCAGCGTGCTGAGGGCAGGCCGCAATGGGCGCACATGCGTCCGTGTTCCGAAGAGTAGACCGTTTTAGACGGCTCACGTTTCGCCATGGCTGCAGGGTAGCTCCGGCGAATCCCTCTGCCGCGTTCTAGGGGCCGGGTTTTGTCAATCGCTGGTGATCGACCATGATGCAGCGATCTTGGATCACCTGGATTCCGGCGGTCCAAAGGCGCTTGGCCGAGGGTCCGTGCTCGATGCCCAGCTGCATCCAGACGGCTCGGGGCCGTGGCTGGATCGCAAGGATCTCGTCCACGTGTCCTGGGATCTGGTTCGAGGCCCGGAAGAGGTTCACAATATCGATGGGCGGGGACGATTCCGGGAGATCGGAGAGGCTCGAATAGACGCATTCGCCCAGGACTTCGGTGAGCTTGGGGTTGATGGGAACGATGCAGTACCCGTGGTCCTGCATGTAAAGGGGAACCCGGTACGCGTCGTCGCGTTCTCCTTGCTTAATGCCCACCACCGCAATGGTTCGGGTCTGGTTCAGGAGCTGACGCAGACCTTCGTCTTCGTGGCTGGCTTCCATGATCCTCTCCCTCCGGCTCTATGCACGCATTCGGGGCGCTTGCCGGTACTTTCTGGAGGGACTTCCCTGCCCACCGACGCCCTTGCCGCCCGCCTAGGGGGCCGGGCTTCAGACTCTTGAAGTGCGACGAGCGTACCGTTCCGCCTCGACACCCGCCCGCACAGCCGATACGGTACCCAGCTATGTCCTGCTTTCACGATTCGATGCGCCGTGCGCTGCCCGGAATCCGTTTTCTCGTATGGGCTGTGCTGCTTTGGCCGAGCCTCCAGATGCTGGGTGCCGGAATGGCTCTTGCAGTGGACGATCCCGCCGCCGATTTGCAAGAAACGGTTCTTCCCAACGGTCTGACGATCTTGACCCTGGAAGATCACAGCACCCCGGTGGTTTCTTTCCAGATGTGGGTTCGCGTGGGCTCCAAGGATGAAACCTTCTACACGGGAATCGCCCATCTCTTTGAGCACATGATGTTCAAGGGCTCCAAGCAAATCGAGCCCGAGGAACACGCGCGGCTGGTGGGTGCGCGGGGAGGGCGGATCAATGCGTATACCACCCGGGATGTCACGGTTTACCACGAGGACGTGACCGCAGAGTCCCTGCCCCTGGTGCTGGCTCTGGAAGCCGAGCGCGTCAAGAACCTTGATATCAGCGAGGAGACCTTGGAGAGCGAGCGCGAGGTGGTGCTCGAGGAGCGCCGCATGCGCACCGAGGATCGGCCCGGGGGATTGGCTTTCGAGGCCCTGGCCGCTCTGTCCTGGCAGGCGCATCCCTACCACTCGCCGGTGATCGGTTGGCGCGCGGACATCGAGGCGGTGACCGTGGAGGCGTGTCGTGCCTTCTTCGAGACCTATTACTCGGCGAACAACATCGTACTCGTCATCGTGGGTGACCTGGATACGGCCGAGACCCTGGCACTTGTCGAAAAGGAGTTCGGCGCTGTGCGCCGGGCCGAGACGATTCCCCGAAACCCCGGCAAGGTGGTGGCCCAGCGCGGTGAGCGGCGTTCGACGATCCACTACCCGGCGCGAATTCCACTCCTTTACGGCGCTTGGCACGCCCCGAAAGCCGACGACCCCGATGGCGACGCTCTCGATGTGGCGAGCCAGATCCTTTCCGCCGGGCGTTCGAGTCGTCTCTACCGGCGGCTTGTCTACGAAGAGGAGCAGGCGCTCTATGCGGAGGGCGGCTATTGGGCGCTCCAGGAAGCGGGACTCTTTTTTGCAGTGGCGGGAGTTCGGCCCGGTGCGGAGATCGGCCAAGTGGAGACCCTGTTCTTTGCCGAAATCGAGCGTATGGCCCGGGAAGAGGTGAGCGAATCAGAACTCGCCAAGGCCAAGCGCCAGCTGGAGGTGGGCTTGGTCCAGGGCCTGGCCACGGCCCATTCCCTGGCCGGGCGAATCGGCAACGAATACGTTTTTCTGGGCCGGGTGCGGAGCCTGGACGAGCGCCTGGCATCGATCCAGGCGGTGACAGCGGCGGATGTGAAGCGTGTGATTGGTCGTTATCTCATTCAGGACAACCGCAGCGTGGTGCAGGTGATCTCGCCGCCTGAGACCGAGACCGTTCAGGCGGAGGGGAGCCCATGATGGGATGGCACCAAGATATTCGAGATACACGCAGTGGGCGCACCCGGGCTGGACTTGGGGTTCGGGTTCTTCCGTTTCTACTTTGGGGCCCGATTCTCGCGGGCGTTGTCGGTTGTGCCGCCTGGCTGCCCGGCAAACCCGCTTGGGAACAGCCGCCGCCGCCCCTCAAGCAGGGCCCGGTGGTTTCCTCCGACTCCCTCACCCGTGCCCGGCTGGACAATGGCCTGGTGGTGATGTTGCTCGAGGACCATCGTTTGCCGACGGTGAGCCTTGGGCTCACCGTGCGCAGCGGCGCGGGTTCGGTGGATCCGGGCCGCGCCGGTTTGGTCGAGTTGACCGCCGAGGTGATGAATCGCGGAGCCGGCGATCGCGATGCTCTGGCCCTGGCCGAGGCTGTGGACGCCCTGGGCGCGTCTTTGACGGTTTCGGCGGGTTGGGACTCTATGTCGGTGAAGGTGTCGGGCCTGTCCCGGGACCTGGATTTCCTGCTGGGCATCCTGGGTGACGTGGTCCTGGCGCCTCGCTTCGATCTCGTCGAGGTGGAGAAGGCCCGTAAAGAACAGTTGGCTGGCCTGGAGGCCGCCAACGACAACCCGGGTGAACTCGCCCGGCGTGAGGCCATGGCGATCCTCTACCCGGATCACCGTTATGGGCGGCCGGTTTCGGGGCTTCCCGAGACCGTGGACGGGCTCGATCAAGGGGCGGTTCGAGATCTCCATCGAGAATTTTTCATTCCCGCCAACGCCATTGTCTCGGCATCCGGGGACCTAGACCCGGAGGCCTTCTCGGCGGCTTTGGCCGCCCTGTTCGGGGATTGGACGAGCGGGGAGGCCGGGGACTTGGCGCCCGCCGGGACTCCGGCACCGCCCGCCATCACCCCCGGAAAGCGTCGGATCGTGATCGTGGACAAACCCGATCTCAATCAGGCCCGGATCATCATTGCCCACGAGGGAATCGCGCGCACCGACCCAAGACGCGTGGCGGCCTCTCTCCTCAATGCGACTCTGGGGGGGAGCGGTTTTTCTTCGCGTCTGATGCGGAAGCTGCGTTCGGAGGAAGGTCTGACCTATGGCGTTCGGTCGGGGTTTGGCATGCGGAGTCGGCCGGGACCCTTCTCGGTTTCGACTTTTACCCGGGTTCCTGAAACCCGGCGGGCAGTGGACATGCTGCTTGATGAATTGACGGGCATTCGCAGCCATCGGACCCAGAGCGACGAGGAACTCGCCAAGGCCAAGAGTTACACCGTGGGCCAATTCGGGCTCGGTCTGGAGACCTCCGCGGCGGTGTTGGGCAGTTTGGTGAGCCTCGACGTGTACGGCTTGCCGGCGGATTCCCTGGACACCTACCGATCGCGGATCAGCGCCGTGACCCCGGCCCAGACCCATCGCGTCGCCGACGAACTGCTGCATCCCGACCGAGCGGCCATCGTCTTGCTGGGACCGGCGGAGATTCTGGCGCCCCAATTCGAGGACTTGGGTCCAGTGGAAATCGTCACCCCCTGAACGGGCGACGGGTTCGGGCTTCCGCGGTTCCGGGCCGAATCCTTGGGCCGAACCCCTTGGGCCGAAGGTCTTGGAGCGAAGGTCTTGGACCAACCCCCTTAGACTAGACCGAGGCTACTCGCCGAAAATGTCCAGGACATCGCTGCCCCGGACGTAGCGCGAGGGCTGAATCGCTTCGGCGAGTTCCCGGGTCGTGATGCCCTCGGGGCGGATCGCCTTGAGCCAACTGGCCTGGATGGGCCGGTACTCACCGGGGGTTAGCCCCAGGCCCCGATGCAGGGCGAAGAGGAGATCCAGATCCTCGAGGGCCTTGTAGGCGGCGAAGAGCGAACTGGGACGGTTCTTCACGAAGCGGCGAAGCTCAAAACCGACGACGCGCCGAGCGCCCGAAGTGCGCAGGTACTGGTCCAGGGCGTTTTGGAGCGCGGTGCGGACGCGCAGGGCCCGGCCGCGCCGGGGCCCGAGCAGTTCGTTGAGCAAGGCGACGGCCCGAGCGGCTTCGGTGCCCTCGATGCGCGCATCGGAAACCCGGAGGGGGCGGCCATCTCCAGGGGTCAGACCCTGGCCCACATCGTCGATGAGCGTCGCTCCCCGCAACTGGCTCATGTACTCGGCGACGCTCATGGGCTGAACGTCGATGCCCAACTCCTCCACCGACGCGTGGTTGACGGGTAACCACGGCGCCGCCACCCATGCGACGGGCAGGGGGACGACCTCGGATTCGATAAACATCGTGCTTGGATCGTCTCTGGACCCGCCCCGGGGATGCAGGTCGGCCAAGGAGAGGTAGCCCGGCGGGATCGCGAAGAGGGCGGCGGTGAGGGGCCCGCCGTTGGCCTGGCTCTGAAAAGTGGAGAAAGGGAGCATCCAATCCGGGGCCGACTGGGGGTCCGGGATGCCGAAGACCGGGTTGGCGCCTGCGCCCGTGAGTTCAATGGGCCCCACGAAATCAATCAGGTTGGCCACGTAGTCCACGCCGCCGTCGGGCTGAATGATTCCGTTCGCGTCGATGTACTCGCCGGGGTCTCGCCGCTGAATCTCGATGGTGTCGGCATCCACGCGGATTTCCAGGGCGGAAAGATCGCCCAGGGCAGCGCGGCCGGCGGTGATCGATAGGTTCCCGCCCACCGAAAGTTTCTCGCCGATTCCCATGGAGAAATCGTCGGCGATGATCGTGAGGTCGCCGGTTTTCTTGAAAATCGTCGAGGCCAGGGCCGCCCGGGGTACGTGGGCGATTTCGATGTCCTCTTCGAGATCGCCCGCATTAAGAATCTCGATGGTGCTTGCCCGGATCGTGGTCGGCCCGTCGGCGTCCCCGCCCAGGCCCAGGGTCGGCAATTGCGCCGCGTCCGCCACAGCGGTCGGGTCAAAGTTGATGCGGAGCAACTCCAGATCACTGTTCACGCCCACGTCGCCATCGAGGAGCGCCTGGCCGCGCACGGCGACCACGAGCTCGTCGCTCTGGCCGGCATCGGCGGCATTCACCGCGCCGGTGACGTGAACCACGCGGCCGGCGAGTTCGACCCGCCCATCGACGGTGACTTCGCCGTTGAAGGTCTGGTCATTGAGGGTGAGGATCGCGAGTTCAGAGTTCTCGCTCGCGGGGCCGGATGCGTTCATGCGAATGTCCACGGGGGCCGCGGAATCCGTGCCCACGGTCAAGGATTCGAGAATCAGGTCGAAGTCGATATCCGACGCCGAGGCCTCAAAGATGACATCCGGACCCATCCCCGGGCCCATCCCCGAGGCGTAGGCGTCGAGGGTCAGGGCCGAAAAGGTCAACTTACCCGAGAGAGTGTCGTCCATCAGGATACTTCCCCCCGGCACCAAGAGGTCGCCCATTTCATCCAGCGTTGCGACGGTGCGAATCGTGTAGTCGACCCCTCCGGCGCCGCTGGGCCCGAGTTGGGTGACCGGGTTCGGGAGGCAGCCCAGGTCGCAGCCGCCGGCGCTTTCATTGAAGGAAGCGGTTTGCTCGAAGAGCAGGGCAGCGGGGGAGGAGGGCAGGAAGTTGCCCTCGGCATCGAAGGTGGTCGCTCCGAGCAGGAGCAGGTCGGGGTTCTCGGCCTTGATGACGCCGCTCCGGGCCGGGGTAGAGGTCGTCACGAATTCGATTCGGGGGCCGAAGATCACGAAGGAATCGAACGGGAAGTCGGTGGAGTCGGCGGAGAGGTCCAGGTCGTGCCCGTCGTTTTGTTCGAGGTGAATCGTGTTCGTGGCATCCTGGCCCAGGCCGGCACCCAGTAGGACATTGTTTG
>DUCT01000175.1 GCA_012959665.1 Myxococcales bacterium | reverse complement strand
TCCACCGAACGCACGGGTTCCCGAAACCAACCGGCTGTCTCGGGTCCGATCAAACCGCAGAGAACCGGATGTACGCCCAGGGGCGCATAGATTTCCTCGGCGAGTTCTCGGCCCCCGCCCTCGTACCACCAGGCCGTGTAGGCCCAGGGTTCGGGTCCGAAGGGGACGGCGCCAAAGAGCACAGACACCGGCACCTTGCCCTGGTCATAGCCGAGCCAGGTGTAACCGGCGGGTACTTTTTTCTCCCGCACCGCATCGACGATGCTGAGCGCGGGCACCAATTTCCCGGGCTCAAAAATTTCTACCCGAAAGCGCCCGCCGGAAATCGCCTCGATGCGCTCACCGATATAGAGGGCATTGTCGCCCAGGGCGGGCAGGTTTGTTCCGAAGGCTACGGGCAGCCGCCAACGCACTTCACGGAGGCCTTGCGCAGAATTTCCGACGTTTTTCTCCGGCGCAGGGCGAATGGCAAGAGAGGCCAACAAGCCCACGGCGAACGCGGTGATTACGGCGATCAGGGCGGCGCGATTGGACATGGGCTTTGCGGTCCTCGGTGTGGGCAGGGACGGGACTCTAGCTTCGAATCGGCGTTTCGATCGCGCCGAGAGTGGCGAGGACGGTTTCCTTAGGGGGCGATGAGCGAGGCCGCGTAGTCCTCGGGCGCCTGCAGGCCCAACAGGTGGAGCACGGTGGCGGAAAGATGGGCGAGAGGGGCGTCGCTCGCGTGGGAGGCGAATTGCAGCGGATAGCCCGGGGCGAAGAGGCACAGGGGGACCGGGTTCAGGGTGTGGCTGGTCTTGGCAAAAATCCTTCCGCTTTCGTCGCGGCGAGGATTTCCCGTTTCGCTATCAAGGTCGAACATGCAGTCGGCATTACCGTGATCCGCTGTGAGAAGAAGAGCCCCCCGGAGTTGTTGAATGACCGGGAGAAGGCGGCCGATCTCCCGATCGACACTTTCCACCGCTGCGACTGCGGCGTCCCGGTGACCTGTATGTCCGACCATGTCGCCATTCGCGTAGTTGATTCGTGCATGGCGATAGCGGCCCGTCCTGAGTTCGGTGATCAACTGGTCCGTGATCTCGGCGGCCTTCATCGCCGGATGCTCCTCGAAGGGCCGCGTGTCGCCGGGGATCTCGATGTACTTCTCGAGATTTTCATCGAAACGACCACTTCGGTTGCCATTCCAGAAAAAGGTGACATGGCCAAATTTCTGGGTCTCACTGATGGCCAGTTGCGAAACCTTGTTTCGGGCGAGGTGTTCGCCCAGGGTTCGGTCGATGGCGGGTGGATCCACGAGAAAGCGCTTGGGCACCTGGATGTCTCCGTCGTATTGCATCATTCCCGCATAAAGGACATCTGGCCTTGGGCCGCGGGGGAAGTGCGGAAAGTTCTCGTCCTCGAATGCCTGGCTGATCTCGATGGCCCGATCCCCGCGAAAATTGCAGAGAATGACCGACGCACGGTCGCGAATGGGGCCTATCGGCGAGCCGTCCCTGGCCACAATGGTGAAGGGGGGTAGCCATTGGTCGCCGAGCCCGGGGTCCTCATCGCGCAGGGTCTCGATAGCCTGGCGCGGGTTGGCGAAACCCCGGGCCTCACCGTGGACATGGGTCTGCCAGCCCCGTTCGACCATGGACCAGTCGGCCTGGTAGCGGTCCATTGTAATCACCATGCGCCCGCCCCCGGACGCGATGCGATAGTCCCGATCCGGTCTGGCGCTGATTTCGGCGAGCAGATCCTCAAGAGCATCGACGTATTCCAGAGCGCTCGTTTCGGCAACGTCACGGCCATCCAGCAGGATATGCACTCGGACGCTCGTGATTTCCTCCTGATGGCAGCGCCGAAGCAGGGCGAATAGGTGGTCGATATGGCTGTGCACGTTTCCATCGGAGAGCAGGCCGATGAAGTGCATGGGCTCTCCCGAGGCACGCACCCGCTGGCCGAGAGCCTTCCAGGTTTCGCCTTCGAAGAGGCTTCCCGAAGCGATGGCCCCGGCCACGAGCTTTGCGCCCTGATCGAATGTGCGCCCGGCACCCAGGGCGTTATGGCCGACTTCACTGTTCCCCATATCGTTGTCGCTGGGCATGCCCACGGCTGTGCCATGGGCCGCGAGCCGGGTGCTGAGGGCGGTTGCGCGAAGACTGTCGAGATGAGGGGTTCGCGCGAGCCAGACCGCATCGGATTCGTCTTGCCGGCCGATCCCCACGCCGTCCATGACGCAAACGAGGACCGGGCCCTCGACTCCGGGAAAGCTCGGATGCCGCTCCAATTTCCAGTTCATGGCTTGGCTCCGCCGGGGCCGGATGGGGCCCGAAGGGTTCTCAAAGAGTCGATTTGCGGCCAGTGTCGCAGCGAAGGCCGCGATCCACAACCGGTGGGGATGGCTTGGCGGGTCCCGATGGAGGGCGGAGAGGAGGGGGCTTCGCTATCCAGAGGCCTGGCCCTCTCCCGGTTCGAGCTTGAGGGTGTTTCGGGGAAAGGGTTCTCGAATCGGGCAAATGAGATCTAAAGGAGATCTGGAGATGCGAGTGATCAGTTGCGTCGAACTGGGCCCGCCGGAAAAGCTGCAAATCGAGGAGCGACCCGATCTCGGTCCCTTGCCCGGCCACGTGCTGGTGGACGTGAAAGCCTGCGGGGTTTATTTCGTGGACACCTTGATGGTTCAGGGTCTCTACCAAATTCGTCCGGAGCCGCCCTTCACTCCCGGGGGCGAAGTGGCCGGCGTCGTCCGAGCAGTGGGGGAGGGCGTGGAGACATTTTCAGCTGGGGACCGGGTGATCGCCATGCCGGGGATGAACGGCTTTGCCGAGCAGGTGTTGTTGCCCCCCGAGCGCCTGATCCCCATGCCCAAGGGACTGTCCTTCGAGCAGGCTTCGGGCTTCTACCAGGCCTATTGCACCGCGCAGTTCGCCTTGGACAATCGAGCCCAGTTGCAGGCGGGGGAGACTGTCCTGGTACTCGGCGCGGCGGGGGGGGTCGGCCTGGCAGCCGTGGATGTGGCCAAGCAGATGGGCGCCCGGGTGATCGCTGCGGCTTCAAGTCCGGAGAAGCTTGCGGCGTGCCGCAAGCAGGGGGCCGACGAAGTCATTCTCTACAGCGAGGAAGACCTGAAACTCCGGGCCAAGGAGCTCTCCGGCGGGGGCGTGGACGTGGTCTATGACCCGGTGGGGGGGGACTATTCCGAACCGGCCCTGCGCGCACTCGCCCCGGGCGGCCGGCATCTTGTGATCGGTTTTGCAGGGGGCGAAATTCCCCGAGTTCGCTGGAACTTGATCCTGCTCAAACAGTGCCAGGTGGTGGGCGTGGATTGGGGGGGCTGGGGATCGCGCAACCGCGAAGCCAACGCCGCTCTTTTCAGTGGACTGGCGGCACGAGTCGAGGAGGGCCAACTCGCTCCGGTCCCGCCCACCGTTTACCCACTCGAAGAAGCGGCGCGAGCCCTGCGCGATTTGATGGAACGGCGTGTGGTGGGGAAGGCTGCCCTGGCTGTGGGGTAGGGGCTGGGGTAGGGGCCGGGTCCGACCTATTCGTTTCTCTTCTCTCCCTTTCCTCCTTCCCTTCCTTCCCTCCCCTCCCTTTAGTCGAGTTCGGGAGAGATATCCTCGAGTTTGCGTCCGCTCGTCTCGGGGAAGAAGGCGAGAACGATCAACGGGGCGATGAATGCGCCCAATGCAAGAATCGAAATTGCGGTCCAGTGCGAGCCATAGATTCCGAAGAGAAAGGACTCGCTGATAAGTCCCAGCACGCCGCCCAGGGTTGCGATGATGACCCGGGCCCCGGAAGCCGTGGACCGGTAGGAGGTGGGGAAGAGTTCATTCCCCATGGCGGCCAGGACGACCCCCGCCGCCATGCCTGAAAAAACCATGCCGATCCAAAACACGGCGAGTAGGGCACCGAAGCCCTGATAAAAGGCAAGCACCAGGATTGTATGTCCAAGCAGAAAGCCCGCGGCCACGGGCTTGCGCCCGAGTCGGTCCGAGAGTCGCCCGGCGAAGGCCCCGCCGAAAATGCCGACGAATCCACCCCCCAATCCTAGTAACGAGTAGTGCCAGGGCAGCCAGCCGTGAACCTCCTGCAGGTATTTGGGTCCGAAGAAGCCTGCGGAATTTTCGGCAAAACTTAGTAAGAAGATGACGGAGCCCACCGCGAGGAGTCGGCTGGGGTACATCCGCGCGAGATCCACGATGGGTCGGAAGGCGGTGGCCAGGGTCGAGGTTGAAGTGGACTGCGGACGGCTTTGGGCGAACCGTTGGGTCTCGGGAAGGCTCCGGCGCAACCAGGCAATGATCAGCAGCGGGAGCAGCCCAATGAGATACAGGGAGCGCCACCCCATGGGCATGACATCGACAAAGGCGAAGAGCCCCAAGGCCAGTCCGTTTCCACAGGCACCCAGGGCCGCCAAGGCGCCCACCCCCCAGCCTCGATGCTCGGGATCGAGTTCTTCGGTGATCACCACGTAGGCGAGCATGACCTCGGCCACGGCGAAAGTTCGCGCGAGAAATTGAAGCACGACAAAGGTCCAGGCGTCCTGGGCGAAGGCGGTTGCTCCGGTGAGCACCGTGTAGGCGACGATGGTGAAAAGAAGCACCTGGCGCCGCCCGACCCGGTCGGCGATCACGCCGAAGAGAAAGGCGGGCAGGGCGCCGAGTCGGACGATGGCACCGAACTCGCCCAGCTTGTCTTCGGGAATGAGCAACTCGGCCTGGATCTGCTTGAGCGCGAGGCCAAAGAGTTGAAGGTCGTACTGGTCGAAAAGGTTGACTACGGCAATCAAGCCGATGACTCGCCATTGGCGCCGGGAGAGCGCCGGTGGGCGCCCGAGGAAGGGCGCGAACCGGAGCCAACCGGGTCGGTAGGAGCGGTCGTCATCGGTGAGCGAATTTTCGTCCTGATTTTCACTCATGAACGTCGACTTCGAGAGCTTGGTTTCGGTTGCGTTGCAGTATCTCGGCCTCGCGTTTGACCCAACCGGTAGCGCCCCTCAGGCCCTGGCGTGCAATCATGCGACGAACGATGCCTGGCATCCAGCCTCGGGTGCGCATGTCGATGGAGTAGAAAACGCGCGACTGCCCGGGATCTTCCGGGTGGCTCTGTACGGCCCAATAGCCGACGGAATCGTCCAAGTCGCTCTCCCGGGCATAGTCGAGGGTCCAAGTTATGTAGCCCCGGTCGGGGCGAAAATCATGCCGGATATAGTATTCGTACCGGAAGCCCAGGATCTTCAACACAAAGCGAACGCGTAGATCGCTTTCGTTCGCGAGGTAGGGCTCGCATTCCACCACGTAGTCCACCATGCCGGGATATTCGTCGAAGGCAGCGATTCGGTCCCACACCAGGTCCGAGGTGGCTCGGATGTCTTGGATCGCTATTCCGCGACCGCCTCGGTCGCCCTCCAGGGTGGTGAGAATGGTTTCGCCCTGGGCCAGGGCTCGAAGCTGGTCGGCGTCGAGGGGCGCTGGGGTGGGTGGGCCTAGAAAGGGTTCAACGATGCCCTGATGCGGGTGAGCAGAGTTGGGGTCGGCCCCTCGGACTTCGCCCCAAGCGATCAGGGCGATCAGGGCGGAAAGCATCCAGTGCAGCGCTTTCATTCAATCCGCTTTGGAGAAAATCAAGGCGCTGGTCGGCACCGCGGTGCCAGCGGTCACGAGGACGTTCTGGACGTCGGGGACTGGGTTGACCGAAGTTCCCCGCACCTGCCGCACCCCTTCCGCGATTCCGTTCATGCCATGGATGTAGGCTTCGCCCAACTGGCCACCGTTGGTATTGATGGGCAGGCGACCGCCGAGTTCGATGTTTCCGTCCCGGATGAAATCACGCGCCTCGCCCCGGGGACAAAAACCAAATTCTTCGAGCTGAGGCAGGACCAGCGGAGTGAAATGGTCGTAAAAGATCGCGGTCTGGATATCGTCGGGTCCGAACCCAGTATCCTCCCACAGTTGTCGTGCGCAGAGCCCCATTTCGGGGATGTCCGAAATTGTCTGTCGGTAGTAGCTCTTCATCATTTGCTGATCCTCGGCGCTTCCCTGGGCGGCCCCGGCTATCACCACGGGTGCGTTGGGGAGGTCGCGGGCGCGTTCGAGCGTGGTCACCACAAATGCCTGGCCGCCATCGGTCTCCTGGCAGCAGTCGAGCAGGTGCAGGGGTTTGACAATCCAGCGGCTCTCTTGGTGATCTTCGAGGGTGATGGGCTTCTGGTAGAAGTGGGCCTTGGGGTTGTTGGCTGCGTGCTTCCGATCGGCAACGGCGATGCGCCCGAAATCTTCACTGGTGGCGCCAAATTCGTGCATGTAGCGCTGGGCGAACATGGCCACCCAGGAGGCGGGGGTGAGCAAGCCAAATGGGGAACTCCAGCCAAAGTCCACTTCCATGGAGGTGGGCGCGGGCGCTCGATTTTGAACCCCAGTACCGAAGCGGGTCTCCGAGCGTTCGTTGAAAGCACGAAACACCAGGCAGTAGTTGCAAGCTCCACTTTCAACGGCCATGGCGGCCTGGTGGAGAGTTCCGCAGGCGGCGCCGCCACTGTGGTGGATACGGCTGAAATGTGTGAGTTCCGGGATGCCGAGGTTACGCGCTACATCGATTTCGTGGTTGTCCTCCACGGTGAAGAGCACCATGCCATCGATCTGTTCCGGGCGTAGCCCGGCATCCTGGATCGCCGCGTCGCTGGATTCAACGGCCAGGCGAAGCGTGCTGCGGCCAGAGTTTTTGGAGAAATCAGTCGCGCCGATTCCAACAACTGCTGTTTTCCCTGCGAACCTCATGGCCATGCTTTGGTTCTCTCCATCCCGATCAAGCGAAGGCCGGAGACTAGCCGAACTGGCCGCTTACCGATTCGAATCTTTCCGCCCTTTGCCCCGAGTGATCGCCTAGGTCGACCCGGGGTTTCCGAATCGCCAGGATCCCGGCGAGACCGCCAAGGGCAGGCTGAGCCCGGGGTTTTCTGCTTGGCGGGGGTGCGGGCGAAGTCGCCTTGGAGGGCGGGTATCTCGCAATTCTTCCGCCCCGAAACCGGATGGTTTCGGGGCGGGCTCGCCGCGGGCGGCTCCAGCCCGGGCGCCGAGTCGTTCGGGGGTATTCGGGAGTAGCTGGCCAGGCGAGGCCCAGGCTACCCTGCCCGGATGCCCGCTCCCCCACCCAAAACTCTAGAACCCGGCTGTGTCGCGGTGGGGTACGCCCGGGTGGATGCGTCATCCGAGTGCCGAACCCAGGAAAACCTTGCAGTTCTCTCCGCCCAGGAGCGCGCGCGGTACGCCCGGCGCCGGGGGCGCGCCGGGGCCGAATTTCTGGGCGCTCACGCGCTGCTGCGTCGAACCCTCTCGCGTTATTCCGCGATGGATCCCTCGGCCTGGAGGTTCGCGCCCGACGGAATGGGAAAGCCCGAGGTCGTGGGGCCTGGGCGGAATGAGCGATTCCGATTCAACCTGTCACACACCCAGGGCCTGGTTGCGTGCGTCGTTTCCCGGGAGTCGCCGGTGGGTATCGATGTGGAATCCAGCGAACGCTCTCGAGGCTACGACGCACTTGCGGAGCGCGTCCTCTCCCCGAGCGAACACAAGGCCCTCAAGGCCCTTCCTCCCTCGCAGTGGAAGGCGCGCTTTCTCGAATATTGGACGCTCAAGGAAGCGCACTTGAAAGCCCGGGGAACCGGTATTCGTTCCCGCCTCGACGCGTTGGAATTCCACTTGCTGGGCGAAAGCGGAGCGCTATGCAGGCTCGAGTCACCGGAACATTCCGTCGAGAGCAGTTGGCATCATCTGCGGCTCCGCCCCACCCAGGCCCATTACCTGGCGGTGGTCGTTGCAGGCGGGGGGTCGCCACGCTGGGAGATCGTGGAAACCGATGGATGAGTCCGCCGCGTGGTCGTGGGCCCGAGGTTCGTCTAGGTTTTCCGGGCCCGGGCATTTCTGGCCTGGGTGTTCAGTCCCTGGATTTTCCGGGGAAAGCAGTGAGTCCGATGCAGGCTCGGGTTCTTTTTCCCGGCTCAGGTCTTCATGGGACGAGAAGAACAACAAGGGGTTCAGAAACATGAGTCGAGTTCGGATCCCGAAGGCTCGTGGGTTGTGGGTTGGCATTTTGGCGGGTGTATTCGCGGGTCAGGCCGTAGCCGGGGAGCCCTTTGTTGCGGAAGATGCCCATCCTCCCATCGGCGTGTTCGGCGAGGCCGTGCACCACAGCGGTGAGGTCAAGCTGTCCTATCGGTTGCAAATCGGGAACCAGCAAGGTCTTCAGGACGGCCGGACCGAGATCCAGCCAAGCCAGATCGAGGACAGCTATCCCGGCGGTAGTATTCCGCTCTCTCTCCGCTCGTATGCCCACGTGATCGAACTGACCTGGAAACCTGTGGAGAGCGTGACTCTGTTTGTGACGCTTCCCTTCTATGAGCGAACCCTGGATCAATTTGTTGAATCCACGGGCCAGCGCTACAGCGTTTCTGTCCGGGGTTTCGGGGACGTGATCTTGAACGGTCTCTATCGGGTGTTTTCCGACGAAGTTCATCGCGTCCATCTCAACCTCGGGCTCAGCTTGCCCTCGGGGTCCACGAACGAAACCGCCGAAGCGCCCGCCGGGCTCGGTGGTGTCGGTGGTGTCGAAGTTGTCGAAGCGGGAACCCTGCAACGTCTGCCCTATCCCATGCAACTCGGATCGGGGACCCTCGCTCTCCGGCCGGGTTTCACCTACAACGGTCTCTACAAAAAGACTTTTTGGGGCGGACAGATTCTTGGCGTTCTCCAGGCGGGCACCAATTCCGAAGGCTACAAGCCGGGCAACGAGTACTCGTTGACGGGCTGGGTGGGGCGCCGGTGGAAGCCCTGGCTTCGCACGTCGTTTCGCATGAAGTGGCAGCAATGGTTCAATCCCACCGGGGTGGACGATCAAATGAATCCTGCGCTTTCTCCCCTGGCGAATCCGGGATTCCAGGCCGGCCAACGGGTGGATGCCCTCTTCGGAGTCGACTTCTACGTCCAGGAGGGCCGACTTCGGGGAAGTCGGATTTCCATTGAGGCGGGATTGCCCGCTTTCCAGGACCTCGAAGGTCCTCAACTCAGAACCGACTGGCTGCTCACCGCAGGCCTCCAGTACGCGTTTTAAGGAGCGCGCCATGGTATTTGGAAGAGAGCCCAGGATGCCCACCGAGGAAGAGGCCCTGCCCGGCCGGGAGCAGGGCTTGCCTGTACCCGGTGCTCATTTCGTGAACGGCGCGCCTCTGGATGACGCCTTTCCCGGAATGGAGCGCGCAGTCTTTGCCATGGGTTGTTTTTGGGGGGCCGAGCGCCTTTTCTGGCAGGCTCGTGGTGTCTATTCCACCGCCGTGGGTTACGTGAATGGTTTTACGCGTAACCCCACCTACGAAGAGGTGTGTTCGGGCCGCACGGGGCATACCGAAGCGGTCCTTGTGATCTTCGATCCGGGCCAAACGAGTTATGCCGACATGCTGGGGTTGTTCTGGCAGGAGCACGATCCCACCCAGGGAATGTGTCAGGGCAACGATTCGGGCACCCAGTACCGCTCGGGAATCTACTGCTATTCCGACGAGCAGTGTGCCATGGCCGAAGCCTCGCGGGAGGCCTTCCAAGACGTCCTTCGCGTGGCGGGGCGTGGTGTGATCACCAGCGAGATCGTCAAGGCGCCCGAGTTCTATTATGCCGAGGACTACCACCAACAATACCTGGCGAAAAATCCCCAGGGTTATTGCGGAATCGGCGGAACCGGCGCGCAGCTGCCCGAGGGCTGGGCGGCGCGGGTTTCACCCTGAGAGCGGCTTCTCCACGGGTTCGAAAGTCGGCCCGCCTAGGGCACGTGGCCAAGGAAAGAGTCTCAACGGGGCTTAAGGGAAGAGTCTCAACGGGGCTTAAGGGAAGAGTCTCAACGGGGCTTTGAAAAGAGTCGCTCTTCGCGCAGACGGGAGCGACGAAGTTTGCCGGCTTCGTCGCGCAAGGAATGGGAGACGCATTCCAGGCTTCGGGGATGCTTGTAGCCCACCAACCTTTCGCCGAGCCAGTCGCGAATCTCCTCTAGGGAGAGCGTCGAACTTTCGGCCTCCTGCTCGTCCACTTCGACGATGGCGTGAATTCGCTGACCGAGGTCGTCGTCGGGCAGTCCGATCACAGCGCTCGATTGAACCCGAGGATGGGATTCCAGGGCGGCTTCGACTTCCGCGGGATAGATGTTCTGGCCACCGGAAAGAATCATGTCGCTCTTTCGGTCGCCGAGGTAGAGGTAGCCTTGGCTGTCCAAGTAGCCCATGTCGCCGACGCTCTCCCAGCCTTCGGTATCGAGCCGGGCCTCGGCGCCCCGGTACTGGTACGTGGTTCCGGGCCCTGTGGAGGGCATCATCCAGATCTCGCCCATTTCTCCTGGGGGCAGTTCGTGACCCCCATCGTCCACGATCTTGATCCGAGCACCGCCTACGGGCCGGCCCACCGAGCCCCTATGTTCGAGCCATTCGCGGCCGCCAATGGCGGTTCCGCCGATGCGTTCGCTGGGGCCGAAGACCTCGTTCATGACATCGGGTCCGAGCCAGTCGATCCACGCCTGCATCAACCACTCGGGGAGAGGTGCCCCGCCACACATGACGCACTCCAGGCTGGAAACGTCATAGGCCAGCCGCTCCTTGGGGGGAAGTCGCATGATCCGGAGCATCATGGTGGGGACCACCGTGACCCGGTCCACCGCGTGGCGTTCAACCATTGCGAGAAAAAGGCGAGCGTCAAAGCGCTTCATCAGGACGACCTGGCAACCGGCGAAGAGGGGCTGGAAGCAGGCACTGAACGGCGCTGCGTGGTAGAGCGGCCCCGGGACCCCGGCGACTCGGCGCGCCTTTGCGAAGACCGAGTGATTTTCGGTGTCGTAGACCGCTTCGGCCTTGGGGAGAATCAGTTTTGGCAGCCCCGTACTTCCCCCGGAAGCGAGCGCCCGCTCGTGGGGGGCAATCCGTTCGTCCAGCGGATCCGATGACCACGATGCGTCGGCTTGGTAGCCGGCGGGGAGCACGGCAGGGGAGCCCACTGTGTTCGCGTGAACTTTGCCTTCGCCGCCCACAATCAGTCGGGGATCCGCACGCTTCAGAACCGCCGCGAGTTCGACGACGGGCATGGCGGGGGCCAGGGGGTTTGGCACTGCCCCGAGTTTCCAAGTGGCCAGGATGGAAGTGACCAGCTCAATTCCGTTGGGGAGCACGAGGCTGACAATGTCTCCCGGGCGCACTCCCTGGGCTTCGAAGGCCCGGGCCAACCGGTTGGCGCTGGCTTCGAGAGCGCCCCAGGCGATGGCTTCCTCTCCACAGATCAAGGCGATTCGCTGGGGGGTGCGGTGGGCCAGGCGGGTCAGCACGCTCCCGTACGGAATGCGACTCAAGGTCCGGGTCTCCGCCCGTCCCGGGCGGATCCCCCGCCCGATGTTGGGCAACCGGTTCTTGAGGTGGGGGGGGCCAGGGCCAAGTTCTCTCTCCTAGAAGCTCGGGCATGGGTTCGGCTGCCCGGGGTATCCGTGGACCCAAATATCGCCACGCTGGGTGGGCACCGTCAATAGGGAGATGCGATAGATCGCGCCTGGGTAAGGCTCACCGCGGCTCCTGGGTGCCACTCACGGCGGTCAATGATCTCGCGTCCCAGGGGGGCGAGGCGCACACACTCCATCTCCCTTCGGTTCTGGATCGAGTTCAGCCGTGCGCTCTTGGACGAGTCGCTGGGGCCAGGCGGTGAGGGCCCAGACGGTGAAGAGCCAGCCGGTGAGGGGCCAGAGAGGGACGGGGAGACAGGGGGACCGGTGCGCAATGCCGGTGGCCTCAGGGTCCCGACGAGCATCAACGGGGCTTCGCCTAGGAAGTCCAGCAATTGATTAAAAAGCAGTAGGGAGCCGGCATCCGCCTGGTGGAGGTTCTCGACCACCACGACAATCGGATTTTGTCTGGCGGTAGCGGTCAGGTAGCGGCAAACCGAATCCATGATTCGGAAGCGCACTTGGGGCGAATGCTGGTGGTCCAATGGGGAGAGCCAACTCAAACAGACCGGGTCGCATTGAATCAATCTGAGTAGGTCGGGCTCCAGCAGGGCCGGGAGTCTTTGTCCTGGGTTGCCCCCAGCCACGGAGCGCAGGACTTCAATCCAGGGTCGAAGGGGGGGGCCTTCGGGTGCGATAGAGCAGCGACCGCTCGCCGTGAGAAAGCCCCGGCCTCCCGCCATGGCGATGAACTCGCCCATCAGTGGGTGCTTTCCGCTGCCCCCCTCGCCGCAGACAAGCATGGGATGCGGCCGGCCCCGAGAGAGCTCGGTGAGCGCGTCTTCGAAGCGTCGGAGTTCGCCAGATCGTGCGTCGATCAACAGGGAATCGACGATTCCCTGGGCCTGGCTGTTCCCGCCGAGATTAGGCCGGACCCGGACGGGGGCCACAAACTGGTAGCCTCGACCCGATTCGGTTCGGATCAGGGCCTGGCGTTGGCCCGAGTCGCCGAGGAGTGCACGAATTTCGGCGACGAGGCTCGAAAGAGAAGTGACGCCGACTGCCACGTCGGGCCAGAGTCGCTCGATGAGTTCTTTCTTGTAGACCAGGCGTCCGCGGCGTTGAATTAAATCGGCGAGCAGGGCGAGCACTTTGGGGCGAACCGGGAGGGCAACCCCATCACGCCGCAACGTATCCTTCGCCAAGTTGAATTCAAAGTTTTCGAAGGCGTAGCGCACGGTGTGTCCTCCGCTGGGGGGCGAAGGCTCAGATTCCGGTTCCCTTGCCCCAGGGTCAAGCGTACAGGGGCGTCTCTTCGCGTCTTCGCGTGTTCGCTGGTGTCCGGTCCCGGTCGCCCGTGTGCGCTTGCGTTCGCAGTCATAGAGCGGAAAGCCTATGGAAGTGCGGGGCAGGCAGTGCCGAGCAGGGCAGTGTGCGGCACGACAATTGTGGGCACGACAATGCAGCAGGGCAAAACAATGAAGAGCAGGACGGTGCCTCTCAGAGCCCGATTCCGAGTTTCTGCATCAGGGGTGGACCCAGCACGAGGAGTCCGATCAACCCCGAGCCCAAGACGGCCACGAGCACGGCCCCGGCGGCGGCATCTTTGGCCTGGGCAATCAGGGGATGAATCTCGGGGACCGCGGCATCGGCGAGGCGCTCGATGGCGGTGTTGAGGACCTCCATGGACCAAACCAGGGTCATGGCCGTGATCAACCAGAGCCAGCCGTCCCGCTGAAGGCCCACGAATCCGCCCAGGGCCACGACTGCGACGCTGACCGCCAGATGAATCCAGGCGTTGTGCTGGCTCTGCACGGTGAGTGCGATGCCATGAATGGCAAAGCGAAAGCTTCGGATGCGTTCGAGGATCGAGAATGGGTGGCTCAAAGGCAGGGTTCTCCCCGGTCAGTTGGGAGGCTCAGCGTCGGCCCCAAGGTATCGCAGAACGCACTCCGTGGGGTTGAGATGGCTCTCTCCGGGAATCCGGGGCGTTGGATACTTGCCCGGGCGTACGACTGAATTCCCGCTGGTCCCAAAGGGAGCGAAGACCTACGCTGGACCCGCCCCGGGGCTTTCTCGGGAGTGGTGGGGATTATTTCTTTCCCCCAGGCAGGTTATACGGAGCCGATGAGTCAATTTGTGATCCAGGGGGGGCATCCCCTTTCCGGGGAGATTGCGGCCAGCGGCAGCAAGAATGCGGTGCTGCCCATGATCGCCGCGGCCTTGCTGACCGACGAGGAAGTGGTTCTCGAAAATGTCCCCGACCTGCGGGACGTTACCGGGATGCTGGATATTCTTGAGTACTTGGGCGCTTCGGTGAGCCGGAGCCCGGGGAAATTGGTGCTGCGGGCTCGGAAGGTCGAGCAGACCGAAATCCCCTTCGAGCTGTGCGAGAGAACTCGTACTTCCTTTCTCTTCGTGGCGCCCCTGCTTCACCGAGCCGGGCGGGTTTGTCTCCATCCTCCCGGGGGAGACCAAATCGGTCGACGACGGCTCGACGCGCATTTCTACGGCTTGAGAGGTCTGGGTGTCGAACTCGACGAAGACAAGCTCGAGTTTCGGCGGGACGGCCGACTCACTCCCGCCATGCTCTTCTTCGATGAACCCAGTGTGACCGCCACCGAACACATTTTGATGGCCGCGGTGGTGGCCGAAGGAAAAACGACTCTCCTCAATGCTGCCAGCGAACCCCACGTCCAGGACCTGGGTCGCATGCTCAAGGGGATGGGGGCCGATATCGAAGGATTGGGAACCAATACGCTGACGGTGAATGGAGTCGAGCGGCTACACGGAACCACCCACCGGGTGGTTTCGGACCATGTCGAGGTGGGGAGCTATCTCGCCCTGGCCGCGGCGACGGGCGGGGGCATTACGATCACCGATACCGTTCGCGGCCATTACTGGATGCTCAACCGTGTCTTCGAGCGCTTTGGAATCAGTCTGGATATTCAGAGTGATCGCATCGTCCTGCCCGAAGGGCAAGTGCCTACGATTCGCCGGGACGCAGGGGGCGCGACTCCCAGTGTCGCTGACGGTCCATGGCCGCAGTTCCCGACCGACATGATGAGCCCCATGGTGGTCCTTGGAACCCAGAGCCAGGGGACGATACTTTTTTTCGAAAAAATGTTTGAGAGCCGCATGTATTTCGTGGATCCACTGATCCAGATGGGTGCCAATATCGTGGTCTGCGATCCCCATCGCGTTCTCGTGACAGGCCCCACTGGGTTGCGCGGCCAGACCGTGCGAAGTCCCGACATCCGGGCCGGGATGGCACTGCTGATCGCGGCGCTGTGCGCCCGGGGGCGACCGAGTGTCGTCCAAAACGCCGAGATTCTCGATCGGGGTTACGAAAAACTCGAGGAGAAACTCAGCGCCCTAGGGGCCGACATTACGCGCGAGTGACTGAACGCGTGAGTGACTAACCCACGGACCCACGGAAAGTCATCGGCATCCCGCCCGCACATTGCCAGGGCCTCGAGAAGTGGGCCGGCCCAGGCGGTTAGGGGTCAGCCCCCGTCAGCAGGGACTTCCTTCGTCCGCTTCGCCCAGTCGCATCCATCGCCCGTTCTCTGGGGCCCCAGGCCTCAAGTTCTCGGTCTAATTAGGCGATATGTACTCGAGCCGACACTTTGCGGTGGAGGCTCAAATTGGGGGGGGGGCGGTGTGAACTGCAAGGCGTGCAATACGCGATTGTCCGGCGGTCACAAGCTCTGCCCGAACTGTGGGCATGCCGAGAGCTCGGGTCTGGCGGTCGACTCTTTGGTGGGGAACACCCCGGAGCCCACGCCTTCGGGGGCAGATCCGCTCTCGCCGTCCAACCTGAGTGCGTTGGGTGCCGCTGCCGAGTCGAGTCTTTTTACGGGTGCGAGAGCCGAGTTCGAAGAGGAGATTGAGATGGCCTTGAAGGAAACGCCGCCGACACGAAATTCCCGTCCCACTGTGCGCAGCAATCAAAAAAAGACCCGGGCGACCAAAGGGAAGGATCGGGCAGAGGAGTCCAAACCAGCGGCCGAGGGTTTACGCCGTTCGAGCCGGGCCCCGATCAGTGTGGTGATCCCCGTGGACCCCGAGCAAGTACGGCACTTGATCGTGGAGCGTCCGGAAGTGCTCGAAGCTAATTTGAGCGTGCACGTCGACGCCGAGGGCCTTGAGGTGGGCGCTGGCTTTGAGACCGAAGTGGGCGAAATCGATCTGCTGGCTCGCTCGGAGGCAGGGGACTGGGTGATCGCGATGGTTGTGCCGACTTCGGCGAACCAGGAGACGGCGATTGCGGGGATGATTCAGCGCATTGGCTGGGTGCGAAAACATCTTTCCGACGGCAAGCAGGCCGTACGAGGAGTAGTCCTGACCGGATGGACGAGCGATGAACTCGTCTACGCGGCGACGGCCCTAAAAGACTCCGTGAGTTTCCTCGGGTGGCGCTTGTCCCTGGGATTCGAGTCCCTGGCACCCTGAGTCCAATGGGCGGGCCGCCCTCGAGGGGTGTCTACCCTGGTCGAGGACCAAGTGGCGCCCCTGAGCAAATCGCCCCTGGGCGTTGCTCTTGATCCATGGAGGTTGCTCTCGGCTCCATGGACGTTGCTCTCGGCATGGCTCTCGGCACGGGTCTCGGCACGGGTCTCGGCATGGCTCTCGGCACGGGTCTCGGCATGGGTGCCAGCATTGTTGCCGATATAGGCACTCATATAGGCACTGATATAGGCGCTGATATAGGCACTCATATAGGCACTCATATAGGCACTCATATAGGCGCTGATATAGGCGCCGTCCGAGGGGATTTGAGTCGCACGGGGTCGGATG
>DUCT01000174.1 GCA_012959665.1 Myxococcales bacterium | reverse complement strand
TGGGTTCTCCCAAGAACCCCGCACCACCTCGGCGGCTTCTTGGATTGGCTGCATATCGTATTTTCCGCAGCAGTGTCCGAGGGTGATGTAGAGAACTTCACCGGCGCCTACGGGGTGCGTGTAAGCGACGAGCCTGGGATCATCGTCGAGCCACTCGTTCTCGACATAGCCCGACTGGAACGTACCCGTGAAACGGGTTTCGAGCAGGGGTTTCACCTCTCCATAGTATTCGCAGAGATAAATCTCATCCGAGGCCTCAAAGGTCTCCAAGCCCGCGACCAGGGGATGTCCTGGATCTGAGATGGTGACCTGGTAGGGCTGGCTCGGCGGGTGCGAGATGAACCGACTGCCCAGCGTCTCCATGAAGATCGCATGGCTGCGAGGGCATTGCAGCCCCTTGGGTGTGAAATCCAGGAATGCGTTGGTGCCGTGCAGTGCGATCCAGCGCTTTCCCGATGACACGAAGTCGCGCAATGCGCGCTCCTCCACTTCATCGGGCCGAAGATCACAGGTATAGGTTAAAAGGAAATTCGACTCTCCGATCGCCTTCGTATCCGAAAAACTATCGGACACACGGGTCCGAATTTCTGGAATCTCCGCGAGAAGCTGCAGCAAGCTGAGGCGTGCAAAGTCCGTGTCGTGAAAGCGTGCATTGGCCACGAGATACGCGTTGATAGGTTCGGACATCTTCGTCAAACTCCCTCGTGTTCTACGCAAACCGCAGAGTGTCGAGACGATTCGGCTCTGCCCGTCAGGCCTTCTGTTCCGGACGCGAGAACATTTTTTGCCAGACCTCGGCGTCGGTTATGCCCACGATATTTCCGTCGGGCCCATACATGGCCAAGGGTCCGTAAGACGTAAACAAATAGACCGTTTCCTCCGGGAAAAACGTTCCAGGGTGTTCGGCCCCCAGCGGCTCCCGCGCGAAGTACCCCGCCTCGGCAACCCCGCCCCTATATTCAATTCGACCCTTCAGAACGTAAAAGTCCGCAGGTGCCAGATGCTTGTGAGGCGGAGCCGCAGTGCCAGCCGCCTGCTTCAACATCACGGTCCAGGTTCCAGTCTCGGGGCAGGCCCGAAGCAGCTTCGCCCAGGCGCCCTCACCCATAGGCCGCCAGGAAAGCTTGTCTACGTCCACAATCAGTTCATCGGGTTGAAAGGCCATCCGGTCGGCTCCTGAATATTTGCGACTCTCTGTTTGGCGTGAATGCTGATTGTCATTCCTCGAATAGTGACTCAGCGAAGATGGGGCTTCGGGGCGGTCTCCGCTACCCGCCCCACCCCCCGAGATCTTAGAGCCCCAGCGTCCAGGCCAGCCCGTCGAAGATCCCACAAAGATCGACTACATTGATTTCCCAATTTCTGGAGGTTTCCGTGACAAGCGAACGAGCCTACGAACACATCCTCTACGAAGTCGATCGCAATCGAGCCCGCGTGACACTTAACCGACCCAAGCAGCGAAACGCGCTTTCCCTTGCGCTCCTTGAAGAGCTCGAAAATGCACTTTGGGAGGCGGATGACGATCGATCTGTACACAGCGTGGTTCTGCGCGGCGCCGGCACTAGCTTTTCGGCAGGGTACGACCTGGCTCCGGCTCACCTAGCTCGCCCCGACGACGGCGTGAAGCGAAGAACCGGCCGAGGGATTGACGACGACACCTGGATGCTCGAACGCTTCCAGCGCTGCATGCGAACTCTCTGGGAGATGCACAAGCCCTCTATTGCCCAGATTCACGGACACTGCCTCGCAGGCGGAACTGACCTTGCCCTCTACTGTGATGTCATCATTGCCGCCGATGATGCGACTATCGGTTTTCCTCCCCTTCGTAATATGGGCGCGCCCCCGAACCATCTTTGGCTCTATCACTGCGGGCCCCAATGGACCAAGCGATTACTTCTGACCGGTGATTCGGTCAGCGGTGAGGATGCTGCGAAAATCGGGTTCGCCATGAAATCCGTTCCCCATGAGTTTCTTGAGAGCGAGGTCGAGGGACTGGCCGATCGGTTTGCCCTGGTCGATCCGGAACTCCTCTCGGCAAACAAGCGTATCGTGAACCTCGGAATGGAACTCATGGGGGCCCAGACCCTGCAGAGACTGGCAGCCGAAAATGACGCCAAGGCGCACACCACCCGCGCCGCGCGACAGGTCTACAAGGATTTGGCAAGCAACGGCGTGAAGAAAACCATCTCTGCACGCGACACACCTTTCGGCGACGGACGAGCGCGCGTAACGGGCCCGGAGCGACGGGATTCTGATGGACGACTCTTGCCGCCGTTGGAATAAATCCAGCGGGGCAATCCCCCTCTGCCAAGATGAGTCGGGGCAAAACTTTGACCCACCAATTCAACCGCGAATTCAACCGCGGATTCTACTACGGAGATGAAGATTGAGATTCGGCGTTTTCTACGAACTACAACTCCCGAAGCCGTGGAAAGAAGGCGATGAGCACCGCCTCTTTCAGGAAGCCCTCGAGCAGGTCGTTCTCGCAGACCGCCTTGGGTTCGACTACGCGTGGGAGGTAGAACACCACTTCCTCGACGAGTACTCCCACTCGTCGGCGCCCGAGGTCTTCCTAGCCTGTGCGGCAGGACGGACTGAGCGAATTCGCCTCGGACACGGCATCCGCCAAGTGATCCCGCAATACAACCACCCTGCGCGAACCGCCGAAGGCATCGCCACGCTGGACCTCGTCTCAAATGGTCGCGTCGAATTTGGAATCGGCGAAGGCGCAACCCGCCTTGAACTCGGCGGATTCGGAATCCCGGCGAAAGAAAAACGAGCCATGAGCCTCGAGGCCGCCGAGCAGATAGCCAACATGATGATTCTCGACCCCTACCCCGGCTTCGAGGGGCAATACTTCTCCATGCCATGCCGCAATGTTCTGCCAAAACCGCTCCAAAAGCCCCACCCCCCCATGTGGATCGCCTGCACGAATCGCGACACGATCCGTGTCGCGGCGCGAAACGGACTCGGTGCTCTGGCTTTCTCGTTCCTGAATCCGGAGGAGGCCGAGTCATGGTCGAATATCTACTACGACATCATTCGGTCCGAGGAGTGTGTTCCCATCGGCCATAGCGTGAACGCGAACATCGCCATGGTTTCGAACTTTTCGCTTCATCATGACCGTGCGGAAGCTATCCGCCGGGGCCATGAGGGGTTCGAATTTTTCAACTATGCGTTGCGCGCATTGGTGACTCAGGACACGACTCCTGGCCGCACGCAGCTATGGGATGAATTTCAGAAATCACGGGGCAACCGCACGGAGGAAGTAATCGAGGCGTCAAGGGGTGCTGGTTATAGCGCCACGGGTATCGGCACCCCTGACGACATGCGGGCTCACCTCGCCAATTTTCGGGATGCGGGCGTTGACCAGATCATTTTCATGCAGCAGTCGGGCCGCAACCGCCACGAACACATCTGCGAGGCCCTCCAACTCTTTGCCGACGAAGTCATGGAACCCTTCGCTGGGGAGTGCGAGTCGCGTGAACGAGCCAAGGCCCAGGAACTCGCTCCCTACATCGAGGCCGCTCTGGCCCGAAAGCAGGTGATGCAGCCTTTGGACGATGCAGACATCCCCGTGGTGCGGGCCTCCGTAAAGCGAGTGGAAGTGAACCGGGACTCTGCAAGAAGCTAGGCCCAAGCCGGCTTCCCTCACATAGCGGATTCAGGAACCACCAAGCGGTACAAGTACACATCGCCTATAAGCGGGTTGCGCGGTGGATTTTCGTATTTCTTCACGTAGGCGGTAATGAACCGATCGAACTCAGCTTGGGTCTGGACTCGAGAAGCGACGAGTTCATAGATAGAGTCGTTCGCCTGAAGCCGAACCCGGGGATCGTCTTCCATGTTCTCGATCCAGGTAGCGTGATTGGTGCCAGAGTGAACATAGAGGCTCCCATCCGCCGCGATGACCCAGATGTTGACCGAGTACGGTTCAGAGGGGTTGGTCTCCAACTGAACGACCTCGATTTCGTCCGTAAAGGACCAGTCCGCCGGGGCCGGGACTGTCGCCCCCTCGAGCGCACCTCCGGGCAGCAGCACCAATGGTCCCTTGCAACCCCCGACAATCGCGGAAAGGAGCAGTGCGATAAAAAATGCGTTTCGAGTTCTTTTCGAGTTCGAGGGGGTCATCACATTTCTCCAAGGCGGATGCCGATTTGGCGTTTTGAGCAAGCTCTTATCAATATACGGAAGGGACCAATCCTAGCCCGCCCAAGACGCCCACACCGGGGAGAAATTCTGAAGGGCCGGGAGCAATCAGGGCGGGGAGGAGCCGAGCCTCCCGAATCCGCACCGCCTCAAAATATTTGAGCTCGCCGTCCATAAAAAGGAACAGGGTCCGGTCTAAAGAATTCCACGGAAGCGTTCGAGAGAATAGGGTTCCCTGGCCAGGGCCGAGGCCCGGCCGCCGATCAGGTCGGCCACCAGACGTCCCGAGCCTGCAGCCAATGTCCAGCCCAGGGGCCCGTGGCCGGTATTGAGAAATAGGTTGGCCAGGGGCGTCGCCCCCAAGATGGGGACGCCGTCGGCGGACAGAGGCCGATGCCCGCACCAGGCGCTGACCTCCGGTCGCTCTGCGCAGCGCGGATAAGTCTTGCCGAGTACGTCCAATAGGTTCCGGACTCGGCTCGGGGTGAGACTCTCGTCGTATCCGGCGAATTCGGCCGTACCGGCGACACGCAACCTTTCGCCCAAAGGAGTCAGGGCCACATGGAGACTGTCATCGACTACGGGCATACCCGGCCGCTCGCAGGCCCCATCCAGATCAAGGGTGATGGAGTAACCCTTGGCGGGTCGGACGGGGATACGCAGACCAAGGCTGGCGGCGAGTTCAACGCTTTGGCTTCCCGCCGCCAGCACAAAGGCGTCGCCCTCTATGGCTCCGCGATCGGTCTCGAGCGCAATGATGCGGCCTCTTTCCCGACTCAAACTCAACGCCTGGGTGCCGTAGTGAAATTGCACATCCGCCTGGGCCAGAATCTCCTCGAGGGCACAACAGAAGAGGTGTGCGTCACCGTGCCCATCGATGGGGTGATAGATGGCGCCGGCCAGAGAGGGGGCCGCCGAAGACAGGGCGGGTTCCAGTTCAAGCGCGTCCCGGATTTCGAGTACTCGGGCCTCCACCTGCTGGCTGGCAAGAAACTCTACCTGACGGAGGCCCACCGCCAACTCCTCAGGGGTCCGAAATACCTTGAGGATTCCGGCACTGCTCCGGTCGAAAGCCAGAGCGTGCGTCTCGGATAGTTCATCCAAAATCTTCATGCTGTAGAGAGCAAGGCGGAGATTCGAAGTCCAGTTCTTCTCGTAATGGGCCCTGCCCGATTGCCAGAAGAAACGCGCGCCCCAACCGATCAGAGAAGGCACGGCTCGGGGTCGTAGGAGAAACGGGGCGTCCTCTCGGCCCAGCCATCGGAGCATCTTGAAGAAGATGCCAGGGGCGTTCCAGGGATCTGTCAGGCTCGGCGAAAGCATTCCCGCATTGGCGAAACTAGTCCCAAGCGCCGGCCCGGGCCGGGACTCCACCAAGCTCACGTCGTGCCCGTCATCTCTCAGGGCCTGCGCCGTGGATAGCCCGAGAAGGCCCGCTCCGACAACCACCACGTGCATCCTGGCATTCCTCGGCCATTAGGCGAATCGAAATCAAACTGCGCGTTCACGAGCGGCGCCGGGAAGAGCCATCGCCAGCCCTGGCCTTTTGTCCCGCCGCTAATCCCGGGCCGCTGTTCAAAGATTAGCACTGGACCTTGACGGCGCCGTCCCCCGACCGGGCAAGAGGCGCCGGTACCTGCTTTCCGTTCGGGCATCGCCGGCTTCTGTGCTTTTCATTTCCACTTCTGAGCCTGACGCTCTTGCGTCCTCTGGCGATCACCTGAGCCTCGCGAGGAAAGCCTTTGGGTCGGCCATTCGGTCAATCAAAAACTTTCTGTCCCGGGATCTCACTCCCGGCGTGCAGTCCCCCGGCTCAGCGAAGGCCAGCGAAAAACACCTGAACAAAGCCGTGCAGCCTTTTCTTGAAAGTGGCCACATCGGGCGCGCCCTGTTTCAATCCGGCCGCCCCGAGGTGAATGAGTTCAGCCACTCCCGCGGCCGAGAGCCCAGCGGCCTTCAGATCGATTTCGCCCGCCCGTGAGGCCGCTTTCATGGCAGTGGCGAGTATGGATTGGAATCGCTGATGCGAATCCATAACGAGGTCTCCGCAGAGCCGGTTGTTCTCGTCGTAGATCTCGCTTCCGTGCGCGGACTGGGTGACGACCTCTTGGAAGGGACCGAAACGGGCGACGAGCGCTTCCTCAACTCGTTCGGCCAGGTGACTCTGCGCACCGCCAGCGGGAGACTCTCCCTTCAAGCGGCTCTCGGCGTTGCCCAGTGTCTCCTCGTGCAAGGAGGCCGACAAGCTGCGAAAGATCTCTTCCTTGTTCTCGAAATGCGAATAGATCGAGGCCCGGGAGATCCCCGTTTCCTTTGCGATGTCTTCCATTGAAGTTCGGCGAAAGCCATAACGACTGAACTGGGTAAATGCGGAGGCGAGGATCGCTTCGCGCTTGGGGTCGGCGTCATTGCGCATGTTTGACAATTTGACATTATGAGCCTTAACTGTCAACCTCTGAATCGCCCCAAACCTACTCACCCGAAAGGAAACTCTTCATGACTAGCTCAAGCCCCCTCCAGGGCCGCACTGCGATTGTTACTGGCGCCTCCAGCGGGATCGGCCGTGCGATCGCCCAGCATCTCGGCGAGGCCGGAGCGCACGTCTTCCTCTCCGGACGAACCGCCCACTCCATGGAAGAGTCGAAGAAGACCATCGAGGAGGCCGGCGGAAGAGCCAGCGTGATCACCGGGGACGTGCGGGACGTCGCTCAAATCCGCTCCCTGATCGACTCCGCCGTCGACGAGACCGGCCGACTCGACATCATGGTCAACAACGCCGGCATTTCGTACCCGGCTCCAATCATCGAGGGCGACCCGGAAGAATGGCGCGCGATGCTTGAGACAAACATCCTTGCTGTTCTCGTCGGCTGTCAGGCGGCCGTCAAGGCAATGCGGGCTTGTGGCGCAGAGGGTCAAATTGTCAATATTTCCTCGGTCGCGGCCCAACGCAGCAATTCAGGCGTGTACGGATCGACCAAACACGCGGTGAACTCGATCTCCTCAAGCCTTCGGGACGAACTCGAGAACGATACCATTCGCGTGACAAACGTGATGCCAGGAGCAATCGCGACAAATTTCGCACGCAACTTCGACCAGGATTTTGTGGACACCATCGTCAAGATGGCCGGGATGGACGTCGAGGTAAAGAGGGGCGATCGCATGCCCCCCGAAGTTCTAGACGCTCTCGCTGAGAACATGAAGCAACTCCTCGGTAACCCAAACGATGTCGCCAAGGCGGTTCTCTATGCCGTCAGCCAGCCCATCGAAGTCAATATCGCCGACATCGTCATTCGCCCGCCCAAGTCGATGAACGTGCCCCACTAGCCCCAGGACGGGCCGGCGGTCACTGGAGAGGTGCGCTGTTGCACCTCTCCACGTCTTCCGGCCCCTATGGAGCAAGCCCTAGCCAAAGGCTTCTCAAGCCTGGGGAAACCCCACGCGGATCATGAGTCGGCCGCCGAAACCACCTTGGCCACCGCGTGCACCCACAAGGGAATCAGGCTTGCCCAATAGGCCACCATCCAGGTCAATCCGATCAACCCACCCCACGCCTTTGCATCGGTCCTCGGACTTCGCTGATGGATTGAATCGCGCAGACCTTCGCGCCAACGAACACGTCCGCCGAATTCCGTTCCCGGACCGGCCCTCGCTTCCGCCCGCAAGGACCTCAGGTGGAGAAGCTGCCAGGGTAGATATCCGGCGCCGAAAGCCAGGTTCAACTGGAGGAGGAAATTCCCGTCCCTGGGCAAATTGGGCTCGAGATACAGGAACACGCTCGCTGCCGTGTTGGCGAAAAAGATGACCAACCACCCAAGCTCCTCGTAGAAATAGAGATCGAGTCGCTTCGTCAGAATGGCGCCCCAAACGAACCCCTGTGAAATCACGACTTGCCCCACCATCACCCAGGAAAGGGTGTCTACCCAGCCAACGTGTTCGACGTTCAAAAAGCGGATCACATAGGAGAACTGGTAGATGTACGCGACTTCGGAGAAGGTCGCGAGCATGCGGGTCAGGAAAATCGAGCTGAGCGGACTGTCGTGGAAAACGATGTTTTCGAGATAGCGGTTGGGAAAGAGGCAACGAAACCCAGAGACTCCGAGAAGAATCAGACCGGGAACCACGACCTGGGGATTGGGATTTGAAAGGCTGAGCAGGCTCGCAACGAGATAGACGTTGACCCCGGCACCGATTTTGAGAATCCAGAGAAGAGCCTTGAAGTCACTTCGCATCGGTCTCTCGCCTCCCATTCGCCCAAAGTCTCCGCAATGACCGTCATGGAGCCTCAGCTTGCAAGCTCCGTGCACAAGCTCGGTTCATCAGCTCCGTTCACAAGCTCCCTTCACAAGCTCCCTGCACTCACTCCAGGCACAAATTTCGGGCACAGGGGACGGACAAGGACTCCACTCACAAGAGGAGGCCGATGCCCCCTGGGACAGAGTATACGTCGGTGGGATTTTTGGACGCCGGGTCCGCGCGCCGGAGGCATTTCACGGGCGGGGGGCATCTTGACCCAAGATGACTGCTTATTTTCACACGCTACTCTGCGGGGTGTCTCGGTTGACTACGAATTTCCCAGCACAGGCCGAATTGATGATTGAAGGAGAACCCATGACAACACCCGCCCAGCAAGGCCCCCCGCCGACCTCCGGACAGGCATCCGCCGATCCGTACTCGATTCCCCTTGAAAAAATTGACGTTTCCGATTCGGAGCTTTTTGAGACCGATACCCAGTGGGGCTACTTCGAGCGTCTTCGTAAAGAAGCGCCCATTCACTACTGCGCCGAGAGCGAGTTCGGGCCCTACTGGTCGATCACATGCTTCGAAGACATAGTCGAAGTCGAGAATCATCCTGACATCTTCTCATCGGCACACAGCATCGTCATCGGCGATCCCGAACCCGACTTTCCCCTGGAAGCCGGCTTCATCACCATGGATGGCCCTCGGCACGCTGCCCACCGCAGCGTCGTGAAACCCGTCGCCGCGCCCCGCAACCTCAAGCGACTGGAGCCCTTGATCCGTGAGCGGGTGATTGAGATCCTCGAGTCCCTCCCGGTGGGAGAGAGCTTCGATTGGGTCGACCGGGTTTCCATTGAACTGACCACAGGAATGCTCGCGACACTCTTCGACTTTCCCTACGAGGAACGCCGAAAGCTTACCTTCTGGTCCGACATGGCAACGGCCAGCCCAGAGCAGACAGGCGCTGTAGGGGTCACGGAGGAAGAACGGCAGGAAGCCTTGATGGAGTGTCTCGAGGTATTTACGGGCCTCTGGAAACAGCGAGAAAACAAGGCCGGCGACGGGCGACTCGATCTGATTACCGCATTGGCCAATGGCGAGGCCACCAAGGGCATCGACCCGATGGAGTACCTCGGAACCCTCGTACTGCTCATCGTGGGAGGGAACGACACTACCCGCAATTCGATCTCCGGAGGCGTTCTCGCCCTCAATGAATTTCCGGCGGAGTACCAGAAGCTCCGAGATGACCCGAGCCTGATTTCGAACATGGTCAGCGAGATCATCCGGTGGCAAACCCCTCTTGCCCACATGAGGCGGACAGCAACACAAGACACCGAGTTGGGCGGAAAGTCAATCAAGAAGGGAGACAAGGTCGTGTTGTGGTACGTGTCGGCTAACCGAGACGAGACGGCCATCGATCGAGCGAACGAGTTTCTCATCGACCGACCGGACGTACGCCGCCATCTCTCCTTCGGTTGGGGCGTTCACTTTTGCATGGGAAGCCGACTGGCAGAAATGCAGCTGCGCATCTTGTGGGAAGAAATCATGGCGCGCTTTCACCTGGTCGAAGTGGTGGGCGAGCCAGTACGGGTGCGATCAAATTTCGTCAAGGGTTTCCAAGAGCTTCTCGTCCGTCTGCACCCCTTGCCCTGAGGCATCCGGGCCGGAGCATGACTCTACTGGCATCAAGCGTTTCCAGGTTCTGTCCGAAGGTGCTTCTGCGCCTATAGCCCCTCTGGTCCCTCGGGCCCCTATAGCCCGTATAGCCCTTATAGCCCCTATAGCCAAAGGTGACCGAAGAACGTCTCGATCAGCAGGACCACGATCATTCCGGCGTAGAGGGGAAGGAGTGCGTACGACGTCGCGCCAATGCGCGTCCCTGCGACGCTGCACCCCACGAAGAGAACGCTCCCGACCGGCGGAGTGCACAGCCCAATACACAAATTGAGAACCATGATAATTCCGAATTGAACGGGATCGATACCAAGACCAACCGCCACCGGCAGCAGCATCGGGGTAAAGACCAGAACTGCGGGCGTCATGTCCAACACCGTGCCCGCGACGAGCAGGATCAGGTTGATCGCGAGCAAAGTCGCAATGCGCCCTCCCCCCATGGAGAGCAGCCATTCGGTGATGGCTTCCGGAATGCGCTCGTAGGCCAAGACCCAGGAGAAAGCCATGGATGTGGCAATCAATAACATGACGATGGAAGTCATCACCGATGCTTCCACCAGTATCTCTGGCACATCTCGCCACTTTACCTCGCGGTAGATCCCCACCGAGAGAATCAAGCTGTAAAGAACTGCCATGGCGCCCGCTTCGGTGGGCGTAAAGACCCCGCCCACGATCCCTCCAATAACCAGGACCACCAGAAAGAGGCTGGGGAGGGCGGCGACTCCGCGACGTAGAGCCTCCCCAGCGCGAACTCGCTCGTCCACTGGATAGCCGCGGCGAAAAGCAATCACTCCGGAAACCCCCATGAGCACCCCACCGACCATCAGGCCGGGCAGATACCCGGCCATGAAGAGCGCCGCGATTGAGACACCTCCGCTCGCCAACGCATAGACGATCAGGATATTACTTGGAGGGATGATCAGACTGGTCGTCGCCGACGCGATATTGATTGCGGCCCCGAAATTTCGATCGTATCCCTGTTCTTCCATGCGGGGCAGCATGAAGCTACCGATGCCGGCAGCAGCAGCAGCAGCCGACCCGGAAATGGCACCAAAGAGCATCCCCGACACCACATTCACGAAGGCGAGCCCGCCGGGCAACATGCCGACGAGGGCCCGAGCAAAGTCGATCAGCCTGCGGGCAATCCCGCCGCGATTCATGAACTGCCCGGAAAGAATGAAAAAGGGGATCGCGAGCAAAGTGAAACGGTCGAGGCCGGTGGCCATACGCTGGGCCAGGGTGGTCAAAGCGACGTCGGTATCGAGGCTCAACGCCAAGGGCAGAAGAGCAGAGAGACCAATGCTCACCGCAATGGGCACTCCCAGCGCGAGTAGAATCGCAAACCCAGAAAACAGCAAGGTTGCCTGGAGGGGATCCAACTAGCCCTCACCTCCCCAAGCTCTCCAACGGCCCGAAATTTCAATGGCTTGCAGTCCGCTATAGAACAGGACAATCGCCCCGGAGATGGGCAGTACGGAATAGACGGCCCCCAGCGGTACGCCAAGGGCAGCCGAGACCTGATTAAATTCCGAGCTGAGGCTCACCAAATTAGAGCCACCCACCACTAGGATCAGCGCCGCGAAGATCCCCACGCAGCCCAGGCTCACTAGCTCCAGTCCGATTCGCAGCGGGTGGTCTTTCGCGATTCGGGAGTCGAGGAACTCATCGACGAGACCCACCGAAAGGTGAACCTTGCGGCCGAAGCCATAGCTTGCGCCGAGCATTCCCAGCCATATCAGCCCGAAGCGCGCAATCTCTTCAGTGACCGAACTGGGATCACCGAGCAGGTAGCGCGTGGTGATTTGCCACAACACGTTGAGCACCATGCCGGACATCAGAATCACGAGAATCGATTCAAGGATCCGATCGAGGCGTCTGCGAAGTGCCTGGCACATCAGCGCATCGCCTTGATGCGTTCACTGAGCCGCGCCACCCCGGGTGATCCGCTCAGCCCTTCATAGAGGGGCTCTACCGAAGCCGCAAACAGCGACTTCCCGGGCCTCAGTATTTCGACCCCCACCGCCTCGAGGGATCGCATGGCTTCGTCGGTGGCGGAGGCCCACAACTCACGTTGGAACTGTCCCGATTCCAAGGCCGCTTGTTGGAGCGCTTCGCGCTCCGACGCTGTCAGCCGGTCCCAGAGGTGCGTACTCACCAGCAATACGTCGGGAACAGCAGTGTGCTCGTCCAGGGAATAGAATTTACAAACCTCGTAGTGACGAGACAGATAGAAGCTCGGAGGATTATTCTCTGCGCCATCGACAACCCCCTGCTGCAGCGCAGTATACAGTTCGCCCCAGGCAATCGGCGTGGCCGAACCGCCAAGGGCACGCACCATCCGAATCGCCGAGGGGCTCTCCTGGGTCCGAATCTTCAGCCCTATCAGGTCGGCGGGCGTGTGAATCGGGCGGTCCCGAGTATAGAAACTTCTGCTGCCAGCATCGTAATACACGAGCCCTCGCACTCCGTAGCTCCGGCCCGCCTGGAGAATTTCACTCCCGATCTCGCTGTCCAGAACCGCAGCCCTGTGGCGGTCGTCGCGAAAGAGATAGGGAAGGCTGAACACTCCGTACTCGGGTACAAAGCTCTCCATCACACTCGCCGATACCTTCGTCATGCCCAAGCTGCCGATCTGCAGAAGTTCGATAGCCTCACGCTCGGTTCCCAGCTGCTCGCTGGGATGGATCTCCACGCGCAGCGTCCCCTTTGAGTGGAGCTCAGCGCGTTCGCCGAAGTAAACCATGGCCTGATGAACGGGATGACTGGTGGCCAGACCATGGGCGAGTTTGATCCTTCGCGTTCCGGAATCTTCTCGGCACGATGCCACCGCTAAGCAAGCCGTCGTCAGGACAAGCAAGCGCCCAAAGAAACGTATCCAGCCAAGCACCAAACTCCTCGCGGGCCACCCCCTGCGGACTTGGGCTCCATCCCGGTTAGGCAGACCCATCGCGCTCCTTCAACCACAACTCCGCGCGCTCGAGTCCGGCCAGATCGCCCACATCAAGCCGATTGCCCTTCATGACGTGAGCATGCACCACACCTTCAGCCGCTAGCCAACGGATAAAGTGGCCGGGCGCATCGGAATTTGGGTGCTCGGCGAGAAACACCGGCAACTTGGCAAGCGATTGTCGCGTAAGAAGATAGAGGGCGGGGGCCGCCCATTCGCTCGGCGGGCGCTCCGGCTTCTCGTGAAACGCCCTCACGCGAAAATCCTGATCGAGTTCGACGATGCCCGTCCGTTGCTGTCGGTCTAGATCGATTTCGCGATAGACAGTGATCGTGTCCCTCGGTTCGGTCACAGCCTTTTGCAGTAGGACATCCAGATCGAAACGAAAGAGATTGTCGCCAGCCGCCACCAGCGTGATTTCACCTGGATCCTCGTGCTCGACAGCAAAATGCAGATCCCCGATCGCGCCCAGACGGTCCTCGTTCCTTTGGGCTCCATCGTTCTCGACGCGAAACCCATGCCCTGGATACCGGGCTCGCATCTCATCGGCCCAATTCGAAAACTGCGGCGCAAAGCGCGCGTTGCTCACCACTTGAAAAGAAGTCACTTGACCACTTCCAATCAGTTGGAGCACTAGGTCATCAAGGATGGGTCGGCCCGCCACCTCGAGCAGCGGCTTCGGGCGGTTTTTGGTCAGAGGATGCATCCGGGTCGCGAAGCCGGCGCAGAGCAGGATCGCCTTCATGCGAGGCGAAGTCCGTCGTCGGAATCCACGAGATAACAACGAAATTTCCCTGCCAATCCCGGGTACTCGCGGATAAATTTCGTCTCAATGGCTGCCTGAGCCGACTCGGCCATCCCCTCGGCGACCAAGCCAATGGCACTCCCCCCGAAGCCCGCTCCGGAGAAACGCGCGCCATAGACACCCTCGCAACCAACCATGATCTCGTTGAGTTTCACCAGTTCGGGGGAGCCTGTCTCGAAGTTCTCTCGGGATGAGCGGCAAGAGTCGCTCATCAACTCACCGAACCGCTCAAGGTCACCGAGCTGCCACGCATCTATCCCCTGGTGAACCCGCCACCGCTCCTCGTGAAAATGCCTTGCGCGTTTTTCCAATACCGGCTCGCAACCCCCGAGTTCTCGTTCGAGCACGTCGGCGGGGAGGTCGCCGAGACGGGCCACGCCTTCGAGTCCGGCCCGTCTTGCGATATCCCGAGCTGCCCGGCCACACTCCTGGACGCGACTGTTGAATCCGGTTTCCGCGAGATTGCGTGGCAACCCCGTGTACGCCACCAGAATTCGAAACCCGGGGGTTGAATCTGCACTCGCCAAGGTTTCCCAACTCAGCTTCTCGGTGTCAATGGAGAGCAGGTGGTCGCGCCGGGAGCCGACAATCGATGCCGGGTCGAGGATCCCGCACGCAACCTCCGCCCACTCGTTCTCGACGCGTTGCGCCAGGACAACGCGCTCCCGGTCTTCAAGTTTGACCCCGTTTACCGCAGCCAGTGCAGTGATATAGCCGAGTGTGACCGAAGCCGACGAACTGAGTCCGCTTCCCGGAAGGAAGCCCAGCGAACACACCTCAACGCCACGCGCACGCCCTGATATTTTTTCGCGGATCAGCACCGACGCGCCCACCGCGTAGGAGTTCCACGGCGGGCTCGCTTCGGGCCAGGACTCGAAGTTGGAGTCGTTGATATCAAAGCCCACTTCGCCGGGATAATTTTCGCTGAGGAAGCGGCAGGTTCCGTCCCCCGATTCGCGAAAGGCCAGCAGCGTATGGCCCGTAATCGCCATGCCGAGTACCGGCCCCCCCTGGTGGTCGATGTGCGCTCCGAGTGGGCAGATACGGTAAGGGGAGACGACCCAGCGGAGATCTTTGGTCCCGAGGCGAGTGGCCAGTCGGGCACGCGACGCGGTGATTTCCTCGGCGGGATCCCGCCGGTATCGAGTCACGAAGCCGCCTCCTTGAGTCCCAACATCACAGCTCTCACGGATAGCTGCCTCCCCGCTTCTCGGAAATTTTCGGATGCATGATACAGCCAGTGGGGACGAGGCGAGGCGGGGCGGGGGCCAGAAAGAGAACGGCGAACCTCGATCTCCCGAAGAGTCAACGCGGCGGAACTCCGCGCCCGAAAACATTGATGCCGAGGTTAAAGGGAGCTCGATTTTCAAGGTCGTAGTCCGGCACGATACTTGGCGATTCCTCCCATAGGATCGCCCCCTCGGTCCCGGGCAAATGAGCACGCACCTCGGATTTCGAGTCCTCGCCCAATTCAGCCCACTCTTTGCGAAGCCTTTCCAGGCACCAGACTCGATAACGCGAGACCGGCACCTGAATGTACGAGCAGCCCTGGACAACCTGGTCGTATCGCTTGGCACCCTGGGCGTACGCCACCGCGTTTTCGCGAAGTTGAGCCAGGTGAGTCTCAGCCACCTCCCCCAGCAGATCCCCAAGGGCAGTATCAATGCCGGAAATCAGGCTTGGCGTACCCGGGCCCGGCCGGGCATTCCACATGCGAGCAACCCATTCGTACACCCTCGGCGCACGGTTGCGCATGATCTCCGCTGGGGTCGGATCCTGGCCAAAATGCCTGAGCATTGGCCCCATGAGTCCGATATCCGCAATCGTCGGGGAATCACCTAGTACAAAATCCCTCTGGTTGAAAATTGCCTCGAGCCGATCCAGCACGGTCAGGTAGCCGCGCTCCACGTGATCCCAAGTTTCCCGAGTCACGCCGTCCCCGCGTACGAAGCCCGCCCGTTGCCGCTGGGTGAGAAAACGCCGACCGAGCCATCTCGGGATCCACCGATCCTTGAGGAGGTCGTCGAAAATCGCGCCACTCGCGTATTGCCGATCCTGGCGGTAGCTCCATCGGTAATGCATGGCAGGCCGCCACAGCCACTCGTCTGCGTAATCCTCTACCAACAGCGCCACAAATCGAAGCGTTGGAGTCTCCGGGTAGATCGACGGCGCATCCTGTTGATCCTCGAACCATCGAATCATCGGCGTTGAATCCGATAGCCACCGACCATCTTCAAGTTCGACCACCGGCATCTGAACCGCGCCCGCGCCCGCCCTGATCCGGCGCTGGTTTCCCACAGTAGGAAGACATTCGTAGTCCATGGATCGAAAACGGAGATAGGTCTCCAGTTTTCCGGTGAAATACGAGATCCGGCAGCCATATACTTTTACCACTACACCCGCCCTTTCTCCGGAGTCCCACTCGATTTTCTCTTTTTTCCGAAATCATCCGCAGGAAGCTCCCTTGCGGATCAACGCGGTTCTCTGATCAACGATCTGGACGCGGGCGGTTCTCAACCTGTTCGGCATATACCCTTGCGATAACCGAATTGATCCAAGTCCT
>DUCT01000173.1 GCA_012959665.1 Myxococcales bacterium | reverse complement strand
GAGAGTGAACCCCTGATTGTTTTTTTCGGAATGGAGATTCATCAGAGGTTCTCACGGTTGAAGCGAAAGGTTGAAGCGGCGACGGATCTTGCCCGGCCATCGGATTCTGTCCAGGTCACCCGGATATCGATCGAACGCGTTTCGTTGGGAATGACATCCTGAATCAACCAGGAAGCCGCGTAGTTTTGCTCGGTGGCGCCCCCCCGGCCGTCATCAACACTGGTTGCAATAGTGACCGGGGTTGTCCAGGCCCCGGGCCCCCCGGGCACCAGGGCGGACCAACTGCTGCCCACCAGCTGCTCAAGTTGGTTCTGTGCGATGAGAGATCCCTGGCTGAGATGCCTTCCGCTCTGATTGCCCCCCATGGCGCGCAGTTGGGCTCCGGCCAGAACCAGGAGACCGACACCGAGAATCGTGAAGGCAATGGTGACCTCAATCAGGGAGAAGCCGCGCTGGTGCCGGCTTGGACCCGGGAGCCCGTGGGTTCGGCCTGTCGCGTTCAACTTCGCCATTGGCCCGCTCCCGGATTCCAGGTGTGGATACGCACGCCGCCCAGGGGAGTCAGTACAACCCCGAAATCGCGCTGGCCGTTGGTGAGATAGATCCCGCCGTTGCCGCTGCCGAGTTGCCCCATGGTGCAGGCGGCATCAAAGCCCAGGGGACGACCATCGGGCATGAAGGCGACCCAGGTCGAGGGGGCACCCGACGGCAGGGCGAAGCTTGAACCGGTGCTCGTCGCGGTGGGCGTAGAATCTCCAGGCGCCTTGGCGCCCCCGGAAGCAGCGAACCCCCAGCTGACCCCATTGGCGGCGGGAAGAACGTGGGTTGCCTCTCCTGCATCGATGCGGCAATTCTGACCCGGGCTGCCCATGGGGCCGTCGTCCAGCAGGAGGACGGGCACCGGCGTGCCGCTTGGGTCGAGCAGGGGGGTGCCTGCGGCGTCGCCTGCTCCTCCCGCTGCAAGGAATACGATTTGGACGTTCTCGGTGCGAATGGCCTCGGAGGCGGCAAAGCGATAAAAATCGGCCATGGATCGCGCGAACGCCGAGGTCCGCTCGTTCTGCTGCCATCCGCTCATATTGGAATAAGAAATGCCGAGCAGCGCCGAAACCACGGCCAGGACGACGACGACCTCGATGAGCGTCATCCCGCCGGTTGTCTTGTGTGAGCGTTCCATGTGGGCGATTCCCTGGGTCAAGTGGACCCGTATCAGCGGACTTATTCGGGTTAACGCCACACGATCTTGAGGGGCGAGATGTCAACTCGAAGGACGTATGACGCTCTCGCGCGCAGCATAGGAAATTCGTCGGTGCTTTGGGAACCAAGCGAGGTCTTGATACCCGGAGAACCACGCCGATTACAGGGCTAGGGGCAGCACCGAAGAGATATTCGGGGCCCGTGTCTCGGCTCAGTGTCCGCCTGGAAGCACGAAATCACGAATTCAGGGATGCGGCTACCGGGATCAGACATCAGATTCCTTCTTTGTGGGGCTTTATCCATCCATGAATCCGAGACTTCAATGCCTCACAAAAGGAGCGCACGGCGGGCCCCATCCAGCGCGAAGGTTCTTCGTTCCGGCCGTATTGGTGGGCGCTGGCTGACGCCGGTCCGTGCGTGTGCGACGTGATACCCGGGGCCACGCAAAGCGGCGTGGGCTGACTCGTTGCCGGCTCGGGGTCTCAGTTCTCGGCCCAGTGGGTCACGGGCACCAGTCAGGCGTTGTCCGGACTTCTGGCTACTCCGCCGGACCGCCCTCCAGGACCGCGATCCCTAACCGCGCTGGCTGCTACGGGCCACAGGAGGGCGTCAGAATAGTCTGCCCCCCATCCGGTTTCGTGTTCCCAAAGAGGAGTTTCACTGGCGACCTACCCACCCGTGGCGACCTACCCAATACTAAGGTAGCGGCAGGTAGCTGAACAAGATTGTGTTGCTCGAGCTTCCCGCGGCCGAAAGGAGGACGACCGGCACGTCCTGGCCCGCGCCAGCGGGCAGCGTGCAGGTGATCTCGGTCTCGGTCCAGTCCAGCACGGGGCAGAGCGCGGCGTCGACGGTGACGCTGCCCGGGCCGGCGCCGAAGTTCGCTCCGGCGAGCACGAGGGTCTGGCCCTCGAGCTTCAGGCTTTTGATTGTGGAGCAATCATACGCAGGGCTCGGGGGGTTGGGTAGGCACGAGCCCGGGACGAAGCACTTTGCGATTCGAAACCCGCTGGTTGTGTAGGCTTCGTACAGGCAATCTTTGTATGCGGAAACGCTCTGCGAGTAGTCGAGGTTGGGCCGGTCGTCAAAGTAGTAAGCGCCTCCGCGGTACAGCCGCGCACTGGTCGGCGAGCCGTCGTTGCAGGTAGTTATGCCTTGCTTGTAGTCGCTCCATTCCGTGACGTTCCCCGCCTGATCGAAGGTTCCGTACCAGGACATAGCCTCCGGGTAAGCACCCACATCGGAAGTCGTTCCCAGGACAGAATCGCAATTCGCCACATTCCCCCCCAAAGTTCCCGGGCATGCGCAGGTGGGCTTCGCGTTGGACCTCGTTGGAAAGAAGGAGTACACATCTTTTTCGAAATTGTAGTAAGCCGCCTTGTGCCACTCGTCACCACTGGGCACGAAAAACTCTGCCCCGGTGCTGCGCTCCGAAACGTCGGCCCCCCAAACCACGACTTCATCTACGTCCGGCTGACCTGGGACGTCATTAGGTACTGTTCTCACGAAGTTAATGTCGGGGCAAACGTCTGCCGAACCGGCC
>DUCT01000172.1:8283-16443 GCA_012959665.1 Myxococcales bacterium | reverse complement strand
GGTCTTGACGCAGAGTTGGCTATCCGAGAAGACCTCTACATTTGCGTCTTCGGCCAATAGCCCCATGGCCTCGATGAGGGCCTGCAATTCCATGCGGTTGTTCGTGGTGTCCGCCGCATGCCCGTTTCGCTCCTCCCGGATCTGACCGGCTTCCACCCAAACCAGCCCCCAGCCCCCGGGCCCGGGATTGGGGTCGCAGGATCCATCGGTAAAGATCCCTGTATCGGGTCCGGCGCTGTAGCGGGCGAGTACTTCATCGGGTGTCAGTAGGTCGGGCAACTCGCTTTTCCTTTCAGGGCCGACCGCGGAGGCGGCTTGGGCTGGACGGTTTCTTTTGGGAAAGGGCTTCTTTTATGGAAAGGGCTTCTCTTATGAAAAGGGCTTCGCGCCCGGTCTAGACGCCCACGCGAAAATGCATCACGTCGCCGTCGGCCACGGGATATTCCTTGCCCTCGACCTGCATGAGGCCCTTGTTCTTGGCGTTGTTCTCCCCGCCGACCTCGATGTAGGTCCCAAAGGGAATGACTTCGGCGCGGATGAAGTTGTGCTCGAAATCGCTGTGGATCTCGCCTGCGGCCTCGGGGGCCAGGGCGCCCTGGCGCACCGTCCACGCACGCACTTCCTTTTCGCCGGCGGTAAAAAAGGTGATCAAGTTGAGAAGCGTGTACGCGGCCCGGATGAGTCGGTGCAGGCCGGGCTCCTCGACTCCGAGATCCTGAAGGAACTCGCTTCGTTCGTCGGCCTCGAGTTCGGAGAGTTCGGCTTCGACCTGGCCACAGATGCGGACCAAGCCGGCGCCGACTTTTTCGGCGTGGGTGGCGAGGTTGTTGCTATAGGGATTGCCCTCGGCCAGAGCCGCGTCGTCGACATTGGCCACGTAGAGAACCGGCTTGGCGCTCAGCAGGTGGCAGTCCCGGTAGGCGACCCGCATGGCGTCGGGGACTTCGAAGTGGCGGGCCGCGCGGCCTCCGGAAACGTGTTCGAGCAGGGCGGAGAAGAACTCGGCTTCGGCCTTGGCGGCCTTGTCCCCGCTCTTGGCACCGCGCTGGGCGCGATCGAGACGCTTCTCGATGGTCTCGAGGTCGGCCAGACCGAGTTCGATCTCGATGGTCTCCGCATCGCGAAGAGGATCCGGGGCGCCATCGACATGAACGACATTGTCGTCGTCAAAGCAGCGCACCACGTGAACGATGGCATTGGTCTCGCGGATGTTGGCGAGGAAACGATTGCCCAGGCCCTCACCTTGGCTGGCGCCTTTCACGAGTCCCGCGATGTCCACGAATTCCACGCTGGTGGGGATAATCTGGGCCGAGTGCACGATGGCATCGAGTTGCTCGAGCCTGGAGTCGGGCACGGTCACTACGCCGGTATTCGGTTCGATGGTGCAGAAGGGATAATTCTCGGCCTGGATTCCGGCCGCCGTGAGGGCGTTGAAAATTGTGCTCTTGCCCACGTTGGGCAGGCCGACGATTCCGCAAGTGAGAGCCATAGGGGCGGTAGGTTCCCTTTATCTGACGAGAATCGCCAGCCTCCCGGGGGGTAAAGTGTTGGGGCCCCGGTCGGCAGGCGAGCCGAGGGCATCTGGAATCAGCGGGTTGGAGCCGACGACTGGGCAGTTTCGGCCTGCCCGTAGGCTTCGGCGAACTCCCCGGCGAAATCAGCATAGCGGTCTTCGAGGATGGCCTGCCGGGCCTGGGCCATCAGCGACTCATAAAAGTGCACGTTGTGAATGGAGCAGAGAATCGCCGAAAGCACCTCGTTGGCGGCAAACAGATGGTGGAGGTAGGCCCGGCTAAAGGCGCCGTCCTTGCACGCATAGCAATCGCAGGAGACATCGATGGGATACGCGTCCCGGCGGTAGCGGCGGTGGGTCAGCCGCAACCGTCCCCGAGAAGTAAAAACCGTGGCGCTGCGCGCGTAGCGGGTGGGGATGACGCAATCGAAGAGGTCGACCCCGTAGCCCACGCAGGCGATCAGGTCCTCGGGAAGGCCGACGCCCATCAAATAGCGGGGTTTTTGGGCGGGCAGCAGAGGCGCCGTGCTCTCGGTGACCTGACAGAGCAGTTCGTGGCCTTCGCCGACACTGACGCCGCCGATTGCGTAGCCGGGGCAATCGAGGGCGGCGAGGCCCTCGGCGCATTGGGCACGGAGCTCGGGGTAGACGCTGCCCTGGACGATGGCAAAGAGGGCCTGGTCGTCGGGGCGGCCATGGGCCTTCATGCAGCGCTCCATCCAGGCCAGGGTACGCCGGACTCCGGTCGCAGCGAGTTTGCGCGAGGCCGGGTACGGGGTGCACTCGTCGAAGGCCATGATGATGTCCGCTCCCAGGCGGTTCTGGATTTCGATGGAGCTCTCCGGGGTCATGTCCATGATGTCCCCAGTGTGTTCGTTCTTGAAGCGCACGCCCTTGTCGGCGATTTCGACGCCGGGCAGGGAAAAAACCTGGAAGCCCCCGCTGTCGGTCAAGATGGGACCGGGCCACTGCATGAAGGCGTGCAGGCCGCCGAGTTTTTCGACCAATCCCTCTCCGGGCTTCTGGGCCAAGTGATAGGTATTGGCGAGCACCACCTGGGCGCCGGTTTCGGCCACCTGGGCCGGCGTCATGGCCTTGAGGGCGCCGTGTGTGCCCACGGGCATGAAACACGGGGTCCGGATTGGGCCGTGGGGCGTGGAGAAGGTCGCCGCCCGGGCCTGCCCGGACGTGGCTTCGAGGTCAAACTGGAAGGACACGCGCAGAGGCTAGCGGCGATTGTGGGGGTTGGGGGGCCGAGTTGATCCCGGGAATAAAACGAAATCCCAACCAGCGGATTGGATCGCGGGGCGCAGATTTGCGACTCTCTGGCTCGGCAGGAAGGAGCTTTGGGATTGCATTTTGCCGATGATCTGATGGTACGGACCCGAGAGATCGGTCATCCCCTGTGCGCGGGGATCGATCCCCACCTGGCGCGTATCCCTCCGCTCTTTCAACAGGGCAGCATGACGGCCACGGACCCCGCCACCCCGGGCGCCGTGGAGGCCCTGGCGTTGGCATTTCTCGATCGCCTGGCCGGGCGCGTCGCCGTGGTGAAGCCCCAGATCGCTTTCTTCGAGCAGATGGGATCGGCGGGATTGGCCGTGCTGGAGCGGGTGATGGCCGCGGCCCGGGAGCGTGAGCTGCTGATCGTGCTCGATGCCAAGCGCGGCGACATCGGGTCCACCGCTGAGGGCTACGCCCGGGCCTACCTGGAGCCGGGGGCCGCTGCCGAGGCCGATGCGATTACCCTCAACCCCTACATGGGCCTCGACACCCTGGCGCCCTTTGTGGAGCGGGCCGCCGCCTACGGGCGAGGTCTCTTTGTGCTCGCCAAGACGAGCAATCCCGGTTCGGGAGATTTACAGGATCGTTTATTGGAGAAGGGGGGGCCGGTTTACGAGGGCCTGGCCGCAAGCCTGAGTGAATTGGCCGACAAACTCAAAGGCCCGGGCACGGGCTGGTCGTCCCTGGGAATCGTGGTCGGGGCGACGTATCCCGATCAGGCCGAGAGGCTACGCGCCCTGCTCCCCAAAGCGCTCTTCCTGGTGCCCGGCTATGGGGCCCAGGGCGCCAGCGCGGCTGCAGCGGTGGGGAGTTTCGTTCCCGGACCCCGGGGTCTGGAGGGCGGCTTGGTGAATTCGTCCCGTGCCCTGCTCTTTCCCGAAGCCGGTCAAGCGGCCGAGACGGCTTCGCGGTGGGAGGCGGCGGTGGACGAAGCCCTGGACCGGGCAACCGAAGAACTGACGTCGGCCGTTTCCCTTTGAGAGGATCGGTTGAGAGGATCGGTCGGGGGGATCCTTCGAGAGGATCCACAGACGCGATCCATCGAGAGGATCCACAGACGCGATCCATCGCGGGGCCAGCTGAAGCGATCCCCTGAATGGCCCGGCTGATTGGCCCGGCTGATTGGCCCGGCTGAATGGCCCGGCTGAATGGCGCGGCGGCCTCGGGCCCAAGCGTCTAGCGATAGGTCGAGCGGGCGCCGCCGGTCGCCCGGCGCCGGGCCCGGCGATGCTTCTGCTTGAGCTTGGCGCGGTGCTTGGAGGATTTGCCCCGATTTCGCTTTTGGGTGGCCTTCTTCATGGGTTTTTCCTTCTACCTACAGATCGTGTCAACGATCGGTTCGCCGTGGGGCGCCCCGTCGGTTTTGCTCACGGCCCTGCGGAAATGCGCCGGGTCCGTATGTGGATCGCGCGGAGGCCGGAGGTTACGGAAGTGCGGCGCCTGTGTCGATCCCCCACGGGCATCGCTGATTGGGCCATCTGATTGGGCTATATTGCCCCGATTCTCGGGCCTTTTTTGGGCCCATAGGCTCTGTAGAAGGAGATCGGAAGACCCGATGAGCGACGCCTTGGACCGGATGGCGGATTTCGACCTCAGCGACGACCAGCGCGAGGTGCGCCGAACCGTACGGGCGTTCGCCGAGAAGGAAATCCTTCCCTACGTCGAAGAGTACGAGCGGGAGGAGCGCTACCCGACGGAACTCATCGCCAAGCTCCCTGAGATGGGCTTGCTTGGTCCCATGATCCCCGAGGAGTACGGGGGGTCCTTCAGCGATTTCCTCACCTATGGGATCATCTGCGAGGAAATCGCCCGGGTGGATTGGGTGGTGGCCTCGGTGATCTCGGTGGCGAATTCCCTGGCGGCGGGCTCGTTGCTGGGTTTCGGGACCGAGGCCCAGAAGGCCGCCTTTCTGCCGGGCATTGCCCAGGGCAAAATCCTCTGCTCCGCGTGTCTCACCGAGCCTGGCGGCGGCACGGATCTCGGAAATATGCAGACCACGGCCACGAAAGTCGCCGACGGTTGGCTCATCAATGGCACCAAGGTCTTTATCTCCCACGCGGCCCATGCCGGGCTCTTCTTCCTGGTGGCCAGCGTTGATCGCGAAAAGAAGCACAAGGGCGTGACCGCTTTCGCCTTCGACCCCGGGGCAGTGGAGAGTGGTCTCTCCATTCGCGACTTCCCCATGCGGACGCTCAAGCGAGATAAATTGGCGGAGGTGCATTTCGAGAATGCGTTCATTCCCGACGCCGCTCTGCTCGGCGAGCCGGGCGGCGGCTTCCCGATCCTGGGCGCCGCTCTGGATACCGGCCGCTTTTCCGTGGCGGCGCGCTGCGTCGGCCAGGCCCAGCGTTGCCTGGATCTTGCCCTCCCCTACGCGATGGAGCGCGAGGCCTTTGGTGAGAAGATCGGCGGCTTCCAGATGATCCAACAGAAGGTGGCCGACATGGTGTGCCGCACCGAGCAGGCGCGGCTGCTCGTCTACCGGCTTGGCCGGATGAAGGATGCCGGCATTAAGCGCGCCAGCTTGGAAAGCAGCATGGCGAAGCTTTGCGCTAGCCAGGCAGCGGTGCAGAACGCCCTGGACGGTATGCAAATCTTTGGCGGCTACTCGTGCACCGAGGAGTATGAAATTGGCAGGCTTCTCATGGAGGCGAAGTCCCTGGAATTTGGCGAAGGCACGAGTGAACTCCACAACCGGCTGATCGCCGAGTTTGCCTTGGGGATTCGCAAGCAATAGAAAACCATCAGTCCCGGAGCGCCGCGCCCGGCGCATCTCCGAAGGAGACAGACGATTGACCGACACCGACACTCGCCGCCAGCAACTGCTCGATCTTATTCTCGACGTTTCGTTCGAGCGCCGGGAAGTCACCTTGGCCAGTGGCCGCAAGAGCAATTTCTACCTCGACTTGCGTCAGACCCTGATGCGTCCGCTCGGGGTGAAACTGGCGGGTGAATTGGCCCTGGAGGCGCTGCTTTCGGGCCCGCCCGTGGCGGCAGTGGGCGGTATGGCGGTGGGCGCGGTGCCCTTTGTTTCGGCGGTGCTTGGCGCGGCGGCAAGCGACGAGCGCGCGGACGATCTGCTTGGCTTCTTTGTGCGCAAGGAAAAGAAGAAACACGGCTTGGGTCGCCAACTCGAGGGCGGCTTCGCGTCGGGCCAAACCGTGGCGCTCCTCGAGGACACCACCACCACGGGGGGATCGACGCTCGAAGCCCTCGACATCGTCGAAGCCGCGGGGGGCAAAGTGGCTCGGGTGCTCTGCCTGGTGGATCGCGGTGAAGGGGCCGCTGAAGCGTTTGCCGAGCGCGGGGTCACCCTTGAAGCGCTCTTTGGGAGAGGGGATCTCGGCGTCTAAACCTCCGCTGCTGGGATCGGTGCCCCCTCGTGGCGGCTTGTATGGAAGGCTCCCCCCGCGCTCCTTCGGTGGCTTTCTCGGGATCCGGGCGCTGATCGAAAACCCCGCCCGATGCGGCCGAACGCGATCCCCCGGGCTTTCTCTTCGGATGCGCATAGAATAGAGAGAAGGTTTCTCAGCCCCGACGGCAAAGGGCTGCCGGCCGCTGAGTTTCCGCTTATCGGAAGATGCATGGCCATGTTGCAACAGCTTCATGCCGATCTCTGGATTGCCGACTCTCCCCTACGATTTCTTGGGTTCGAGGTCGGGGCGCGAATGACGATCGTGCGCCTTTCTGGATCGAAACTGCTGCTGCATTCTCCGATTGAAGCAACCCCTGAACTTGTCCGCGAGGTGAGGGCGCTTGGGACAGTCGCCTACATCATCGCGCCCAACCGGCTCCACCATCTCTTTGTCGGCGAGTGGCAGCTAATTTTTCCCGAGGCCTCCACCTTCGTGGCCCCCGGGCTTGACACTAAGCGCGATGACCTGGTGATCACAGGGGTCCTCGATGATGAACCCGAGCCGGGCTGGCAGGGTGTGATCGATCAGGTGCTCGTCGTCGGCTTTCCGTTTGCGAGCGAGACTGTCTTTTTTCACCGTCCCAGCGCAACACTCATCGTGACCGACCTTGCCTTTAACGTGGGCGCGAGTAGCCCACCGCTGACTCGCCTCGCCTTCCGTTTGGGTGGGACTTACGGACGGCTCTCTCCCACGCTCCTCGAGCGGATCTTGGTCCGTGATCGTGTCGCCTTTCGTCAATCGCTCAAGCGTATTCTGGAATGGCCCTTTGAACGCATCGTGGTTGCACACGGCGAGGTGTCCGAGAAGGGCGGGCGCGACGAACTCGTCCGGGGCTATGCGTGGCTCTTGGAACGGGCGGATGACGGCTGACAGGGCGTTGAACGGAAGAGGCGACTTCCCACTTCTGTTGACCTCGGTGGCTCTCGGGCGGGATAATGGGTGCGCGTCCCCGTCCAGTCAACGATCAATGCCGTGACGGATGGAGGATGTGGAACGCCAAAAGATTCCCAGATGCGCCCTTAACTGCACCCAGGGGGGCGCCCCAAGAATTCGTTTGGTTCTAGCTCGTTTAAATTTCACAGGAAAATTCGACCCGGGCTGACTGAAAACGTTTTCCTTGCTGGGCGCCGGAAAAGAACTCAAAAGAGGAATAGAATTTCCTTGTAATTTGTTTCCGCCCGAAAGTAAAATGAGAGAGTCGGGAGGGGAAACACGATGTCGACAGGAAATTCGCGTAAGCTCAGCCGTTTTCGCAAAGCCGGACTCGCATTATTAGGTGCGCTTCTGGCTCTTCTTTTCGCCGCGCCCATGGTCGCACCGAGCGCCTCCGCGGGGGTCATTCTTCCCGGTCAGTTCTTACTGCTGGACCATCCGGACGGGAATATTTCTCCGCCCCCGTATGGCCTGCGCTTGGATGACTTGGGACTGACGCTGAGCACCGAACTGAACGGCGCGAGTACCGTGTTGACTTGGAGCGGCGGCGCAACCGCAACGATCGTCGGCACCCTGTGGAACAACCAGGCCGCCGAGATGTGGACCGTCAATTACACGCTGACGGGCGTCGTGGCCGCGGGTGCCAACCTGGGCTTCACGGCTACGGGCGGCAATGGGAGCCTGACGGATCCAGCGCTGAATACGGTTACGCTCACGGGTAAGCAGGACCTTTCCGGATCGGCTTTCGACTTCCTGGCCGATGGCCACCGCCTGGGCGGCCATCCCGCTTACGGCGACGCGGACACCCCGGTGGGACGGGGTTGGGTAGAGGGCGCGGGTACGAACGACTGGCTGGTGAGAGCCACGCCCATTCCCGAGCCCGGGAGCGCGCTCTTGCTCGGCGCCGGTTTGGCGCTGCTGTCGGGAACGTCAAGGCGGTTCCGCGCCTAGGACACACGCGCCTAGGACACACGCGCCTAGGACACACGCGCCTAGGACACGGGCCGGGAAGAC
>DUCT01000172.1:7353-8174 GCA_012959665.1 Myxococcales bacterium | reverse complement strand
CCCGCCCCGCCCCGCCGCTCAAATTGCTGTGTCTAGCTTGTTGGACGACGACGAAGCGAAAATGAGTGGTAGTCTGGAAGAGGAGCAGTTGTCTGGCCTCACCCGCGGTGTGGTGTCGAGTCGTGTGGGTTGGGGCGAACTCCGGGCGCGGAGGCCGGTGCATGAAAGCGATTTGGAACGATCAGGTCATTGCGGAGAGCCAAGAGACCGTCGTGGTTGAAGGCAACCACTACTTCCCCGCGGACTCCATTCGGAGCGAGTTCTTCGTGGCCACCGATCAAAGGTCGTCGTGTGCTTGGAAAGGCGAAGCAGCCTACTACGATCTCGTGGTCCGAGGAAACAAGAACTCAGGCGCAGCTTGGCACTACCCCGCGCCCAAGCCGGCCGCCGACGCGATCAAGAACCGAGTGGCGTTCTGGCGGGGCGTCGAGGTCACGGACTGACCGGCGTGCGGCGCGCGCCTGCGAGCGTTCCCATCCGCGTGCTCTTCAGCGGCTTGCTCGCGGGTTTGAGTCTCCTTGGGTGCGACCCGAGCCTTCTCTCCCCCGACCCGCCTGTGGTCTGCGTAGAGTCGGGGGTTCAATGCCGGCTCGCCGAAGGACCCCTTGGCGTTTGTGAGCGCTCGCCCTGCTCGGCAAGTGATCTTGCGCCCTGCTTTAAATGCACGTCGCAGCACTAGGCCCGGCAGCGCTGCGCTTTTCTTTTGTATTCTATAGGGGATATTGATAGGGGATATTGATACGCGATATTGATACGCGATATTGATACGCGATATTGATACGCGACATTAATACGCGACATTAATACGCGATATTAATACG
>DUCT01000172.1:0-7343 GCA_012959665.1 Myxococcales bacterium | reverse complement strand
ATTGGGGTCCTGACCCCCATTGATTGGAGCGTGATGGCCATCCTCGGCAGTTGTCTGTGTGGCGAAGTTTGTTTCGAGATCGATGCGGTCGCGGGCCCCTTCGAGCTCTGCCACTGCAATCGGTGCCGCAAATTGAGTGGAGCGTCGTCGCTCCCGATGATCCGGGTCCGGACAGCCGACTATCGGTCGATCTCTGGGGCGGACTCCATCTGTGCCTACGAGGCCCCTCTCCTCTACCGCCCGCCCGCGTATACCTCGTATTTCTGCGGAACCTGCGGAAGCCCCGTGCCGCCGGCCGAGCCCGAGGGGGACTGGGTCGAGGTTCCGGCTGGGGTGCTCGACGCGGACCCCGGTCTGAAACCGGACAAGCACATCTTCATCGAGTTCGTGCCCGAATGGGATCGCATCAGCGACGACCTTCCCCGGCTCACGGTTCCGGAACTCCATCGCCAGCGCTACGGCAAGGATCTTCCCGACGGCTTTCGGGTTCGGCCCCATCAGGCGAAAAATGCGGCCACCCTGCCTGGGGACAACAGCGACTGAATCCACTTCCCGACTCGCGTATCCCAATCACAGCCAAGGATAAAATTTCATGACCGATACCAAGGGCGACCGTCAACTTCCAGAGCACGTGGCCGAAAATCGCCGGTATTGGGATGGCATGGCCGACCAGTGGGTGGCCTCGGGCGAGCGGGGGTGGAAAACCGATGCCCCTGGCTGGGGGTGCTGGAACATTCCGGAAGCCCAGCTGAAATTGTTGCCCGACGATATGTCGGGGACACGCGCGATCGAATTGGGGTGCGGCACCGGTTATGTGGCGTGCTGGCTTGCCCGGCGCGGGGCGGAAGTCGTGGGCATCGACAACTCGGAAAAGCAGCTCGCCACGGCGAAACGACTCTCCGCCGAGCACGACCTCCCGATCACCTTTCACCACGGCAACGCAGAAACCGTCCCCTACCCGGACCAACATTTTGATTTTGCGATCAGTGAGTACGGGGCCGCGATCTGGTGCGATCCGAAGGTCTGGATTCCCGAAGCCCACCGTATCCTGAAGCCGGGCGGCGAACTCGTTTTCCTCGGCAACAGCCCGCTCTCGATGATCTGTACGCCTGCGGACGGAGGTGACAACGACGCGCGTCTTCATCGCAGCTATTTCGATTTGGGTCGGCTCGACTGGACGAACTCCGCGGAGGATCCCGGAGGCATCGAATTCAACATGCCGGTTTCCAACTGGATGCGGCTCTTTCGAGAGATCGGCTTTGAGGTCCTCGACTATCTCGAATTGCAGGCGCCCAAAGGCAGCTCGGACCAATACGGCACGCCCGGATCCTGGGCCGAGGCCTGGCCCGCGGAGCAGGTCTGGAAGTTGCGGCGCAGTGATCTTTAGTTCGGCGATCTCGAGTTTGATGGAACCCGAGTAGTGAGCCTTAGCGAGGTGAGGCCCCCGGGACCCCGGTGCTGAGGCACACGCGCATTTCGCGTTTCATTCCCAGATTCATTTAGCTAGGATTGTTCGATGCTAAGACGCCTTGGTGGCTACTTGTACCCACGGAAGGAGCCCGCTCCCCGAGCGAGCCGCAAGCTGGAGCGCGAGGGCTATGCGGTGATTCGTCAAGCCTTTGGTCCCCGGGCCATCGCGCCCCTGCGACGCGAAATCCTCGACATCTATGGGGCACAGCCCCCGGATGGCCGAGCACAGATCGATGACGAGTATTTTCGTTACGAGATGTTCAATAAGAGCCCCCGCGCCCAAAAGATGGTCGCCCGGCGTGAAATTCTTGACGTTATCGAACCACTGCTCGGCGAGGATTGTCACCTAATTGCCAACACGTGTTGGCGCAATCCCGCCGATTCGAAGAGTCGTCGCGGGGGCGCGTGGCATATCGATGCCGGGCCCCACGTTCCCCGCGCGAAGGGAACCCAATGGCCGGCGAAGATTCCGTATCCGATCTTCGCGATCGGTTGCCACATCTTCCTCGAAGATTGCCCGATCGAATGCGGGCCTACCGGCGTGATTCCCCGGTCCCACAAGTCGGGAAGGCCGCCGCCCGTCCGCCGGCTGATGGAAGAATCTTTGACGTGGGACTCGATGGGGGTGAAGCCTCTCACCGCAAAGGCCGGTGATGTGGCCTTGTTCGTCTCGGATGTTTGGCATCGTCGGCTGCCGACTCGGGTCGGCGACTCGGGGCGCTTCTTCCTGCAGGCCCACTATGGCCGACGCGACATCGCCCAGCGCATCAAACCGACCCAGGCTGTTCACCACATCGATGCCAGTGCCAAGGCGCGAATCAGGTCCGTCCGGGAACGCCGACTCCTCGGAATTCATCCGCCCGGGTTCTATGATGGATGAGCTTGAGCACGCCGGTTTTCCGGTGGCGGACGCCAAGGGTTAGCGGCACTCGGGCGGGGATGAGCTAGAGGTCGCCGGTTACCCATTTCCCCCAGGAGGTTTAAGTGCCGGGAAAAAAAACGCCGAGAGCGAGCCTGTCTCAGACTTGGCCCGAAGAGACGAGGAAATTCGCATCGCGACGGTGGGCGAGAGAGTCCCCTTGAACAGCACGATTCATTTGGCGGCCTACGACCCCGCCTGGCCCTCGATGTTCGCCCGGGAAGCTGTCCGGATCAGGGAGGTGCTCGGCGAAAGAGTACTGCTGCTCGAGCATGTCGGGTCGACCTCGGTACCGGGATTGTGTGCGAAGCCTGTCATCGACATGATTCTGGCCGTAAGGAACTCGGCCGATGAAGCATCCTATGGACCGGCCTTGGAATCCGAGGGGTATGCACTTCGAATTCGCGAGCCGGACTGGTATGAACACCGCTGCTTCAAACTCTCCCGCTTTGACGGAAACCTGCATATTTTCTCTGCCGGATGCCCTGAAATTGACCGGATGTTGCTCTTCCGCGACTGGCTTCGCCGGGAAGAGGGCGATCGCTTGCTCTACGAAGGGACCAAGCGCAAGCTCGCGGCTCAAAAATGGAAATTCACCCAGCACTATGCGGATGCGAAATCAAAAATTGTGAAAGAGATCTTGGCTCGTGCATCGGACGCCCTTGCTGACTTGGGCCTGACAACTTGGGCCTGACAACTTGGGCCTGACAAAGGCAATGGGCTGAGTTGAGGGTTTTCCGGAGGAGGAGACTTCTGGAGCGCCTCGAGACTGGGGCTACCCTCCGTAGTTTCTAGGAATAACTAGAGTGTTCACTTGTATTATCAATTCTGGTAATCTGGCCTTATCAGTTCGATCGCGGTGGTCCGAAAATCTACGGGAGGAAGGCTTTGAGCGACCCTCACACGATCCTCAACACGTTCCTCAACATGTCCCTCAACACGTTCCTCAACACGATCCGCAACGCCTGTTGAGACTCAGTTTGGGGGGTAATGCCGGCTTTTCCTTTCTCTCGGGTATGGCTTTCGTACTGGCCTCATCCCCTCTGGCCTTGGCAATTGGCTGGACAACTTCATGGGTTCTAGTTGTCCTGGGAGTTGGGCTCCTCGGGTTTTCAGCCGGCCTTGGTTGGCTTTGCTCTCGGGAGACCATTCCCCCCTGGCTCCTGCCAAGGTAATCGTGTGGTGCGATGCTGCCTGGGTCGCGGTAACGATCCCTTTCGTTCTTATGGTGGAGATGAGTCGTACGGGGGAGTTGGGCGCGATTGTCATTGCCTATGTGGTGCTTGGGTTTTCGGTCGTCCAGTATCTGGGTATTCGTCGGTTTCGCCAGCTGGATTCAGCTGACTGAGCACCCAGCGTTAAGCCGATCGTGGTGTGGAGGGTCTCATCCGAAACCTTTTGTCGAGGGTTTCTGACCTAGGGCTCTCTGGAATTAGCCCGAAAAGTCTTCCGGCGAGGCCCCTTATATGGGAACTGGCAAGTATGGGAGTTGGCAAGCCGCTTCCCGACCTTCTCCAGCAAACCCGAAAGACCTTAGGCGGAGAGGTTTTGACCGTTTCGCGAACGGCCTATAGGGCAAGGCTGAAATCGGTCACCAGAGCGATCCCGGGAGAATCCTCGGATTGGCCTCGGTCCCTTCACCGCGGTGACGAATTGGCCCTCTGCCGTTACGGGGTGACCAAGCCCGGTCCAACGAGGTTCCTCAGCGATCCCCCCGTTCAGCTTCGCTCGTTTCCCTTGGTCTCGGGCTTCGTCCAGAGGAGACTCGGGAGCAGGTGCATTGGTTAGGTTCCTCGGGCAGGCTCTTGGCACAAGAATCCCCCGAAGCTTTGTTTAGGATTCGGGCGCCGTAGGGCCTTTTCCGAACCCCGTCCCGACCCAAAGGAGCACAGCCAATATGTTGACGCTGGAAAAGCAGGGGGAGGTTCTGATCCTCCGTATGGATGCCGGGGAGAACCGTTTTGGGGGCCGGGGCCCAAATTGCTTTGGCTCATGACTACCGGATCATGCGCAAGGACCGGGGCTATTTCTGTCTGCCCGAAATTGATCTCGGCATGCCGCTTCACCCGGGGATGACAGCCCTGATCCAGGCTCGGCTGCCGATTCAAACCGCGCACGAGGTCATCGCCACGGGAACCCGTTATTCGGGAGAACGGACATTGGCTCAAAGCATCGTCGACCAAGTGGAAGACGAAGCCAACGTCGTCTCGTCTGCCGTCGAACTGGCGGCGGGATTGGCCGGCAAGGCCGCGCCGGTGATGTCCAGACTCAAGGCAGAAATGTATCCCCAAGTCGTCGAAGCCATGGCGTCGAGGATGACCGCGTAGGCGGGGAGCTCGCTGGTTTCGGCTTTGGGGCGGTGAATTTATTCTCTCATTCCCGTGTCGGTCCCAGGGCGCTCTTTCGGGCTCTAGCTCTCCGGGTGCAGTTATGGCAGCATCAATGCCATATCAAAGGGGGCTGACTGATGGTGAAGAAGATTGCGGGAACCGTAGGGGTGCTCCTGGCTCTTGTGGGGGTGTTTCTTCTGGTGATTCGGATGGATTGGTTGGGCCGTCCGGAGCTGGATGGGGTGATCACCAATCAGGCTAGGCCGCCCCAACACGTGGCCGAGCTCTTGGCTCGCCAGGCATCCACCGCCGCCAGTGTGGGTTCCGTCTCCTCCAAGCAGGTGCTCTTCGGCGATTTTCACGTCCACACGACGTTCAGCTTCGACGCCTTCATGATGAACCTCCCCATGGCCGGGGGCGCGGGGAGTCGCCCACCCGCCGACGCTTGTGATTTCGCGCGCTATTGCTCGGGCCTTGATTTCTGGTCCATCAACGACCATGCCGAGACTCTGACCACGGACCTTTGGAAGCAGACGGTGGAATCCGTGCGCCAGTGCAATGCTGCGGCCGGAGACCCGGCCAACCCCGACCTGGTGACCTATCTCGGTTGGGAGTGGAGCCATATCGGTACGACCCCGGACAACCACTACGGACACAAGAACGTGGTTCTTCTGGAGACGAGCGATGACGCCATCCCGACTCGCCCGATCAGTTCCGCGCCGCCTGGCGCTTTGGGCAGCATTGCGGGGGAGCTGCCCCTGGGCGCGCGCCTTGGGATGCTTGCCCTCAACGGAAGGCGCGGCCTCGACATGGTTCGGCTCTTGAGCGACGTAGCGAATGCGCCCGCCTGTCCGGAGAACGTGCCCGTTCGTGATCTCCCCGCCGATTGCATCGAGAGCGCCACCACGCCCGAGACCTTGTTTGCGAAGCTCGACGACTGGGGCTTTCCCTCCTTGGTGATTCCCCATGGCACCGCTTGGGGGATCTATTCACCCGCGGGTTCGGATTGGCGAAAACAATTGCCGGGCCATGATCCCAAACGCCAGACCTTGGTGGAGGTGTACTCGGGTCACGGAAATTCGGAACCGCTGCCGCCGTGGCGCGAAGTCGAGGTAGCCGCCGATGGCTCGTTGACTTGCCCGCCTCCCGGCTACGGGTACTTGCCGAGTTGTTGGCGGGCCGGTGAGCTGATCGAGGAGAGGTGCCTCGAGGTGGGAGAGAGTGCCGAGACCTGTTCGGTCCGGGCGGCCGACGCCCGACAAAACTATCTCGACGCCGGCCAAGCCGGCTGGAAGACCGTGCCCGGTTTTGAAGCCAACGACTGGCTGGACGCCGGCCAGGCGCCAGGCATGTTCCAGCCCGCATTCAACTATCGACCGCGGTCCTCGGCGCAGTACATGCTGGCGATTCGGGATTTCAGCAACCCGGATCAACCCAAGGGCTTCAATTTCGGTTTCCTGGGCTCAAGCGATACCCACACGTCCAGTCCGGGGACCGGATACAAGGAACTTGCCCGAGGCGAAATGAGCGATGGCCGGGGCAGAGGCTCGGCGGAGGGCGGCGTGGGCGGGGGAATCTTTGGTTCGACCAACGACGCCGACGCGCCGGTCTCGGAATCCGTGCCCTTCGTTTCCAGTGGGGAGAGTCCTCTCCAACTTTTCGAAATAGAAAGAGCATCGGCGTATTTTGTGACCGGAGGACTGGTGGCGGTGCACTCCGAGGGCCGGGACCGACAATCGATTTGGGACGCCCTTCAGCGCAAGGAGGTCTATGCCACGAGCGGACGGCACACCCTGCTCTGGTTCGATCTGCTGACTGCCGGGGGATCCCTGCCCATGGGTTCCACCACCCAAAGGGCCAGCCTGCCCCGTTTCCGGGTGCGGGCTGCGGGGTCCTTTGAACAGAAGCCCGGTTGTCCTGAGTTTTCCATGGACGCGCTTGGCCCCGAGCGACTTGGCGCGATTTGCCAGGGCGAGTGCTACAACCCCGGCGATCAGCGTCGTCCGATATCGCGCATCGAGGTCGTGCGTATTCGGCCCCAGGCCTACGAGGGCGAACCCCTCAACGATCTAGTCGAGGACCCCTGGCGCACTTTCCCGTGTCCGGCGGATGGATCGGGGTGTGTGATCGAGTTTGCGGACAACGATTTTGTCCCAAGCCGCCGGGACACGGTCTATTACGCCCGGGCCATCGAGGCGCCTGATCTCTTGATTCATGGCAAAAACCCTCTGGGCTGTCGTTATGATGAGAGCGGGACCTGCGTGGCGGTCGACCCGTGCGGTGCTTTGTCGCCGAGGGACGACGATTGTCTCTCTGAGGCCGAACCGAGGGCCTGGTCGTCGCCCATTTATATCAACTATGCGCCAGGGGCCATGGCTCGTTCCCACGTCTTGGGCGAGAATTCGCGAGGACACTAGGCGAGAACGCCAACGGGACACCCGTTGGATTTTTCAGTTGCGAGGCGGCCCCCCATGGCATCGAAAAATGTCGAGCGAGCGCTGCAATTCAAGCGTCTTCGCTTTCGCTCCCGCCTTCGCCCCCGCCCCCATCTTCGCCCCTGCCCCCGCCCCTGCCTTCGCCCCCGCCCCCATCTTCGCGTCGGCCCGGGTTTGGCCGTTGTTCTG